>JANQQN010000124.1 GCA_028289325.1 Myxococcota bacterium | reverse complement strand
ACTGTGGCCGATCGCCGGCGCGCTGGCCTTGCGCGAGGTCAGCCCCGCGGCCCTCATCGGCTTTCGCACCCTGATTGGGGGTCCGCTGCTGTTCATGCTCGTCCGCGGGGTCCGGGCGTGGCCGAGCCGCCGCGACGCGCTGGCCCTGGCCGCCCTGGCCCTGTTCGGCATCGCTGGCAATCAGCTCCTGTACGCGGAGGGGCTCCAGCGTGCGGGTCCCATCAACGCGGTGGTGATGATCGTCATCGTGCCCGCGATGACCCTCCTGTTCGGGGCCGTTCTCGGACGCGAACGCCCGAACCTACGCCGGCGGCTGGGGGTCCTGGTGACCATGGTCGGGATTCTGATCCTGGTGCGGGTGGAGCGATTCGACCTGTCGAGCGAGACCCTCGTCGGCAACCTGCTGTTCGTGGGCAATACCGCCAGCTATGCGCTGTATCTGGTGCTGGCCAAGCCGGTCGTGGCCCGAGTCGGCGCCTTGGCCACCGTGGGGTGGATCTTCGTGTTCGGGGCAATCGAGGCCCTGCCTTGGACGGGGCCGGCGGTGCTGGCCACCGACTGGACCGGCCTCAGCGCAGGGGCCTATGGCGCGCTGGCGTTCATCCTCATCGGCCCCACCATCGGCACGTACTTCCTCAACGCCTATGCGCTCAAGCACGTCGACGCTTCGGTAGTGGCGATCTTCATCGGCCTGCAGCCGATCGTGGGCGCCGTCGGCGCGTGGCTCGCCCTCGGACAGGTTCCTTCGCCGCGCACGGGTCTGGCGGCGGCGGTGATCGTCGGTGGCGTTCTGTTGACGTCACTCAGGACGCCGAATCGACCACCTTCTTGACCACTCGGCGGTCGAAGTAATTGATGCTCATCCCCGCGTCGACGACGATGCGTTGGGCGTTGATCCCCGACGACACCCGGCTGAGGAGGAACGCAATGGTGTTGGCGACCTCCTCGGTCTTGACCCCTGCCCCGCGGGGGATAACCTGCTCCGCGTATAGGTAGCTGTCGACATAGCCGGGAATGCCGGCTGCGGAATTGGTCTTCAGCAGCCCCGGAGACACGCAGTTGAATCGCACTCGGCTGTCGGCGGCAAAGCTGCGGGCCAGGAAGACCACCGCGGAGTCGAGGGCGGCTTTCACCGGCGCCATGTAGCCGTAGTTCTCGGCCGCCATGACGGTGGTGGAGATCGAGATGGTCACCACCGACGCGTCGGGATCCAGGTGGGGCTTCAGGGCGCCGGAGATCTCCATCAACGAGTGGCAGGAGATCTGCATCGCCTGCAGGAAATCTTGCCGCGGCACTTCGTGGAACGGGCGCGGCCCTTCGCTGTAGTTGGCAAACGCGATGGCGTGAACGACGCCGTGAATGGTCGGGTGGCCGGCCACGATCTCCGAGACGACCCGATCGACGTCGCCGGGCACCTCCACGTCGCAAACGAAGATCGGCGCGCCGGGAAGGCGCTTAGCGAGGGCCTCGCGCCGAGCCTCGGTGTGGACCACGTAGACGACGGTGGCCCCTTGCTCGGCGAGGACCCGGCCGGCGTGAAAGCCCACGCTCTTCTTGTTCGCGACCCCGAAGACGACGAACGTCTTTCCCTCGAAGCCTAAGAAATCCATCGGCTCAGCCGCCCTCACCCTCGTTGACGAGCATCACCGTGAAGTCGAGGGACGCGACGATCTTGCCATCGCGACGAATGCGGCCGGTCATCATGTGCGCATCCATCATCGATCGCATGTGCTCGGCCTCGACCCGAAGCTGGTCGCCGGGCGTGACCATTCGCTTGAATTTAACGTTGCTCATCCGGGCCACGACCGGCGCCCCCTTCATGCCCGCGTCTTCGCCCAACTTGATCGCCATGAGGTACGCCCCGCACTGCACGATGGTTTCGCACAGCAGGACCCCGGGCATGATGGGCCGACCTGGATAGTGGCCTTGAAACTGGGGCTCGTCGGCGCGGACGATCCGGGTGGCGACGACGGTGGTGTCGGTCATCGCCACGACCTCGTCGATGAATAGAAACGGCTCTCGGTGAGGGAGAATCTCCTTCACCGGCCGGATCGTCGCATGTCCGTCAGATTCCACCCGTCACCTCCAACGTGGTCCCCGTAATGTACGCGGCCTCCTTGGAGGCCAAAAAGAGCACGGCGTGGGCGACTTCGTCCGGGGTGCCGAAGCGCTTGAGCGGCACCATGTCCAAGAACGCCTTCTTGTGGTCGTCCGACAGATCCGCGAGCAGCTCGGTGTCGATGAAGCCCGGCGAGACGCAGTTGACGGTGATCTTCCGCTTCGCGACCTCCTTCGACAGCGATTTGGCGAGCGCGACCTGACCCGCTTTCGACGCCGCATAGTTCGCCTGACCGGCGAACCCGCGCTGACCGCTGGGAGACGTCACGTTGATGATCCGTCCGTAGCGAGGCCGAGACATCGCCTGCACGGCGAGCTTGCTCATCACGTAGGTACCATCGAGGTTGACGGCGAGGACCCGCCGCCAGTCTTCGGCGGGCATCAGCCCGAGCACCTGGTCCCGGCGGATGCCCGCGTTGTTGATCAGGATCTGCGGCGGCCCGGGCAGCTGGGCGAAGAACGCCTCTGCCGCCGCATAATCCGCAACGTCGAACCGCGCGACGAAGAAACGCTCCGGAGCCCCGCAGTCGGCTCTCATCGCCTCCGCTGCCGCCTCATTGCCCGCGAACGTGGCGTGAACCTCGGCCCCGGCGGCGAGGAATGCCCGGCTGATCGCGGCCCCGATGCCTCGCGTCCCGCCGGTGACGATGGCCCGCTGTCCGGAAAAATCAGGCATGCGCGACCTCGCGCGTGCGAAGGAGGTACCGGTCTACTTCGTTGGCGACGATGACCCCGTAGTTCGCAGCCCCCAGCCACCCGCTCATGATGATGCCGACGCTGCCGGCATGGAACAGACCTCCGATCTGCTCGGGCAGAGTCTGGCTGACCTTCAGCCCCTCGAACTTGGTGCCGAAGGACGTCGCTCGATGGTGCTGGGTAAAGAATTCGAACGTGCGCGGGGTGGCTACTTCGATGTGGTCGATCTTGTCTTTGGCGCCGGGGACATACTTTCCGAGCACGTCGATCGCATCGCGCGCGTATCGCTCTTTGTAAGCCCCATATTCGTCGTCGGACATCGATGCCCAGTCGTCGTAGTTGGAGTTGATCGACGCCACGATCGCGTACTTGTCGGTGCCGGGTCGGATCTCGGGGTAGTAGAAGCTGTAGGTTCGACTGGTGCAGTCGAGCGCGCACAGGGCCTGAGAGTCGAACTCGGGCGCGGTGCTCGTGAACAGCAGGTCGCCGACGTCCGGGATCGTCTGCCCCGACCGAACCCCCATGTAGACCTGGGTCGACGAACTATTCATCCGAACTTTGGTCACCTCGTCGATGTACGCGGGGGCGAAGTGTTCCTCGCCCACCAGGCGGAGCACGGTGCTGCGGATGTTGGCGTTGGAAACCACGGCCCGCGCGTGCACCCGGCGCCCATTGACGACCACCCCGGTCGCGCGCTTGTCGCCACCGTCGGTCGCCTCTACCGTGATCTGCTCGACCTGAGCGTAGTTGCGAATATCGACCCCGTTCTCGGTTAACTCAGCCTTCATCGCCTTGATGAGCTGGTCGGTTCCTCCCTGGAAGGTGTACACGCCCTTGCTCATGAAGTTCGAAAACACGATTCCGTAGGTGATGGCGGGGTCGTCGAGCGAAGAGCCGTTGGCGTAGGCAATGGGCTCCATCAGCAACCGCCAGATGTCCGACCGATCAGGAAAGAACCGCTGAAACAGTTCGCGGGTGGACATCGACTGGTCGTCGTAGAAGTTCATCCCTCGCAGCTCCTCGAAGAACGATTCGACCACCGACCGTTCGATCCCGAACGTCTCGGTCAAGATGCGGGTGAAGTCTTCTCGATCGAACGTCGTTTCGAGCGAAAACTGTGGGTTGTCGAAGCGGATCCGCTTCAGCTGGATGATCGAGTCAGCGATCTCTTTGGTCCAGTACTTACGGCAGGTCTTCTTCATCCCCACCGGGAAGCCGTGCAAAGAGATGTCGAAGATGTGGCCATTTTGCCGCTTGAACCATGTCGCGAGCCCGCCGAAGTTGTAGTGCTGCTCGAGCAATAAGACCGAGTGTCCGTTGCGAGCGAGCCGATTGGCCGCGGTGAGCCCGGCGAGCCCCGACCCGATCACCACCAGGTCGTAGCGCTCCCGAAGACCATCGAGGCGAGCCGCGGTGAGCAGTTTCGGGCGTCGGCGACGCAAGCCAGAGGGGCTGGTCACCGCCGCGGGGGCGATGAGCGAGTCACCGGTGGTCATCGAGCCGTCCCCTCCGCCAAGATGTGTAAGTTCGCCATATTGATGCCGGATAACATCGCGCCGACCACTCCGACCAATCCCTGGTCGGTGCCGCACAAGAATAGATTGCTCAAATCCGTCCGCCCACTCTTCACTTTGGCGGGAGACCCGTAAACCGCCCCGTTGATGTGGCTGGTGTAGTGTTTGACCGTCCGGGGCGTAAACCCGTCGTGATACACAACGTGAGCGTCGAAGGCGCTCCCCAGGCGGGCGATCTCCACCTTCGAGGCCTCCGCACACCTGTCCTTCTCGGCCCGATAGGTCTGCTCCTCGAACCCGAACCACTGCTCGTGGTTCGCAAGGTGGGTAGCGCGGATGACGTGTTGATCGAGGGGTTCAGGGTGCTGGTAGTTGCTGGGCACGCATACTACCCCGCTTTGGAGATCCACGGTTTGCTCGGGGTTACGCCAGTCGAACTTCGGCCCGCGGTTGTAGAACACCACGCAGTCCTCAAATCCGAGCTCGGACGGGGGCCGGTCGAGCACCCACAGGTTCTCGACGAAGGCCAGCTGGCCGACATGGCCCCGCTCTCGCTCGTCGGCCCGGTCGCTGCGAAGGGCCGCCGTCTCCACTCTTCCTGCGCTCGACAACACCACGTCGGCGGTCACCGGTTCCCCCCGACTGACCTCCAGGCCCGCGACCCGGTCGCCGTCGATGACCAGCGACTCGACGGCCGCGTTTCGGCGCATCTCACCCCCCAAGGATCGATACCGGGCCAGCAGCGCGTCGAGGATCTGCCGGATGCCTCGCCGAGGCCGGCAGAAGCCTTCCCGAAACAACGAGTTGAAGAGGACCTGGAACTGGTCGAAGTCGAGGTCGTCCTCCTCAGCGCTGCCGTAGAAAAAGATCGGGCACAGGAGCATCTCGATCAGGAGCGGGTCGCGGATCAACTCTCGCACCACGGCGCGCGACGACCGTCGCTGTCCGGTGCCCATCACTTCGGGGTATCCGTCGCAGGCGGCGGCGAGGGCCATCCACCCGTCGCGCTCGGCGGGAAAGGCCTCGATCACCGACTGGGTGAGGCGGTCGAAGTCGTTGTCGAAGGTGAGCACGGCGTCATCGAACACCACCCTCGATTGGGTTTGAGGGTCGAGGGCCAGCTCGTCGGGCTTGATGCGAAGCTGACGCAGGATGCGTTGCAACGGAAGACGAGGTCCTTTGTAGCCGGGCCGAACCCAGTTGGTCAGCGCATGCAGGCCGGTGTCGAAGTGGTGCCCGCCCTTCTTGTAGAAGGAGTTGAGCCCACCCCAGACGGTGTGCTTCTCGAGGATGATGACGCGCTTGTCGTAGTGAGCGCAGCGGATGCCCGCCGCCAGCCCCGAAAGCCCCGCACCGATGATCGCGACGTCGTAGTGCACGATTGGGGCGTATGGGGTCAGGCCGTGGCCGCGGCCTGCAGCTTGGGAAGCAGGTAGCTCACGCACCCGTTGAGGGTCGACAGCTCCATGTAGTCTTCCTCCGGGACCTCGATGCTGTGCCGCTTGCGCAGCTCCATCACGATATCGAGGAAGTCCATCGAGTCGAGGTCGAGCTGGTCGCGCAGCCGCACGTCCGGCTTCACGTCGGAGAGATCTTCATCCGGCGCAATGTCGTGGATGATGTCCAAGATGAGCTGTCGAACGTCGTTTTCGGTCATGGTGTTTTTGGCTCCTACGCCCGTAGTCATTCGCTCAAGCGTCGAAGCGCTTCACGATTACGCACGAGTTTATACCCAACATCCCAAACGAGTTGTTCAGGATGTATTCGATGCGGTCCTTCTTCTCCGGCGCCCCGACCACGAGGTTTGGTAACCCGCACTCCGGGTCGTGGCTATCGACGTTGAGGGTCGGATGCACGTAGCCATCCCGGAACGACGGCAGGTTGCCGGCGAGCTCGAGGGCGCCGGCGGCGCCCATCGTGTGGCCGATGAAGCTCTTGGTGTTGTTGACCCGTACCCTCGCCGATCCGCCGAAAACCTCGGAGATCGCCCGGCACTCCTGCACGTCACCTTGAGGGGTACTGGTGGCGTGAGTGCTGATGACGTCGATGTCGGCCGCGGACAACCCCGCCGAGTCGAGGGCCGCGGCCATGCACTGGGCCTGCCGCTCGGCGAGGGGGAGGACAAAATCGGCGGCGTCGGAATTCACCGCATACCCCACCACTTCCGCCAGGATCGGCGCCCGCCGTGCGAGCGCGTCGTCGAGCCGCTCGAGCGCGTATAGACAGCCCCCTTCGCTCACCACGATGCCGTTGCGATCCGCGTCGAAGGGGCGGGAGGCCTTGGTCGGATCCTCATGGGTGGCCAGGGCGCCTTCGGCTTTGAAGCTGGCGAAGATGCCGAAGGTGTGGATCGACTCGCTGACCCCGCCGCCCAAAGCGAGGTCGACCTGGCCGAGCTGAAGCATCTGCAGCCCTTGAATCAGACCGACGTTGCCGGCCGCGCACGCGGCCCCGAGGCAATAGTGGGGTCCGGTGATGCCGAGGTTGATGGTGACCTCGCCTGCGGGGTTGTTGGCGACCGTGCGGGGGTTGTGGTGATGGGACCAGAACTTCGTGTCGTCGCCGTATTCTCGCAGGCTCGCGATTTCGTTCTCGGTCTCTACGTTGCCATGTTCGGTGGTGCCGACAAACACGCCGACCCGCGCCTTGTCGATGGACGCCCATTCGATCTGGGCCGAACGCAGCGCTTCGTGCGCGCAGTAGATGGCCACAGAGCCGGCCCGGGTTCCGCGGCGGCGCGCTTTGCGGGATTGGTAACGCTTCTCGTCGTAGTCGCAGACCCCCGCCACCACGGCGCCCATGTGGCGGGTCTCGAACGGCACCACGCCGGACACGCCCTCGAGAAGATGACGTCGGAACGTTTCGAGGTCGTTGCCGTTCGGCGCTGTCAGCCCCGCCCCGGTGATGACAATCCGGGGCAGAGCGGCATGCGGGCTCATCGCGCTCGCCATACCACCCCGAACCTAGCCGGAGGTAGAAAATGTGCAACCTCGGCCGAGGATGGACGAATTGCTTGACGCGCAAACCCTCGTGAGCGAGGCGCAATCTGCGCTGCCGAGAAAATGACCCATCGGTCGGCGGTCGGCATCAGCGAAAGGAAGCTGTTTTGGACAGAGACACTGTGCTGCACCACGTCGTGGTCGGGTCAGGGCCCACCGTCACGTTCTTCCTCCATGGATTCCTCGGCTCGGGCCGCAACCTGAGTGCCCTCGTTCGACGGTATACGGACGCTCGGCCCGACCGGCGCGCAGTGCAAGTCGACCTGCCAGGGCACGGCCGGAGCCCATCGCTGCCGCCGAGGGCAGATCTGAAGACCGCAGCCCGCCAGCTCATCGAGCTTGCCGACCAGCTCGGCGCCGAGCGATTCGACATCGTCGGTCACTCTCTCGGCGGCCGCGTGGGGTTGGCCCTCGTGGACGAAGCGGCGGACCGGGTCAACCACGTCGACCTACTCGACATTACCCCCGGCTCCACGCATCACCTTCCGGTCGGTCACGTCATCAACCCGTTGCTGGCGGCCCCCGAAGATACCCCCGACCGGCAAGCAATGCACCGATTCTTCCTCGAGTCAGGCCTTACGGCGGCCTTCACCGACTGGCTGCTCATGAATCTCGAGCGCGACGGAGATCGGTTCCGGTGGCGGATCGACCGCCGTCGGCTGGCCGAGTTTCATCAACGTCACGGCAACGCCGACCTGTGGACGGTGGTCGAAACCCACCCGACGAAGATCCGAGCCCTACGTGGTAGCGATTCGAAATACTTGTCGGACGAGGACGTCGCCCGTCTCGAGCGGCTGGGGATCGAGGTGCTGACCGTCGCAAACGCCGGTCACTTCCTCCACGCCGAAAATCTCGACGGCACTTTCGAAGCGCTGATGAAGCCTCGGGACTAGATGAGCTCGGCTGTCGGCCGTAGCCGCACGAGCGCGCTTCGCGCTCAGTTTCGGGCGGAGTACCGAACTTCGAACTCCACCATCGCCTGGCCGGTGTCGGGCCTAGGCATCCGGGTCCGGCGTAGGCTGGCCTGCAGGCAGCCGCGGACCGACGAATGGTCGGCGGATATCCGCAGTCGCTCGAGGCGACCGCTGAAGCCGATCGTGCCCGACGCCCGAGACCGCCCCTCGACCTCGTGGCCGCGGGCTTTCAGGGCGCCGTACACGCATTCGAATGCCTTGGGGAGCTGCCGGCGGAGGGCCGTCGACACGCTTCGAGACGACAACCCGCCGGACACGTCGACCGTATGGAGAACCAACTCCGCTTCGAACCCCACCCGCAGACGAGAGGGCCCGGGCGGCGGCGAGGGGGGTGGCGGCGGCGAGCGCCGAACGTCCGGGACCACCGGGCGCGCAGCCGAGGTCTTTCGCTCCCCGGCGGGTGACCGTGACGTGGTCGGTCGACCGTCGCGTCCGGGGCTGTCGCTCACCGCCGATGGAGGCGGCGGGGGAGGACTCGCGACCGGCGGAGGAGGAGGCGGTGGGGGCCGCGCCGCGGGCGGTGCCGAAGATCGCCGGCGGTCAGCCCGAGCCGCCTTTGCTTTGCGGGCTCGACGCGGTGGAGGCGGCGAAGCCGCGGGCTCAACCGCGGTCTTCGGCCGCCGCACCTTCGCGGACGGTCGGGTCACGGCGGGCGCCCCCTGACCGGGGGAAGGCGGTGAGGGCGGCGGCCCATTCGTCGCCGAGGCCGTCGCTCGTCGCCTCTTCGACGGGGCCGAAGTCGCCGGCGGCGCCCCATCCGACCCTGAGACCACCGATGGCCGGCCGCGTTCACCGGTGACGCTGGCGGAGGGCGCCAGACCTGCAAGCGCCGGGGACGCCGAAGCCTCCGGTGACGGCTCGGGCGTCGGGGTCGACGGGTTCGGTGTCCGGGCGGCGATGGCGGCCGGGTCTTCGACCGCGGGCGCGGACCTCGTGGCGGCCCCCGGCCGCATCAGTACAAAAGCGAACAGCCCGCTCACCAGCACCAGGGCGATCGATCCCAGCACCAGGCCTGCCATGTGCACTCGGGGCGGCGAAGCCGCGGGCAGGGGCAGCGACTGAGGGCCGGTCCCCGCCTCGGCGACGACGGCCGGCGGCAAAGCCGAAGCGCCCGCCGAAAGCGCAGCCACGTACGGGCGAGAAAGATCGATGTCCGGCGCCGACATCGGCGCGCTCATCGACGCCGGCGCCTCAAGGATCGCCGCTGACCCTTCGGAGGACCGATGGCCCGCCGCTTGGGAATCGACCCAAGATCGGGCGGAGGCGCCTTCATCGCTGCCCTGAGCGACGAGACGGAGTTTCGCCAGCAGCTCGCGCATCGACTGCGGCCGGTCGGCGGCGGCCTTCTGTAAGCACCGGTCCGTCACTTCGGCCAGCTGCGGGTCGCAGGATGGCACGGCCTCGCGAATGGCTCGCGGCGGGTCCATGATCTGCTTCATCAACACCCCGGTGGTGGTGTCGGCCGTGAACGGAACCTCGCCGGTGATCATGCGGAAAAGGATGACGCCGGCCGCGTAGATGTCCGCCCGGTGATCGATCGCCTCGCCGAGGGCCTGTTCGGGCGCCATATAGGCTGGCGTCCCAAAGATCACGCCGGCTTTGGTCACCGGCGCCCGGCTGTCATCGCCGGCGTCGAGGATCTTGGCCAGCCCGAAATCGCAGACCTTGACCCGCTCCGTGGGGCGGCCGTCGTCGTCGACGTCGGGCACGAGCATGATGTTGCTCGGCTTCAGGTCACGATGGATGATGCCTTGCTCGTGGGCCAACGCGAGGGCGCTGACGACCTGCGCCATGATCGCCGCCACTCGCGCCGATGGGAGCGGGCCCACCCGATTGAGGAGACTCTGGAGGTCCTCCCCGGCGAGAAACTCCATGGCGATGTACAGGAGCCGGTCCGGCCCATCCTCTCCAAAGTCGAGGATCTGGACGGAATTGGGGTGGTCGAACCGAGCCGCAGCGCGAGCCTCGGCGGCAAATCGGCGGGCCAGTTGGGGATCGGTCGAGTGTGAAGCGTGAAGGACCTTGATGGCGACCGGCTTGTCGAGCGCGAGATGATGCGCGCGGTACACCGCGCCGCTGGCACCAGCCCCAAGCTTGTCGTCGAGCCGGAGTTTGCCGCCGAGGACCCGTCCCAAGAGGGGGTCATCGCCGGCCCCGTGCGGGCTCGCGTCAGGCGTCGCGGAGTCCGGTCCGTGGTCGGTCATCGGTTCGCCCGACGCTACCTAACCCGACCCGATACGGCCAGCGTTGGTCCTCATCACGCGGATCGAGACCCATACGCCGACGAACGCCCTTTGCGGTCAGTGCCGTTCACGCGGGGCCCTCCGGCCCGCACCGAGGTGAGAGGGGCGAGAGGAGGGCCAGGAAGGCGGGAGAGGCGCCAATGGAGCGGGTGAGGCCGAGCGTCAGGCGGATTCCTCTTCGGCCCCCGAGGCCGCCTTGGGAACCGGCGTCTTCATCGCGTCCCGGATGACCTCGGCGACGTCGAGAACTTTAACCTTCTCTTCGGCGTCGTGGCTCTTCACGCCGTCTTCCATCATCGTCATGCAGAAGGGACAGCCGACCGCGATCACGTCGGCGCCGGTATCCAGCGCATGCTTGGTCCGCTCGAGGTTCACGCGGGTGTGGCCGCCGTGTTCCTCCATCCACATCTGCGCGCCGCCGGCCCCGCAACAGAAGGACTTCTTGCCGTGTTCCTTCATCTCGACGACCTGGAGCCGGTTGACCGCGGCCAGCGAACTGCGCGGCGCCTCGACCTCGTTGTTCCAGCGCCCCAGGAAGCAGGGATCGTGGAAGGTGACCTTCTTCATCTCCGCCCCGTTGAGCTGGATGCGGTCATCCTTGATGAGCTGGTCGATGAGCTGGGTGTGGTGGACGACCTCGTAGTTGCCCCCGAAGGCCGGGTACTCGTGCTTGAGGGTGTTGAAGCAGTGGGGGCACGCGGTGACGACCTTCTTGACCCCCATGTCATTGAGGGTCTCGACGTTGGCCTGAGCCATGGTGTCGAACATATACTCGTTGCCGCCGCGGCGTGCGGTATCGCCCGTGCAGCCCTCGGCGTTCCCCAGCACCGCGTAGGTCACCCCCGCCGCGTCGAGGATCTCGCTGAACGCTTTGACCGTCTTTTGCGCCCGGTTGTCGAAGCTACCCGCGCAGCCGACCCAGAATAGATACTCGAACGAGCTCGCCGACTCTGAGCTGTCCCAGATCTTGAGTCCGAGCTGCTTCGCCCAGTCTTCTCGCTTGTCGGCGCCGACGCCCCAAGGGTTCGATTGGTTCTCGAGGTTGCGGAAGGTGTTCGCGAGCTCGGTGCTGACGCCGCCCTCGACCATCATCGACTGATAGCGGCGCATGTCCATGATGGTGTCGACGTGGTCGATGAGGACCGGACACGCCTCGACGCAGGCCCCACAGCTGGTGCACGCCCACAGGACGTCGGTCGACGTCTGACCGTGCTTTCGCTCGGCTTCGGACTCGGCGACCAGCGGAAGCTCGGGCTCCCATTCCTCGGGAGCCTTCGAGAAATCGAACAACTTACGCTCCGCGAGGACCTTGTCGCCATTGATGTAGAGGTTGTCGCGGATATCGTGGATGAGCTGCTGGGGCTCCAGCGGCTTGCCCGTCCGGCGGGCGGGGCAGTGCATGTCGCACCGGCCACACTCGGTGCACGCGTAGGTATCGACCAGCGCCTTGACGGAGAACTCATTGACCTGATTGACCCCCCACACTTCCGAGTTCTCGAAGTCGAGCCGGGTCAACGACGCCGACGGCTTGTCCTTCTTGTACATGAAGATGTTGGGGATCGCGCCGAGCAGGTGGATGTGCTTCGAGTGGGGAATGACGTTCAGGAACACCATCAGCACCACCGCGTGCGACCACCAGAACGTCTCGTACAGCGGACCGGCGGAGGCGGAGACGGAGAAGCCGCCGAGGCTGGAAGCGACGATGTTCGATAAGACCAACGCGTGTTCGTGGCCCGCGACTTCGGGGTGTTGACCTCGGATCGCGAAGCCCATGGCCGCGAAGTAGGTGACCATCACCCCCGTGATCAGTCCGAGAATGAAGAAACCTTCGCTGGAGAGGTGAATCCAGTCCGGCTTGATCACCAGCCGGCGAAACAGCGCCGCCGCGACGGCGAACAGCACGATGAACGCCATGATGTCGCCGCCAAATAGGATCGCCGAGTAGATCGGGGTGCCTAAGAAGGAGAGGCTGAACGCCGGGAACATCCCTCGCAACAGGAACTCGGTATGACCGACGGTGATGATCAGGAACGACCAAAAGATGATCACGTGGTTCCAGCCGAACCGATAGTGAACGACCTTCCGCTGAAAGAATGCAAAGTAGATGACCTTGCCGATGCGGTCGACAATGTCGCCGAACGTCCCCGGATAGTCCCCGCCCAGCCGTGCGAGACGGACCATCCGCCACACGGAGTGCGCGAACAATCCCATTGAGCCGAGGAAGAAGACGGCGAATATGAACGGCTTCAGCGCTCCATAGGTCATACAACGTCCGGTCTAGCGTCCCCCGTGCACGGCGGCAAGCAGCCCACTGAATACCGATTTAATTGTCCGCCGATGACCCGAGCGTCCGGTGAGCCATATCCCCTAGCCCATTCCCGCGAAGACTAACCCCCCTCGGGCGTCGTTGTTCGGACCTCGTTGTCCCGCGAACCGCCGTTTCGGTCGCTACTTCTGCGGCGTCGTGTCGCCACCGGATGGTAACCCCACCTGCGGGAACGGTGCGCAACGCCCATGGCATGTCGATTGCGGACGCATTGCGCGTCGTGGACGTCGATCATCAGGGGCCCAGGTACGAGCAGCTCGCCGGCATCACACGCCCTCCCACGGATCCGCAGGAGGCCTAACGATGCCCGACCTTCACACCTCCTATCTCGGATGCCGTCTCAAGAGCCCGCTGGTGGCCGCAGCGTCACCGCTCACCGGCAAGCTCGACGGGATCAAAGCGCTGCGCGACGTGGGGATCGGCGCGGTGATCCTTCCTTCGCTGTTCGAGGAGCAGATCACCCACGAAAGGCTCGCCGAACAGCTCACCGCGGTGGGGGTGAGATCCGTCGGGAAGCCAGGGGGCCTCTCGCCCGGGGAAGGCGCGCTCAGCGATTCGATCTCCGGGCACTCGGGCGCGCCTTCGTACGCGTATGGACGATCGGCAGAGCATTATCTCGAGCTGGTCCGGGCGGCCAAAGCTGTCGTCGACATTCCGGTCATCGCGAGCATGAACGGAACGACCACCGGCGCGTGGTTGGACTACGCCCAGCTGATCGAACAAGCGGGCGCCGACGCGCTGGAGCTCAACATCTACTACATCGCGGCGGATCCCGGGATCAGCGGCGCGGAGGTCGAGTTGAGGTTCCTCGAGGTGGTGCGGGCCGTCTGTGACAGCGTGCGAATCCCGGTGGCGATCAAGATTCCGCCCTTCTTCAGCGCCCCCGCCTATACCATCCGATCGCTGGCCCGAGCCGGGGCCCACGCCGCGGTCCTCTTCAATCGGTTCGTGCAGCCGGACATCGATCTCGATTCATTCCAGGTCATCCCTACGCTGCGCCTCAGTGACTCCGAGGAGCTCCGAATGACCCTGCGGTGGATCGCCATCCTCCATGGCAAGGTCGATTGCGAGCTCGCGGCGACCACCGGCGCTCACACCACCGAGGACGTGCTCAAGCTCCTCTTGGCCGGAGCAAACGTGGTCACCATGGCGTCCGCGCTGCTGCGGTACGGCCCCCGCCACATCCTCGAGATCGAGCGCGAACTGCACACGTGGCTCGATGATCACGACTTCTCATCGGTAGACGACCTTCGAGGAAGTCTCAGTCAGGTCCACAGCCCCGATCCTCTCGCGTATGAGCGGGCCAGTTACATGAAGGCGCTCCTCAACTACCGCGGCCCATCCGGAGAATGAGCCGGGACCTGCCTACGTCGACCCATAAATCCAGACAACAGCCCCGATAACAGTGGGCAGCCGCCGCGTTCCTAGGCAATCTGCCGTCGTGTGGGTCTGCCCTCAGTGTGGGTCCGTTTACGCGCCCGACCCCGCGCGAACGGCATCGGCGCGCTGCACGCTCGACAACGCCGAGCTGGTCGAGAGCAGCTCAGATCCACTGGTTGGTCGCCGGCTCGACCGCTATCAGATCGAAGGCCGGCTCGCGGTGGGGGGCATGGGATGCGTATACCAGGCCCGCCACGCGGTGCTGGATCGGTCTTACGCGATCAAGGTGCTGTTCGGCGATTTCGCCCACGACGAGCGGTTCCAGGCGCGGTTTCGGCGAGAAGCAACGGCGGTCAGCCGGATCGACCACCCGAACATCGTGAAGGTCGAAGACTTCGGCCGAACGCCAGCGGGCCTCACCTTCTTGGCCATGGAGCTGGTCGTCGGTCAGACCCTCGAGGAACTCCTGGCCGAGGTCGGGCCCCTCTCCCCCGCCCGCGCGGCCCAGATCGTCCGGCAGGCCGCGGATGGCCTCGGTGCCGCCCACGACCTCGGTTTCGTTCATCGCGACGTGAAGCCCGCCAACGTGATGCTGGCCCGAAGCCCCCGTGACGACGACATCGTCAAGATCCTCGACTTCGGCACCGTCAGTCTGCGCGCCCTTCCGTCTGACGAACGGCTGACCGCGGTTGGACATCTGATCGGAACGCCGATGTATATGGCGCCGGAGCAGGTCCAGAACCCCAACGTGGGCCCGACGGCCGACGTCTACGCGCTGGGGGTGATGCTCTACGAGATGCTCGTCGGTCGACCGCCGTTCACGGCCCGTCGCCGAGCGGAGGTCATCGTCCAGCATCTGACCGCAGATCCCCCCTCACCACCGCCGAAACAGGGCCTGGAGCGCCTCGTGGCCCGGATGCTCCGCAAGCGCCCCGAAGAACGCCCCGCGTCCATGGCCGAGGTAATCGCGGAGCTTGACACCCTCGGCTTCGATCTCGCCCGCGCGCGGGCGAGCCGGCTCCCCACGCCGTCGATGCTCGCGGTTCCCGCGAGTGGCGAAGACCCCGCCTTCCATGCCGCACCGACGAGCCCGGTGCTGTTCGAGGCCCAGCAGGCCGAGTTGCAGAAGCTCTACTTGGCGCTCAGCGCCCGTTCTTCCGTCGACGCGCTGGACGCGACGCCCCGCGAAGACGCCAAGCCCTCGCCCCGCGAAGACACCAAGCCCACGCCCCGCGAAGACTTGGTCCCAGCCATGGCGGCCGCAGTCACCCCGAGCACCAGCCCCCTGGAAACCCAACTCGTGCGCGTCCATCGGCCGGCCCCGATCGATCCCCAGGCCGACACTCAGGCCGATGTGGTGCCCAGATTCGATGTGGATGCCCTCCTGATGCGCCCCCGGATCGCCGACGACGACCGCGCCGCGGTCGCTATCCCGCAACCGGTGGACGACGCCGACCGCGGACCGCTGATCGACCTGCGGCTCACGAACCCGCCCCTCGGCGATCCCGCCGAGCCTGAGCCACCGTCGACCGACGACACCCGGCCCCCGAGCCATCCTCGGCCCGGCGACCTCTTCGCCGAGCCCCCGCCGCGGCCGCCGGTCGCGGTGCGTCCGGACCCGCGCCCGGCGGCGCGCCCCAGCCCCTTCGCGCCATGGGTGTACGGCTTGGTGATCACGGCGGGGGTACTGGCCGCGGTGGTGGCGCTGGTGGTGATCTTCGCCGCCGGCGGACGATAGTTCCTACGTGTCCGTCGATCGCGCCGTGTTCAAAGCCTGGGTTGGCCCGTTCTTCACCAGTCTCGTCGCGATCGTTCTGCTGCTGTGTTTGGGCCACCTTCGTAAGGTCGCGGCGGCGGCCTTGGGGGCCGGCCTCCGGGCCACCGACCTCGTGGGCATCTTTGGCGCCCTCGTGCCCCCATTGATGGTCTTCGCGGTCCCTATCGCTCACCTTTGCGGTCTGATGGTCGGCTTGGGGCGCATGGCCGTCGACGGGGAGACCGTCGCCCTTCGCGCGGCCGGTGCGTCGCCGTGGCGCTTGGCGACAACGCCGATCCTCGCCGGCGGGGCGCTGAGCGTGCTCGGGTTACCGATCGCCCACGTCGCCCAGCCCGCGGCGTGGCGCCAGCTGCAAGCAAACCTGACGTCGGTCGCGATCCGAAACGTATCCACGACCCTCGCCGATCCCGGCCGGGCGCATCGACTGGGGACCGCCTTCTTGGCCGCCCGTGCTTCGAGCGAGGGTCTCGGTCTGCAGGATCTCGTCCTCGTCGCGCCCAAGCAGGGGGTCGTGGTGGCCAGACAAGGGACGTTGCGGCCCGAAAAAGACCAGCTGGCGCTGGTGCTGGAGGCCGGGGAGATCCATCCGTTCGATGATGCGCCGAGGTCGAGCTACGGTCGGATCCGGTTCGACCGCGCGGATGTTCCCCTCGACCTCGTCCGACAGCTGGCCGCGAGACTCCGCCTCGTCAGTGCCGACGGGCGTCTGTCGACGGCGCAGATGTGGGCCGAAGCCGGCCGACGGCCCGTCGACGATCCCCGGCGCCGGCGACTCGAAAAGATGGCTACTCGCCGCACCGCCTTGCCCATGCTCGCCCTGGCGTTCGGGTGGGCGGGCGCGGCCATCGCCCTCGCCGACCCCCGGCGGCGGTGGGGATGGGCGCTGGGCGCGGTCCTGGGCGT
>JANQQN010000095.1 GCA_028289325.1 Myxococcota bacterium | reverse complement strand
CGACCCGATCAAACTCGCGATCCTGAAGCACACGCAGCAGCTTGGCCTGCACGCCGACCGGCATCTCCGCGATCTCGTCGAGAAACAGAGTGCCGCCGCGGGCCTGATCGAACCGACCGCCGTAGGCGGCGTCAGCGCCGGTGAACGCGCCGCGTTCGTGGCCGAACAGCTCGTTTTCGATCAGCGCGTCGGGCAGGGACGCGCAGTCGACCTTGACGAACGGGCTGCTCGACCGGGGCGAGTTGACGTGAAGCGCGCGCGCGAACAGCTCCTTGCCGGTCCCCGATTCCCCGCGCAGCAACACCGTGGCTTGGGTCGCGGCCACCCGCTGCACCAGCTGGCCCACCGCGCGCATCGGCGGCGACGTTCCGATGATCCGATGAAACTGGCCCAGCGGCGGCAACACCGACGGCTCGCGGCGGTCGGCGGCCAGATCCGGATAGAGGGTCGTCGCTTCGATCACCAGTCCCGCCTGGATGGCCAAGGTGGCGAGCCGGTCGCTGTCTTCGGCCGGGAAGTGTCCGCCGCGTTTGTTGAGCAGCTGCACGACGCCGATGATCGCGCCCTCGCCGTTGCGGATCGGTGCGGCGAGGATCGACGCCGTCCGGTAGCCGGTCTGCCGATCCACATCGGCGAAGAAGCGCTGGTCGTCGTCGCTGGTCGGCACGTTGACGACCTGGCCGGTGCGGGCGGCGTGGCCGGCCACCCCCTGGCCCCAACCGAGTCGGATCTCCGAAAGCTCGGGCAGGTCGGCGGCCTTCGACACCAGCTCTTTGCGGCCCCGGTCGACGAGGTACAGCGTGCCGCGGTCGGCGGACAGTGAGGTCCGCATCCGCTCCACGATCCGCTGCAGCAGCTCGTCGATCGCGATCTCCCGCCGCAGCAGGGCAGCGAGCTCCAGCAGCAGCCCACCGGGGTCGTCAACGGCCACCGCCGAAAGGTAGGGCAAAGTCGAGCCGACGGTCGAGGTCCGCTCAGACATGAATGGTATCGCCCTCGCGTGCGGCCCACGTGGCCGCGAATCGGGTCCGCGCTTCGCGCTCGATGCGGCCGATGAAAGGATCGTCGTGACCGGGGTCATGGTGGAACAGAAAGAGCTTCTTGGCCCCGGCCGCGCGGGCAATTCGCGTTGCCGCGTCGGCGGTAGAGTGACCCCAGCCCCGTCGACAAGGGCCGCTTCGACCTTCGTACTCGTCAGTGGTGAACTGCGCGTCGTAGATCAGGATGTCGACGTCGCGGGCGAGGTCCAAGAGCGCGGGGTCGAACCCTCGCTCCGGATGTTCGGTGTCCGTGGCGAAGCACAGCCGTCGTCCGCCGGCTTCGATTCGATAGCCGAGCGACCCCTGGGGATGCACCAGCCCTCGCATCTGAATGTCGAAGGGGCCGATGGTCAGATCGTCGCTGTCGCGAACGGTTTCGAATCGAAGGGTCGACGGTAAGGCCCCGAACGGGACCGGGAACCACGGGCCGGTCATCTGCCCGCGCAGGGCGTCCTTGAGGGTGGTCAAGCCATCCTCGGCCACGGGGCCGAACAATCGCAGGTCGGCGTGGGGGGCGTACGCGGGCGGGAAGAAAGGAAACCCTTGGATGTGATCCCAGTGCAGGTGGCTGAACAGGAGGGTGGCCCGGAGCTCACCGCGCCCCGAAGCGGCGTGCTCGGCCAGCATCCGCTGCCCCAACGCCCGAAGTCCGGTCCCTGCGTCCAGGATCAATCGTTCTGTCCCCGCCCGCACTTCGACGCAAGGTGTATTGCCGCCAACCTTTGCCACCGAAGGACCCGAGCACGCGATCGATCCCCGGACGCCCCAAAACGTCACTGTCATGTCCATGGGCGGGGGCAGTGCGAACGGCGTGCCGGTCGTTTCGGCCCCCGATCCGCTGCGGTCGGAGAACGGTCGCCCCGATATGGTGCACGGCTGAACCATTGTGTCGCACGCCCTGCGGGCGGGGACTCTGGTACCTTGCGGCCGCGATGGGCCGAGCTCTCTGTCGTTTGATCACGGCCGTGGGCTGGATCTTCTACGGGCTCTTTCGCGCCGTGAAGTGGCTGTTCGTATGGGAATAGCGCCCCTGGTTTCCTCCCGAGCCCTCGCCATGAAGGGCTTGATCCCTGAAGTGTCGATGGCGAACCATCCCCCGAGGGGCCGGGGTGGATCGCAAGATCATTCATGTCGACATGGATGCGTTCTACGCGTCGGTCGAGCAGCGCGATCACCCTCGTCTCAAAGGACAGCCAGTGGTCGTGGGCGGGCCGGCCGACGGGCGAGGGGTGGTCGCCGCCGCGTCGTACGAGGCGCGCGGGTTCGGCATCCACTCCGCGATGAGCTCCGCGCGGGCCAAGCGTCTGTGTCCCCACGCGGTGTTCCTCAAACCGGACTTTGCGAAGTACTCGGCCGTGAGCCGTGAGATTCGCGAGATCTTTCGGCGGGTGACGGATCGCATCGAGCCGCTTGCGCTCGACGAGGCGTACCTCGACGTGACCACCAACGCCCTGTTCGAGTTCGACCCGCAGGTGGTGGCCCAGCAGATCAAAAGCTGGATTCTCGAGGAGACCCGGCTCACCGCTTCGGCGGGGGTCGGCCCGAACAAACTCGTGGCCAAGCTCGCCAGCGAGCACGACAAGCCCGACGGTCTGGTCGTCGTGGCGCCGGAAAACGTCGACGGATTCTTGGCGCCGTTGCCGGTGCGGAGCCTGTGGGGCGTGGGCCCGAAGACCGCCGAGCGGCTCAAGGCGCTGGGGATTGAAACCGTCGCCGATGTGCGAGGGATCTCCGCCCAGGTCCTCGAACGTAATCTGGGCAAGTACGGCCCTTTTCTATGGGAGCTGGCGCACGGCCGCGATGAGCGGCCGGTCATCAGTCACCGCGCGGCCAAGAGCCACGGGGCGGAGCGCACGTTGGCCACCGACCTGCGCTCGCGGCGCGAGATTGAAGGGCTGATCGAAGGCCTGGCGAAGCGGGTGGCCGAGGATCTCGAGCGCGGCGGGCGCCCGGGCCGCACCATCACGCTCAAGCTGCGGTACAGCGACTTCACGACCATCACCCGCAGTCGGAGTCGGGCCACGCCGACCCACGATCCCGAGCGTATCGCGGCCACCGCGCGGGCCCTGCTCGACGAGACGGAAGCCGGGCGTCGCCCGGTTCGCTTGGTCGGGGTTCAGGTCAGCGGCTTGGTGAGCGAAGACGAGCCGTATCAGCTCGAGCTGGACATCACCGGGTCGTCGTGACCGTCAGGCGCCGTTGCGCAGGAATCGGTACCCGATGCCTCGCACGGTCACGAAATGCTTCGGCTTGCCCGAGTCGGGCTCGAGCTTCTGGCGTAGCCGCAGAACGAAGTTGTCGAGGGTGCGGTCGGTCCCTTCGTAGTCGTAGCCCCAGACCCGAGTGACGATCTCTTCTCGGGGCAAGGCTTCACCCTCGCGTTCGACGAACAGCCGCAGCAGCTCCATCTCTCGGGTGGTCAGCTTGATCGGGCGCCCGTCGACCGTGGCGCTGAACTTCTTGAAGTCGACCTCGACCCGGCCGAACGACAGCGACTCTTCTTTGACGCAGTGGGACCGCTGTCGGCGCAGTACGGCGCGGATGCGGGCCATCAGCTCGCTGAGGGCAAAAGGCTTGGTGATGTAGTCGTCGGCGCCGAGGTCGAGTCCACGGACGATATCCAGCTGCTCGCCTTTCGCGGTCAGCATGATGATCGCGGCCGCGATCTGCAGGCGGCGGAGCTCCCGGAGGACCTCGAAGCCATTGAGCCGAGGGAGCATCACGTCGAGGAGGATGATGTCGGGCTGGCGGTCGACGGCCATCTCCAGCCCGGTCTGGCCGTCGTTGGCCACCCGGACCGAGAAACCTTCGAACTTCAGGTTCTGTTCAAGCCCGCGAGCGATGTGCGGTTCGTCTTCGATGATTAAGACGCTGTCCATGCTCTATCCCCCGTCGGCCCCAGCTCTGCAGAGTCTACGGTGCCCACGGGGGCGATGGGAAGTCTGACCACGAAGGTGCTGCCGGCCCCGGGTTTGCTTTGGACCTCGATCGCCCCTCCGTGGGTGTCTATGATGTGTTTCACGAGGCTCAGCCCGATGCCAGAACCACCTACTTCGGCCGCTCGCCTTGTGTCTACTCGATAGAACTTCTCGAAGATACGGGCTTGATCCGCCTTGCGGATGCCGATTCCGTGGTCTGTGACGGCGATACGCACCTCGTCGTCGTCGGCGGTGAGCAGAACACCCATCCACCGGGCGTCGGGGCTGTACTTGATGGCGTTTGTAAAAAGGTTGATGAAGACCTCGACCATCGCGTCGCGATCGACAGTGAGCTGGGGCAGATTCTCTTGCGTCTCAACTTCGACCGTGAAGTCTGCCGCGTCGATCATCGGCTTGCTCGCCCGCAGTGCGTGTTCGACGAGGGTCGCAACGTCGGTCGGGGCTTTTCGATACGACTTCCGTCCTGCTTCCATCCGAGAGAAGTCCAAGATTCGTTCGGTGAGGCGAGACAGGCGTTCGGCTTCTTCGATGATGATCTGGAGGAACTCTCGCCGCTCGTCTTCGGTCGTATACCGGCCGGCTCGTAAGGTCTCGGAGAACATTCGGATCGACGTGAGGGGGGTGCGCAGGTCGTGCGATACGCTCGACACGAAATCGGTCTTCAATCGAGACAAACGGGCCTCGTGCATGACGGACCGCACGGTGTAGGCAATGCCGCTCACCAGCGCGAAGCCAACCAGGATGAGCGACCACATGTACAGACCGGATCGGCTGCGACCGAGGTCCGCGAGCATCTCCGGCTCGACCACCACCATCTCGAAGGCCCAGTTCATGTTGCTCCGGCCGCATAACAGCCAGGTGATGAAGCGCTGCTCGCGCTGTTCCTTGGTCAGGCGGAGGACGCCGGGGTAAATGTACGCGGCCCACCACTTCGGTGCGACGAGCGGGCTGACCCGGACCGCGAGTCGCCCCGCGAGGTCGCGGTCGGCGAGCAGACGATTGATGTTGCGTTCGAGGGGGGTCGGGACGACCTCGAATCCGGCGGTCCGATCCTTGACCCGAAGGAGAACTACGAGCCGACGGAGCTTGGACACCGCGAGCCCGACGACGACCGGCTCCTTACTTTTTGACCGGGTCATCTTCGAGAGCGCTTGAAGTAAGGTCTGTCGCTGGCTCTGAAGGATGAGGATGCCGCCGGCCCACCGCCGTACGTCGGCCGGCAACGATTCGAATCGAAACATCAGGGCCCGAGCGACGTTTTGGGCCCAGGCGGGGTTGATGCCCCGGGTGGGATCCGCGAGCCGGGATACGAGACGGGCCGCATTGGCGACGAAGCGACGCTGGGCGATATCGTCGGTAGGGATGGGGCTCACCAGCAGCTTCGTCACCCATCGCGCGGTCTCGTCGTCGACGACCCCCCATTGCCGACACGGTGCGCTCAGCAGGCGCTGAATCTGTCGGTCCTGGATCCGAGGCGGACACTCATCGCTCGTCCGGGACGGATGATAGTCTTTGACGTCGAAGCAGAAGCAGCACTCCGATTCGTATTGAGGCTTGAAATGCGGTGCGAGAGGGTCGCCTTCCTCATCGAGGATGAAGAAGTTGGTCGCCGCGGGGTGGGAGGCGACGAAACGACGAAAGCGCGCAAGGTCGAAATCGGTGTCGTGACTCCACTCGAGGAGGTCGCGCAGCGCGGGCTCCGCTTCGCCCAGCAGCCGATCGAAGCGGTGATTGAAGTCATCGGCCACCTCCATGAGGAGCGGTCGGTACAAGCGCTCGATCCGACGCTTCGTGGCCACCTCCTCGTTACGGATCGCGGCAATGCCGAGCGCGGTAAGAACCAGGCTGGGCAGCGCAACCGTGATGATGACCAACAAAACCACGTTGCGCGCCCGGCGAGATGCGGGGTCACTCTTCATCTACCGTGTCATCTTAGCGCAATTAGGTCACGGGAATGTCAAAGCGCAGTCGGGACTGCGAAACCGACGCGATGACCAAACTTTGACCTGGCCGTTAGAAACTCTACAGAGTTGGCCGTTATCTATCTCAGCATGAAAACTGCGGTTGCCTTGCTTCCTTTCGTACTTCTCGCCTGCGCGCCGGTCGCGGACCACGCATCGACGACGCCGTCGACTGAATCCTTCCCGCTGCGGACCTCCGGACACGCGGCGGCGGTGACGCCTAAGGCCAGCGCCGATGCGGCGCACGCCCACACCCTCACCGGCATTGCCCTTCACGCACAAGCGATGGAGTCGAATCGAGACGAGCTTCGCTCGGTCCTCGACGCCGAAGTCGTTGTGACTCGCGTCGCTGCGGAAGCGGAGCCGGTGCAGCTCGAACCGTCGGCGTTGCCGTCGCACCCGGGTCTTCAGGAGCCGGGGATCGCCTCCGCCGTCGGTGCGGTCGAACCCGACTGCGAGCAAGACCCCAACCGCGCGTCGTGCTCGCCTAGCCTGTAGTCGCCTCGCGGCCCTTGTACTCTCGTCGGCGGACCACTAACGGCCCGTCGGTGAGATACGTTTTGGTTCAGGGGGCCTCAGGGGGTATCGGCCTCGCCTTCGTTCGCCATCTGTTGAAGCGGTCCGATGTCGAAACCGTGTTCGCCGGGGCCCGATCGCCGGGGTCCAGCGAAGCGCTGCAGTCGATCCTTCGCGAGGCGGGGGGGCGACTGCAGCTGCAGCGGTGTGATGTTACCGACGAAGCGTCCATCGCAGATTGGGCCACCGAGGTGAAGCGTCGGACCGATCGCCTCGACTTCATCGCCAACGTGTCGGGCATCCTGCACGACGCCGACGGCCTGGGGCCAGAACGCCGCATCGAGCACGCGGACCCCGCCCAGCTGCAGAAGGTGTTCGCGGTCAACGCGTTCGGGCCCCTTCTGGTCGCCAAACACTTCCATCCTCTGCTCCACCACGGCGAGCGCGCGGTGTTCGCCCACCTGTCCGCGCGGGTGGGCAGCATCGGCGACAATCGACTCGGCGGCTGGTACGCGTACCGGGCCTCGAAAGCGGCCCTCAATCAGTTCGTCCGAACGATGGCCGTCGAGCTGAAGCGAAGGAACAAGAACGCGATCTGCGTCGCGCTCCATCCCGGAACGGTGGACACCGAGCTCACCAAACCATTTCAGAAGAGCGCCAAGGTGCTGTTCACCCCTGACGACTCGGTCTCCAAGATGATGAAGGTGCTGACCGAGCTGACCCCGGCCGCGACAGGAGGATTCTTCGCCTACGACGGTTCGACGATCGATTGGTGATCGCGCCGGCGGCGGACCGCTCACATCCCCAAAATGACGATCGAGCGGGGCGCCACGGTGACCGGACCGGGGGGGATCGAGGGCGCGTCCTCGGGGACGGGTGCATCGTCGGGGCTCGGCCGTGCGGTGTCGATGAGCCGGCGCCATCCTCCGGCGGGCGCCACCTGGACTTCGAACGTCAACTCGTCCCAGAACGCGTTGATCATGGCGTAGAGCTCGGGGGCGCCGGCGCTGTCGTACAGGGCGAAGGCCAGGGTTCGAGAGTCCGGCCGCAGATCCAGCTGGGCGCCGACGCCGAACCATCGCACGTCGTCCGGGGTCCACGCCCGCGGCTGACCGAGGGCGTGGACCCGCCGGCGCAGGGCCGTCAGCCGTCCGGTGAACCGGACGAGGTCCGCAAATTCGGTTCGCCGGCGCCAGTTCAGCCACGTCGTCTCGTTATCTTGATTATATGGGTTGTTGTTGCCGCCCTGGGTGTTAGCAAACTCGTCGCCCATGTACAGCATGGGGACGCCGTTCGACAGCAGCAGGAGGGTCAACAGGTTCCGACGCTGCCGGCTCCGCAGCTCGGCCACCGCCGGCGGCACATCGCGCTCGCCTTCGTGGCCGCAGTTCCAGTTGTGGTTGATCGCCGCGCCGTCCTGGTTGTCGTGTCCGTTGGCGCGATTGTGCTTCTCGTTGTAGCTGACGACGTCGTTCAAACTAAAGCCGTCGTGGGCGACGACGAAATTGATGCTTTGCGAGGCCAGGCGGGCGTAAGGAAGCTCGGGGTGGAAGATGTCTGGGCTCCCGCTCAGCCGCTTCATCAAGGTCGCTACCAACCGCGGGTCGCTCTTCACGAACTGACGTATGTCGTCTCGAAACCGATCGTTCCACTGAGACCACGTCTTGCCCGGGAACCGAACCCCGACCTGGTACGCGGCCAGGTCCCACGGCTCGGCGACGTGAAGGAGGGGGGCGAGCACGGGGTCGCGCTCGATGTCGGTCACCAGCGCCGCGTAGGGGTCGGGATCCCCGTGGATATCGCGGGCCAAGATGGAGGCCAGGTCGTACCGAAATCCGTCGACTCTAAACTCCGTGGCCCAGTAGCGGAGGCTGTCGAGGACCAGCTGGCGAACCTGCGGGTGTCCCGTTCGCAGAACGTTGCCTGTCCCCGAGTCGTCCCGGTAGCCGACGCCGTCGTCGGTCTGCAGGTAGTAGGTGGCGTTGTCGAGCCCGCGAAAGCCATACGTTGGCCCCGTCTCGTCTTCTTCGGTCGTGTGGTTGTAAACGACGTCGAGCAGCACCTCGATGCCCTCCGCGTGCAGCGCGCGCACCATCGTCTTCAGCTCGGTGTGGGGGTCGTCGCCAGCCGCGTACGCCGCGTGGGGCGCGAAGAATGACAGGGTCATGTAGCCCCAGTAGTTGTTTTCGTCGGGGTCGAATTGGTGGACGGGCATGAGCTCGACGGTCGTGACCCCGAGGGCCTTGAGGTACGGAATCTTGTCGATCACGCCGAGGTACGTGCCTCGATGGTGTTCGGGTACCGTGGGGTCGCGCATCGTGAAGCCGCGAACGTGAAGCTCGTAGATGACCCGACGATGTGGGGGGTGGGCCGGTCGCCGGTCACCCGACCAGTCGAATAGACGGGGCGCAGCTCGGGGCAGCGCGGCGACCGGGGCCCGCCCTAGCGTGGAGCCCTCGCCTTTGGCCGCCGCTCGGCGATGGCCGGGGGGGAACAAGACCCGCCGCGCGTAGGGGTCGAGCAAAATCTTCTCGGCGTCGTAGCGGTGCGGGCCCTCCGCGGGGCCTTCGGCGCGAAACGCGTAGCCGCCGGCGCCGCTCAGGGCGCGATAGGTCACCTCGGCGTGCCAGATGTCCTGGGTTCGGTGCACCCGGGGGTTCAGCGCGAAGTCCGCCGCGACCATTCGCGCGTCGAGCCCTTTGAAGAGAAGGAGGCGCAGGGCGTCGGCGTGCCGAGCGTAGACCGCAAAGTTGATCCCCCGCTCCGTTCGCGTCGCGCCGAGAGGGGCCGGTCGTCCCACGCCGAGGTCCATCGATTCTGTGCTCACGCCGCGACCTCATCACCGTCTGGGCCGCCGCGAAAGCGGTGGCTCGGGTTTACTCCCTGCTAGGCAAAAGTCGTCGATGTCCGCATCCTGATCTCCTCAGTGCTGCTTCGGTGTCCAAGCTGCGGTGAGTCGTTCCCCGTCGTCGGGCGCTGCCGGGCCCCGTGCCCCTTCTGCGCTACGCTGCTGGACATCGAGATCGTCCGGCCGTCGGCGGAGACGGTCGAGATTCGGGCCCACCTCGCCCATCGAGACGGCGCGGGTGACCGGTACGTTCGCGTATCGGGCGGCTCGCGGTCCCCGGCCGGTCCGCGGGCCAGCGGCCGTACGCGAACATGGACACCGGCCGAGCCCGAGGCCCCGGTGGCGCGGGCTCGCCGTCCGCGAGACGCCGCCGCCGTGGCCGCGGCGCAAGCCACCGCCGATGCTTTCGACGAGGCCCGGCTCGGCGGGAAGGAGATCGCTCGCTTACGCCGCGATGCTCCGCGGTCTCGCGTGCCGTGGGAGGAACCGGGGTGGCTGCCGGTGCAGTGGGCCCGGACCGTCTGGATGGTGATGGTGAGCCCCCGGCGGTTCTTCGGCGCGTTGACCGCGGATCGGTGGGGCGGCGCGCCTTCTTTCGCGGCGATCCAGCTGTTATCCGCGAGTTTGGCCACCGCCTTGCCGGGCCCGCTGCCGGCGCCCGGCGCCCCGATCGACCCCGCCACCCTCGCCGCAGTGCTGATCCCCGCCCTGTTCGTGGTCCTCGGGGCGGCTTTGTTTTTTGTTCTGCTGGTGACCTCGTTTCACGCCTGCGCGGAGGCGTCGCTCAAGCGCCGCGTTCGATGGGCGGGGGTCGGCCGGGTTGCCGCCTACGGGTTAGCGCCGATGGTGTTCTCGGTGATCCCCACCCCCGAGCCTTTCGAATGGCTGGGATGGCTCGGCTGGGGCGCCGCCGTCGTCGGCGCTGTGGGGCTCCACGCCATCGGTCTGCGGCAGCTTCTCGACCTCGAATGGCGCACCGCGACGGT
>JANQQN010000088.1 GCA_028289325.1 Myxococcota bacterium | reverse complement strand
AACGGCATCGATGCCCATGCGTACCTCCGATACGCCGCGACCGCCGCATGCCGCGGCGAAACGCCCGTCCTCCCGCATCAATGGACGCCTGACAGCTGATCGGGGCTCGTCCCACACGCTGTCTCGCGCTGAAGTCAGCTTCGTGGCAACCCCGGGGCCGACACGGCGAGCATGTACAGTCATGCTATGCAGCTCGGCTACGACTCCGGACTGGAAGATGGACCCAAAGACTCATCACGAAGAACTCGAACATGAAGCTCCATTTCGCTCAGAGAGACCTCATCCGGCATAGAGCCCGCGACCCTACCACTCTGGAAATCAAGGTAGTTAAACGTCGAGTCGGCAACATCAAGGACGAGTTCACGATCATGTGTTCCGAGAAACGTGAGCAGGCTCCAGATCAACCCACGGAACTCGGCGCTGGCCGCTTCAAGCTCCATCTGCTCGACTTCGCCCCTGGGCGATAGCCCTTCGACAATACGAAGCATCTCTGCACTCCGTTCAGGCGAGATTACTGCGCCGCGGCCACTTGCGTCACTTAGTTCATTCATAATCTCGATAAACAGCGTTTCGTCGTCCGACGACATTCCGTCGAAGACTTCATTCCTAGCCAGGAAGCGAAGACGCTCCATGCACCAAACCCCATATCGAAAGACCACCATCTCAGCTTTCTGCCTCAGGAGGCGTTCGATTTGCTGTCTGAATTCTGCATAGTCCACTGTTAGTCCTCGTCGAGCCGATACGATACGCTTACTCTAAGGATGCCTTTCGAGAATCTCCTTTGCCTCAATGATGTATGGCCTGCAGTTCTTGCAGGGTATACCCCTCTGGCTGGTTGTCCACGATATCCCCCATCGCACAACCTTCGAACCCTCAGGAATGCTCCGCTTGATGATTCGTTCGCCATGCTTTTCCAACTTCGAGTACCCTTTTGTAACCTTGACGCCCTTCAGTATATTTTCGGCAGGGACACCAAACTCCATAAGCAGCTGCTGCTGTGCGATCGATAGCCGACCGCCGCTTCCAGTCGCGAAGTACGTGATTTCACCTGTCGCCAGGCGAACCTCAGCGACAATGACAGCGCTCATCTGTCGTGCAATCCCCTTCGCCAATGAGTGTACCATAATTGCGAGCCGTCGCAGTGCACCTGGGCTCTGCAGGTACCGAACCAGTGCTTTCGCGGTCGCGACGGTGACCTTCGGACCAATTGTACGAACGGCTCTTTTGCCGAGCTTCGACTTCGACGCAACGCCTCCGAAGTAGCCAGGCGCTCCGAGCAACCACCATGCTGCGCTCTTGCCCAAGGCTGCTGCACGGCATCTCTCTTCGACGTCGCGCTGACGCAGTCCCCACCGTAGTCCAGCGGCGACGCACGTAATATGATCACGATCGCCTTTAAGTGCATAGATCTGACCATCTACCTTGATATAGAGCCATCCATCTGACTCGAAAACAGCACCATCAGGAAGCCGGGCAATGTCCCCCGCGGTCTCAGGCATATAGATTGGCTCATCTTCTGCCTGGCCGCCAAGAGGATCTCGCCAAGTCACAGAGTTCCAGCGCATTCCTGAGTACAGATTTACCGAGTCCTCATGCCCCACCGGGTCCGCCTGCAGGAACTGACCCACACCAGGATCAAACACCCGCGCCCGCATCAGAATCAGGTCCGCATCGAAGTCGTGCAGGTGTGCCTGGAACCCAAGCCCATTGCCCACCGTACTCCGCGGCCCCGCCGCCGAAGCCGTCGACCCCAGCCCAGCGCCGACGTAGCCCCCGGCCACCGAAACCGTTTGCGTCCCATTACCCCAATCATCAACCAGCGCCCCAGCCGCCACATCGACTGTAAACGCCCCCTGAATCGCGGCCCCCGGCGAGAACCGAACCACCGTCCCCCGCGGGTACGTCGGTTGCATCGCCGCCCTCGGGTCCAACGTCATCGTCCCCGCAACAGCACCCGACGTGTCCGTCACCGACAACGCCCCCGCGATCGAAGCCACCGCTCCAGAGATCCCCGTCCCCGAACCGCCGGTGAACGACGCCTGCACCGGCTCCGAAAACACCACCAGCACATCCCCGTTGGAATCCAGCTCCACCCGGTGCACCGCCGGCCCCAAAACATCCGCCACCTGATACGAAGCCCGACCAAACGGGTCATACCGCACCCGCTCCGCCCAGCTCCCCGCATCATCCAGCAGCCCCACAACCGACCCCATCCGGTCCGTCACCGCGTAGTACCGCTGCGGCCCACCACCGGTATCTAGGTCCATCGCGATCGGAATGTCCCCTTCGTCAGCGTAGTAATATCGAGCAACGACTTTCAGCGCTCCGCTCGATAGTTCCCACTCCTCAAGAAGAAGCAGACCGTCGTACACGTATACACGGTCGGCATCCACACATGCCCCTGACGCCTTCGCCGACGCACTACAATTCACTAGCCGGCGCAGCAAAACATCATCGGCTCGATATTCATAATCGATTGTAGTCCCGTCGCCGCCCAACGCTATCGGACGTTCCAGCCGACGAAGGCGATTGAACGCATCGTACGAAAGCTGTGTCGGTCCATGCGACGTGTGCAAGAAGGTTACATTGCCAAACGCATCGAAAGTCCGCCCCTGACCATCGACCACCTCAGGATGCCCCATGCTGTACGAAGCGTTCACCGACGACGCGAACGCTGGAACGGTCTCGCCAGGAGCGGTGCGCAAGAGGGAACCCAACAGCCGGTCCCCGGAGTCCAGCTGCAACGTGCGGCCGTAGGCGCCCGCGACCCAAGTTCCCGAGGATGGAGACGTCGCTAACGGCCAAGCGCTCGGCGTCCCCGCCGGAACCGGCAGCGCCCGGACCTCCATGTCCTTCAGCCGTGAAGCCGAATCGTACGTAAACAGATCCGTTCGCCCCCCCATATGCACGTACTGACGCGCGATCTCTCGATCCGCCGAATCGTAATCGAATCGAAGCTCGGCACGGACCTGCCCACCCACCGTGTATCGCCGGACTCGCAACCGGCGGCGCGGCGAGTCGTACAGATCTTCGCGCTGAATCAGGCCCGCCGGGCCGAGATTCATCTGCATTGACGAAGCGCCGTAGCTCGCCGAGTAAACGATCGGGTCGCCCGAGCTCGGAATGACGTCCTCCAATCGCCCTGCGCCATTGCGGCCGTAGCTCACGTCCACGCCCGATGGATATCCAAGCTGACGCAGCGACTGATTCACATACGTCGTCGACGTGACGACGAACGAACCCGCGCCCGAGACCGTCAACGTGCTCCGGCGATCGCCACCCACCTGATCCAAGTATTCATGCACAAGGCCAGACTGAGGCGTCGTTGCCGACGTCAAACGCCCCAGCGCATCATAGCCGTACTGCTCACCTGCCGAAGCCACCATCGTTGGCCCGGAAGCGGTCGCCTCACGGCCCGTCACTCGTCCCAAGACATCGTAGGCCAAGGTCACCGACGAGGCGCCACCAATCTCGATCCTCCGCGGCAAGCCACGAGGGTCATGGTCCTGGTAGTCATACTCGGTTCCATTGGCCAACGTCATCGAATCCAACCGATTGGCGGCGTCATGTGTGAACGCGCGGAGCGCCCCCAAAGGCCCAACCGCCGACACGTTGCGTTCGCCATCGTACTCGTACCGCGTCGTCGCGCCGCCGACCTTGGTCATGCTCAAGGTCTCGCCAAGAGACGAATACCCATACGTCGTGACCGCCGTTCCGCCCCGCACCACCGACGTCGGCAAGCCGTCACCCCGCGGCGTGTACTCGACCTGCGCCGTCATCTGCCCCGCGTCATCGTACTCACCCGTGACGTGGCCCAGGCCGTTGTAGTCGAAGTAGGTCGTCTCCGTCCCACTTCCATCCGGTGTTACTGACTCCGAGCGCACGAGACCCGCGCTCGTGTAGCTGCGGTCCAGCTGATAGCCGCCGAGCACCTGATCCCCCAGCATCTGCCCCGCCGAGTCGAACATCGTGCTGCGTGAGTAGCCACCTTGATCGGTGACCGTCCGCGTACGTTGCGTCGCGACGGGATGACTCACACTGTATCGCGTCACATCGCCAACATCGACCTCCGTCGCCCGACCGAGCAAATCGTACGACAGCACCTCCGATGAGTAGAGCGGCCCGTTCGGACCATCCACGACCACACCCGTTTGCACATCCGTGGGCGAGTACGTGTACCGGGTCGTCTGACCCAGCGGGTTCGTTCGCACCACCGGCCGGTCCAAGCCGTCATACGCCGTCTGCCAACGAACCGACTCGCTGTCATCTCCCGACGCGATCAGATTCCCGTTCCCGTCATATGTGTACGCCTGCGTATATCCACCGGCGGTGCGAGACGTCAGCCGACTGAGCCCATCGTAGCTCATCGTCGCCGAAGCCCCAGGCCCCGTCACACCAATGGTCCGCAGCATGGAATCGGCGGCGTACGTCCACTCGAGATCCTCCTGCGTTCCGCGGGTTTCGATCTGTCGAAGCACCCGTTGCTCCATGAAGCCGTCTGGCCGGTACACGAACGCCTCTTCGCGAAGCGTGGCCCCTGGCCCCCCAATCTCTTCCTGAACCACCGTCACCCGCCCCAGCACATCGAGGGTGTGGGTGGTCAGGTTCGTGCCGTCGCTCCGGGTCAGCAGGTTGCCTCGGCCATCGTAGGTCATCTGCACCGGCGACAACCCGGGAAGGCTTCGCGACGACGGCAGACCCCATTCGCCATCCGGACCCAAAGTATAGTCGAGCGTCGTGTCGATCGCGCCGCGGCTGCTTCGGTCGAGGAAACCTCCGGTTGCCTGATAACTGTACGTCTCCTCTACGCCTGTGGGGCTGGTCCGACTCGTCAGCCGACCGTACGCATCATGGGATGTCTGCTCGCTCCCCGATGCGCCGTAGTCCCGGCTCTGGACGGTCTTGAAGTCGGACGACAGGGTCACGGTATGGGCTCGGCGATCTGCGTCGAGCTGCTGACCCGAGGGCAGGTTGTAGTGAAGGTCGTATTGAGACGTCTCTTGGGTCAAGGTCGCCTGCCCGGTCGTGACCGAGCCTGGATCCCGAATGCGGTCGATAACGTTGGCTCGCGACCGCAACGGCAGCGAGAGATCGTAGGCGTACTCGTCCGCGTTACCGCGCGGGTGAGTGACCCGCTCGACAAGGCCGTTGGCGGCATACGCAACGCGGCGCTCGAGCGTCCCGGTGACCCCGTTCGGCTGCATCCTCACAACCGTGTTTCGAGCACGCCCGTCAAACTCCAGGACCTCGCTACCCTGCGCGTAGGAAACCGTCACGGCCGGCGTTGGACCGCTCGCCCGATTGTTTCCGAGCCCAGAGAGCTGGACCGCACCTTGAATGCCTCGACCCGAAGAGATGGCCATCGTCGTCAGATCGCCTGGACTCACCGCAAACCGAGGCACGCTGCCGCCGAGATCGTAGACCGCCGCGATGCCTGAGCGATCCGTGGACAACCGCCCCCAGTCGTACGTGACCGTGTGACGACGTTGTTGCGTGTCCTGAACACCGTCGACGTGCTCAAGCTGTCCGTCTGCCGAGTAACGAAGGTCGACCCTTCGCGTGCCCCCTAGACCGGACTGGGCCACCACCGTCGCCAGCAGGCCCTCTCGCCCAGGCGACGAGGCCGCCTTGTCGATGCCCGTCGCGCCGGCTCCCCGGTAGTAGCCGAAGAACAATCCTCGCTCCTCGTCGAAGGTCTGGGTCGCGTCGATGACGGCCGTCAGCTCACCTTGCGTGTTGTATCGAAGCTCGTGCTTGTTGCTCTCGAAGCGATCATAGATCTTCAGGAGCCGGCCATCGGCGCTGTACCAGTACTGCATCCCGTCGGGGGTCAGCCGAACGAAGTGCTCGGTGTCGAGCTTGAAGAGTCCGTCGAAACGACCTTCTTCCGGAACATACCACTCGGTGATTCGGTCGGACCAACCGTTGGCCGCGATCAAGGGATCCTGCTGGTACTCCGGCGGGACGCCGGTGCCTTCGAAGCGCTTGTAGTGCACGACCGCGCCTCGGCCATCGTGAAACAGTACGTCCCGGTCCTTAGCAACCGTGTCCGGGTATTGCTGCTTGTTCCGGAAGACCAACACCATCTCTTCGCCCGGCCGGAAATGCTCAGCGCGAAGCTCGACCACCCGCTGCGCGTAGACGTGCGTCCAGCCATCACCCATCGCCCCGAAACCGAGGTCTTGTCCGTTGTAGGCCCGATCGAACACCGTCTGCATGCCCACGCCGGGCGCGTGGATGTCCGACGCCCGCAGGCGCATCTCGCCGTTATGGACGGACAGCATGCCCTGGCTCCCGCGGGCTAGGGTCGCCCCGGTTAGCGGCGCCGGGTTGGGGCCTAGTATCCGATGGGTGTCGAACCCATCCACTCGCAGCATCTGACCCGGCACAAACGCGTTGCTCTGCACGCGCGACTTAAACGCTGTCAGGGCCGCGTGGCCATTGCTCGGATCCAGCGTGAAGCGCGACCACGGGGTCGACGTGAAGATCAAACGCCGATCTTGGCTATTGCCCGCGAGCTGCGTCATCGACGTGTATTCCTGATTCGTCACCCCCTCATAGGTCACGACGAAGGGATCCGAGATGAATACGTTATACAGCTCGGAGCTTCGGTCGTCAGATAGACGGTAGGCCTTGAATGGCAGCAGATCCGGCGCGTTGGTGCGTGCCGTTCGGTTGATGCGACCCAAGGTCCCGCTGTCGCCGGCACGGACCGGCGCGAAACCGGGGCTCAGGTTCGGTCGCGGGTGAGCGCCCGCGTTCAAGCCCTCGTAGTGAAGACTGAGCTCGCCGCTCGATTGGTCGGCCAACCCCCCAGGGGCGTACAAGACCACATGGAAGTTCCGGTCGAGGCTGTCGCATTGATCCGGGTACGGGCCCGTCGTATGCACCCGCGCCGGACGCAGGTGGGATTCCGACTGCATCCCTGACAGAATGGCGTGGAAGCGGTCTTCGACCGCGTTCCCCGATAACGTCCGCTTGACGTCGAGGGGATGAACAACCCGGGTCTCGGACGGGAACGTCGCGAGCACCATCCGCGGCCCGGCAAAGACGAAGTCTTTCTTCTCGGGGGGCACGAAAATGCCAAACGAGGTCGCACCGTGCGCGGCCTTCGACGACCCGACCTGCGTCACCACGTCCGCGATCGCTGGATGAATCTCTCCCGGCGCCGTGGGCGACGCCATCGTTAGCCGGTTGATATCAAGAAACGCGACGCTATTCGCGCCAACGACACGAATATGCTGGGCGTCCGTATCGTCGTACTCGATCGACGTCACCGGCCCGATCGGCGGCAGACGCACTCCGTTCGTTTGGTCACCGATCAGGACCGGCGTCGACTGCGTCGAGGTCGCGTCGAGGAGGAATAGCCGCTGCTCCGCTCCACGGCTTTGCGCCGCGATAAGCAACGGCAGCGGATACACCTGCCCTGCTTCGACCGTCTGAAGCTCGGCACCCGAACGCACGCGAAGCGTGATCTCCGGGAAGAACTTGGTCGCTTGAGTGGACCATGTTCCAGACGTGGATCCGGGAAGGACTTCGTCGCCGACCGTCCTCGGAACACTTGTGCCGTCACGAACGAGCACGCGAAGACTCGACGACTCTGAGCCATACCGCCCCAGCGCAGCCACGATCGATGGCGAGGGGCCACCGCTGAGATCGTAGTCCAAGATGGGCTGCTGTGTGTCCGCGACGATGACGCGCTGTTCGAGTCCGCCGAAGCCCAGCCCCACCACACCACCTTCGGCGCGAGGCGGCAGCGGGATCCGATCATTCGCGTCAACGTAGTCACCATCCCCGTTCGCGTCGACACCCAGGCGCTGAGGGTCGTCATAGCTCGGCATGGCCGCGCGCTGGGTCGTGCTCATCGCTTCGTAGAACAGCCACGTGTGCAAGTCGATGACGTTGAGGAACTCACCCGACAGCGTCCATTGGATGTATCCCAGGTTCGGCGGCGACCAACGCAGACGCCCCACCGCGCTCGAAGGATCGTTGGTCAGTAACCCTCGCTCGACGAAACGCGGCGGTGACGTCGGGCCGACGTCGGTGACGTCGTAGATCTCCAGGTCTTGTCCACCCACGACATCGGAGGCCGTACCCCGTACAAGACCTGCGACGACCACCAGCAACGTGCGATCGCTGACCAGACAAGCCGCCGTCACCGGCACCGGTGTCACGCCGGGGGTGGCCGTCGAGGGCGCGCCGCGGTTGACGGCCCGTGTCCACGGCGTCTCGCCCGGACCTGTGCAACCCGTCTGTCCAGGCAGCAACGGTTTCACCCACGAGAAGTCCGGGATGATGACCAGCCCTCTCGGGTACCCTTTGCGGGGCGTGATGGTCGCCGTGGGACCGGCCGCCGTCGTCCCTGAGCCCAGCACCTCCACGACCTTGACCTCTTCGGTAGCGAGGTCCGTCACGTACGCATAGCCTCCATGGACGACCGCGTCACCCGGCCGCCCGATACCGGAGAGCGGATTGCCTACCGGCGACGTCGTGCCACCACCCTGCTGCTGCGACTGCGCTTGGACGGAGTAGCGCGCCGCCGTTTCGAAGCTGACGACGAAGGGTACGTGCACCGGCGTCCCAGATGGACCGACGCTGCCGGGTAACTGATTCAGCTCGTTGTTGTTGTCGTCGAGAAGCGGCCCCACCGTCAGCGTGTATGTCTGACCCGGCTGCAGCGCACCAAAAGACAACGTAAGCTCGGTTCGCTGGGCATTAAAGACATAGGAGGCCAGCGGGGCGGCCGGCACCATGCTGACTCGGTCCGTAACCTGAAAATCTTTGATTGGCTCGCTGAAGCGAAGCCGGATGGGTGCGCCGGGCTGGACCGCCCGCGCCCCCTCCGTCGGGTCAGAGCTCAACACCCAAGGGCCAGTCTGGTCCCCGCCCGGTTCGGGTACGACCCCACCGGGCGAGACGCCAGGGGCCGCGCCGCCAAACGTGACGACGTGGGACTGTTCCGTCGAACGACCGCCGCCGCTGGCCTGCACTTGCATGCGCACCCGAACCGGCTCGCTCGCCGTCCATCGCTCATGGCGCTCTGCCGTCAGCGATCCACTCGGTGGCGGCGGCGTTGGCAAAGTCACTCGCGTCAATGCACTCGGCGCCGACGAACCGTCCGACAGCCGAGTCACCGACTGAATCACGAACGGCGCGATCTGAACCCCGGGATCCGGATGGGATGCGGTGGCGCGCACCAGCGCCTGCTCATGGGATTGTGGGGTCCCCGTTCCTGTGAACACGGCCGGAGAACCGGGCGTCGTACTCACCATCAGCTGCGGCGGCGGCGAATTTACCGCCGTCGACTCATCAAAGATCACGTGGGCCGAGCCGGAACCAGCCAGACTTAGGCGTTGGTCGACGTCGCTGCGAGCCGCCGCCGAGCCCCCCGGAAAGTCCGGGTGTCGACCGCGAACGTTGTAGGCGGCCCCAACGATGCCCGGCACGGTCAGCGCATAGCGGCCTTCTTGATCCGTGAGCGCCACGAAGGCGCCCGCCTGAATCGCAACCGGGCCGCTCACCGAACCTGTCGGCTGGATGGCCAGGATTTCCGCCTGCTGCAGCCGGCGACCGGGGGGCGGCGCAACCCCGGCCCGGACGCAGTCATCGGCGACATTCACATCGCACGCGACCGCGTAGCCCGTGAGCGCCACCGGCCGATTCGCTAGGCTCAACACCGCAAAGTCGGAAGCAAAGACCGAGCCCTCGAAGCCCCTCATAGGATGGGAATGGGTCGCGAGCGCCCCGTCCTCGTACTTCATCCGATCGATCGGCTCGTAGGTCATCACCTCGAGACCATCGACGATCGTCGGCCGCAGACCCACAACCAGGTATCCCGCGGTCGTCGCCGTCACCCCCTCCGGGAGCTGCAGGTCCGACTCGGCGATCGGGAACCGAACATCCGCGGACGCCTGCAGCGGATCGCCCTTCGCGGTGATCGTCCCCCCGAGGATGACCGTTCCTCGCTCCGGGGGCGTACTGGCGCTGCGCTCATCGATGTCTTGCGACGTCAGGCCCGACATCTTGAAGACCGTCCGGCGACTGATCGCGCCCGCTTCGACGATGAGCTCGAGCGGTGCGCCGCCCAACGGGTTCGTGGCCTCAACGATCCCTCCACTCGCGTACAGCCCCACCGAACCGTCATCGAACAGCTGTCGCTCGAGCGGAACGGACACCGTGGTGCCGTTGTCGTTGATGAACGTCGCGGCCAGAAGGTCTTCCTCCGCGGCACGCATGAAACTCTTGAAGCTCCCGTTGCTGCGCGCGGTCACCGTGAACGTTTGCCCGGTGGATTCATTGATCAACACCACGGGTACGCCAGGATCCGCAACGCCAGCGGCACCAACAACGCAGCTGAACGCCAGATCCGTGGCATCAAAGCCCGGCACCGGGTTCGGGTCACCGGTCGGATCGAAGTCTGGCCCCACCTGTTGAGGGTCGTAGCCACTGCAAGGGGAGTTGAGTGAGCCGGGCGCGTAACTCGTGAGCCGGGCGGCCACGGTACTGCGCGCGGGCGCCGCCTTCGTGGTGAAGCTGAAGATCCGGTTGCCGCTCAAGAGCGCGCCGTCATCGTCCGTGAGCTGGTCGCTCACGGTGACGGTGAGAAGCGTTGCAGCAGGGAGCTCCGTATCGGGCAAGAACGTCAACCGACGCCGTGCAATGTCCAACGACGCCACACCAGCGACGACGGCCGCTTGCGCCTGCGCGTCGACGAACTGAACCACCACCGCGTCGTCCGAAACACTCTCCGCCGCGATTGGCTCGCTGAAGTCGATCTCGATGGCGGCCAAGACCGACGCATCGGTGGAAGTATCCGCGGGACGCATTCGAACAACCTGAGGCGGCTGGGCGCCCAGGGTGATGTCCAAAGCGACAGCGCCCGTTGGGCTGGACAGCGTCCCCGTCGCCATCCCGGTGTCACTGCTGCCCGCCAGTTGAGCGACGGCGACCACCGGACCGACATACCCGAGAGATGCAAACGCGCCATTGCCGTCGGTGACCTGTTTCCATGGGGTGCCCGTCACCTCTACCGTGGCCCCGGCCGTAGGCTGGCCCGACCGACGAACCGTGCCCTGGACAAGGCCTTGAGGTGCGGAGACTTCGAACAGCGCATAGACCCCTGGGACCCGCAAACCAGGCAACGTGTTGGGCGCGACCTCGGCGCTCGTCAGCGCGCCCGAGGCGTCGCTCGTGAACCGCTGTACGGGCTGCCAGCCCACTTGGATGTCTTCGAGCACGCGACGAGCGAGGACGAAGTGGCCGTTGGCGCCGACGGTCGGCGTTTGCAACGTGAGCGCCTGATCGGCGGTCCCCGACCACGTCGTTCG
>JANQQN010000072.1 GCA_028289325.1 Myxococcota bacterium | reverse complement strand
GAAGCGCTGACCCGGGCGTTCCAGGAAGGCCTGCTCGAGGACGACGCGCTCGAACGGCTGTCGGACCTTGCGGCGGCCGCCCATCGGTCCAAGTCGTTGGCCCAAGTCTACGAACACGCCGTCGAACAGTCGCCCGACGATCCGGAGCTGCTGCGCGCTTTGGCCCGGCTGTACGAAGGCGCCGCCGGCGCGCCCACGCGAGCCAAAGAGACGTGGCAACGGATCGTCGAGCGAATGCCCGGCGACCCTGAGGCGCTCGAGGCGCTCGAGCGCCTCACGGCGGCCGGAGATCGCCCCGAGGCGCTGGCCGAGGTCCTCGCGGCGAGGGCGGACGCGGCCGAGGATCCGAAGGTTGCGGCCGGATTTCTTCGCCGGGCGGCGGCGGTGTTCGAAGAGATCACCGACGACCTGCCCCGGGCGGTAGGGATGATGGAGCGGGCGCGAGACCTGCGGCCCACCGACCGCGCCGTCTGGCAGGAGCTCGCGCGGTACTATCGCGTCCTCGATCGCCCGGACGACCTGCGGGATGCACTCGCCGCGGAGGCTTCGCTCGTCGAAGCCCCGCTCGAGCGGGCGCGGCTGCTGGCCGGGCTGGCCGAGACCCAGGTCTCGACCGGCGACGACGCGGGGGCCATCGCTTCCTATCGGGCGGCCCTCGAGGCGCAGGCCGACCACGCGGCGGCTCGCGAGGGGCTCGAGGCGATGCTCGAGGGCGGGCAGGCCAAGGCGGCGGCCGCGGCCTTGGAACCGATCTATCGCGGGTCGGGCGACTGGGCCCGACTCGTCGATACCTACGAAACGATGGTCGCCCAGGCCGACGACTCTGGGGAACGAGTCGAGCGCCTGATGGCCATCCGTTCGATCTACGAGGAGCGGCTGGGCCGACCAGACCGGGCGTTCGAGGCGGCGGGGCGGGCATTCGCAGAGGCGCCCGAAGATCGGGACACCCTCGCCGCGCTGGAGCGTCTGGGCCGGGCGAGCGGATCCGTGGACGAGTTGGTGCGTCAGCTCGAGCTTCGCGCGGACGCGATCACCGCCAATCCAGGGCTGCGGGCCGAGCTGCGGCACAAACTGGCCGACTACGCCGAACACCTTCTCGGCGACCGCAAAAAAGCGATCGAAGTCCTCCGGCAGGCGCGCATCGAGCAGCCCAAGGATCCGCGCCCCCTTCACGAGCTGGACCGCCTGTACGCGCTGGATGGCGACGCCCGCGAACAGGTCGCGGTGCGCAAGGATCTCGCCGCCCTCACCACGGGCTCGGACCGGGCCAACCATCTCGTCACGGCGGCGATGATCCTGGAGGACCGCCTCGGGGATCGACCAGCGGCGGCGTTCGAGTACGAGCAAGTCCTCTTGCAAGACCCTGGTCACGACCAGGCCCTGGATCGCCTCGAAGCGCTGTACGCCGATGGTCGCGCGCACTTCGAGCTGGGACGAATCCTGGTCGCGGCCTCCGCTCACCGCGAGGGACGCCGGCGTGCGGAGGCTCTGCTGCGGTTGGGGGAGCTCCGGCAGGGTCCGCTCGAAGATCCGAGAGGGGCGGTGGTGGCCTTCGGTGACGTCCTGCAGATGCCCCCCGACGAAGACGGGCTGAGCGAGATTTGGCCGCGGGCGTTGACCGCCCTCGACCGGCTGATGGTCTCGTTGAAGGAGACCCATCCCGAGTTGTCCGCGGATGCGGGCCGGATTCTGGAGCCGCACTGGGCGGAGCGAAACGAACCGCTGAAGCTCATCGCGACGAAGGAAGCGCAGGTCGCAGGCCACGCCGACCGGGCCCTTCGGCGTCGTCTTCTGGGCGAGATCGCCGAGGTCTACGCCGGTGAGCTCGACCAACCGGAGATGGCGTTCATGGCCCTCGCGCGAGCGCTGACCCTGGAGCCAAACGACGCCACGTTGGTCGACGGGCTGGAGCGGGCGGCGGCGGCCGCGGGCACCGAAGAGGAGCTCGCCGACATCTACCAGCAAGCGGTGCCGTCCATCTCGGAGCCGGAGCTCGCGCTTCGGGTGGCGCGGCGGGCGGCGTCCATCTATGACGAGACCGTCGAGCGACCTGATGCCGCGGTCCCTATGTACAATCGGGTGCTGGCCCTCGCGCCCGACGACATCGAGGCCCTGACCGCGCTCGAGCGACTCTATCGGCAAAGCGAAGATGCCCGAGGTCTGCTCACCGTTTACCGAGGCCTCCTGAGGCTGGCCGAAGACGACCCGGAACGAACGGCGGCCCTCTGGCGCCAGGTGGCGGAGGTTGCCGACAGCACCGACGACACCGACGCCACCTTCGAAGCCTATAAGACGCTGCTCGATCGCCAGCCCGAAGACCTGACCATCTTGCGCAAGATGGCCGCGCTGTGCGAGCGCACGGCCCGGCTCGAAGACCTGTGGACGGTCCTCGATCGGGAGGCGGGAATCCTCGACGGAGACGACCGGGCGCAGGTTCTCTTGCGGATGGGGACGCTGGCCCGGGCCGAGCTCAACGACGATGCGCGCGCGGTCGACGCTTTTTCCCGGGCGCTGGAGGTTCGTCCTGAGGATCCAGGGGCGGTGGCCGGGCTCGCGGCCCTCTTGCGAGAGGAAGGGCCGGCTCGTCCTTTGGCCGCCTCTGCGTTGGCGCCGGTGTACCGGGCGAGCGGCGCCTTCGAGTCCTATATCACCGCCCTCGAGATTCAGAGCGCGGCCGCGCTCCCCGGCGACGATAAGCGCCGGCTGTACCTGGAGATCGCCGACGTCTACCAGAACCGACTCGCGCGGCCGGAACGCGCGTTTCACTGGGGTAGCCGCGCGCTTCACGAGGACGTCGCCGACCCTGAGGTCCGCGCCAAGGTGGAGTCGTTCGCCGAGAGCGCGCAGCTGTGGGACGACCTGGCTGCGTTTTATCTCGACGAGCTGGAGGAGATCCGGGCCCCGGATCTCGCGCTGACCCTCCGGCGCCGCATCGCGGAGATCTACGACCGCCACCTTCGTCAGCCCGACCGAGCGATCGAAGCTTACAACCGGGTGCTGGACATGGCGCCGGGGGACACCGACGCCCTCATGGCCCTCGAGCACTTGCTTCCCGAGGTCGGAGAGTTCGATTCGCTAGGGGACGTCTACCGGCGTCGGATCGCGCAGGCGTCCGAAACCGAGGTTCGGATCCAGCTCCTTCGGCAGTTCGCCCGGCTGCAGGCGGACCAGCTATCCGACCAGGCGGGGGCGATCGGAACCCTGCGTCGTCTGCTCGAGCTGGTCCCCAGCGACGTCTCCGCGCTGCAGGCGATGGTCGCCGCGTGCGAGGGAGAGAACCGCACGTCCGAGCTCATCGAGACCCTCGAGCAGCTGGTGGCGGTCGAAGGGCCGGACACCGAAGCCGGCCGCGATGCGCGCGTGCAGCTCGCCCGGCTGAAGGCCAAGCCGCGCGGAGATCTCGCGGCGTCCGAGTCCCTGCTGAAAGCGGTGATCAGCCACGCCCCCGACCATCCGGGGGCGGTCGATTTTCTCCAGGAGCGGTTCGAAGACGCGGTGGCGGAGGACGACACCGACGTTGCGGAGCGGATCGGAGAGCTCCTCGCGGACGCGCTGCGGGCCCTCGAAGCGTGGCCGGATCTCATCTCGGTGCAGCGGGTGAGGGCCGGCCTGTCGGGCGTGGCGGGGATGGACCGGATCGCACTGCATCGGGAAGCAGCGCAGCTGTATCGCGATCAGCTGGATCAGCCGGATCTCGCTTTCGCGGCCTTCGCGCAGGTGCTGCGGGAGGCGCCGGGGCTGGACGACGTGCGGCGCGAGCTCGAGGCCCTGGCCGATGAGCAACACCTTCACGAGCCGCTGGTCGACGCGCTGGAAGCGGCGCAGGACAACGCGCCGGATCCCGAGGTCCGATCGCGCCTCGACCGTCGGATCGCCCAGCTGGTCACCGCTCATCTCCATGAGCCGGAGCGAGCGGCGAGGTCGTGGCAGACGGTTCTCAGCCAGTCGCCCCGCGACCCGGAGGCCCTCGCCGCGCTCGATCCTCTGTTCACCGACCTCGGCCGGTGGGCCGCGCTGACCGATGTTCTCGAGGTTCGGGTAGAGCTGGCCGACGAGGATCCCGACGCGCAGTTCGGCCTGCTCATGCGGCTGGCGGGGATCTGGGAGGAGTGGCTCGGGGAGCCGGAAGAGGCGGTCCGGTGGTACGAGCAGGCGAGGGCGCTGCGCCCTCAGGATCCGTCGGTGCTCGCGGCCCTGGGTCGCCTGCTCGACGCCGAGACCCATCCCCAGGCGCTGTTCGAAGTCCTGGAGGCCGCGTCGGAGCAGATGACCGACGTACCGAGCCGGGTTCGGCTGTGGGCTCGGATGGCCAAGCTGGTCGACGAGCGGCTCGACCGGCCGGAGGAGGCGATCCACTGGTGGGGCCAGGTGCGGCGGGTCCATCCCGGCCACGGCGAGGCCCTGGAGGCTCTCGAACGCCTGTTCGAACGCACCAACCGCTGGTCGGAGCTCGCAGATCTGCTGGAGGCTCAGCTCACCGAAGCGCCCGACGAGCGGACGATGATCCGATTGCAGCGCCGGCTGGGCCTGGTCCGGGGCACGCGCCTGGGCTCCGTCGACGAGGCGGTGCAGGCCTGGAACGAGATCCTCAAGCGGAACCCGAACGACGTCGAGGCGCTCGAGGCATTGCGCCAGATCTTCCGGGAGGCCGAGCGGTGGACAGACCTCGTGGCGACCCTCCGCAAGTTGATCCCGCTGCAGATGAATCCGGCCGGGGTCAAGGCGATCCGGTTCGAGCTGGCGGAGACGTTTCTTACCAAGCTCGATTCCACCGACGACGCGATCGAGTCGGCGAAGCGGGTGCTCGACGTAGAGCCACACACCGTCGTCGAGCTCAAGCGGCTCGAAGAGATCTTCGTTGCCGCCGGTGCGCACAACGAAGCGGTGAAGGTGATGAACGCGCGCGCGGCGGCGGCGGAGACGCGCGGGCAGCGAATCGAGATCCTGTTCGATATCGCGCGTGTCTACGAGGAACAACTCGGTCGTCGGGCGGGGGCGGCGGCGGCCTACGAAGCGGTGCTCGCGCTCGAGCCGACCAGCCAGATGGCGTACGAGGCCCTCGCGGAGGCTTACGAGAGTCGCGGCGACTATCGCAAGCTCGGGGAGCTGTACAACCGCCGGCTCGAGGTCACGGAGCGGGGTGAGGAGCGGCGAGAGCTTCTGTACGCGATCGTGGAGATCCAGGAGCGTTGGCTCGGTCAGCCGGAGCTCGCGTTCACCGTCGCTTGTCGGGCCTTCGGCGAAGAGGGCGCCGCGCCCGAGGCACAGGCCTTGGCCGAGCGCCTGGCCGACGAAACCGACAACTGGGACGTCCTGGCTGAAGTGTACGACGAGCAGGTCGACCAGGTGCCGGCGACGCGGGCCATCGAGCTGCGGCGGCGGCTGGCCGAGATTCGGCTCGAGCGGCTCGAGGAGCCCGACGAAGCCGAGCAACACCTTCGAATCGTGCTGTCGATGCGGCCGGAGGACGAGCGCGCCCGCGACCGTCTCATCGACCTGTATGAGCAGCAGGAGCGATGGTCGGACCTCGTCGACCAGCTGGCGGAGCGGGTCGACCTGACCCCCGACGTCGACGAGAAGAAGCGGCATTGGCAGCGGATCGCGGGGCTGCACGAAGACCAGCGCCAGGACGCCGTTTCGGCGATCGCGGCCCTCAAACGGGTTCTCGACGTCGACGACAACGACAACGACACCCTCCTGGCCCTCGCTCGTATCTATCGAGCGGAGCAGATGTGGTCGCCTCTGCTCGGCATCCTCGAGCGTCGACTGGAGGCCGCGGGGACCCGCGACGAGGCGCTGGACCTGCGCACGGAGATCGCCGGCGTATGGGCGCAGGGGGTCAAGGACATCCCTCGCGCGGTCGAAGCGTATCGAGACGTGCTCGCGATCGAGGCTCGGCACCCGCCGGCCTTGTCGGCGCTCGAGCAGCTGCTGACCCACGAAGAGCGGTGGATCGAACTCGTGGACGTCTACGAGCGGCAGGTCGAGCTCGTCGACGCGGCCGCGGACCGCATCGGACTGCTGACCAAGATCGCGACGATCCAGGAGGAGCGATACCGCGACCTGGACGCGGCGAGTCGGACCCTCATCCGGGTCCTCCAGGACGACCCGGAGCATCGCCCCACGCTCAACGCGTTGGTGCGCGTGTGGCGGGACGCAGGGGAGTGGACTTCGCTCATCGAGGCCCTCGAGCGCCAGGCCCAGCTGACCGCCGACCCCGGCGAGAAACTGCCGCTGCTGCGCCAGATCGGCGAGGTTCGGGTGCGTTACCTCGAGCAGGTCGACCGGGGCGAGGAGGCCTACAATCGGGCGCTGGCCATCGACCCTCGCGACCCCGCATCGCTGCACGCGCTCGCGGATCTGCACGAGCGTCACGGCAATTGGTTCGTCGCCCTCGACATGCTGAAGCGGGAAGCCGACGTCGTTAAAGACTCGGCGGATGCCGTCCACCTATGGTACAGGGCGGCGAAGATCAGCGAAGAGATGCTGAATGACGCCGAGGCGGCGAAAGCCTCGTACCAGCGCTCACTCGAGATCGACCCGGCCTACACCCCGTCCCTTGGCGCGCTTCGTAAGATCCTGGAGGCCGAGGGCCGGTTCCAGGAGGTGGTCCAGCTTCAGTCGCTCGAAGCGAAGCACACCGACGAGTCGTCGGTGCAGGCGGAGCTCTATACCGGCGCCGCGGAGACGGTGCTGCGGGAGTTCGATGACGTGCCCCAGGCGCTGAGACTGCTCGAGCGCGCCCTCGAGGCCGACCCTCGCTACGTCCCGGCGTTGCGGATGTCCGGCGATCTCCTGTTCGCAGAGGAGCGATGGACGGAGGCCGAGGCCATCTTGGAGCGACTGGTCGACGGCCTTCGGCCCGATGAGGACCAGGTCGAGCAAGGCCGAACCTACTACCGCCTCGCGTACATTGCCGAAAAACTCGACGCCGACGACAAGGCGCTCGATCGCTACTTTTCGGCCTACGAACGGGAGCCGACGTATCTGCTGACTCTCGAGGGACTCGCGGCGGCGCTGCTGCGCGCCGAACGGTGGCAAGACGCGCAACGTATCTTTCACACGATACTCCTGCAGCACCGCGCTGCGCTGACGGAAGCGGAGGTCGTCGACCTCTACTTCCAGATCGGGCAGCTCGCCGTCCGGCTCCAGCAGAAAGATCGGGCCAAATCGAGCTTCGATAAGGCGCTCGATCTCGACCGACACCACGGGCCCACCCTTCGCGCTTCGTCGACCCTAGCGGAAGAGGAAGGGGCGTGGGAAGAAGCGTACGACTTCCGGGAGCGGTTGATCGCGGTCCTCGACGGCGAAGAACGGTTCACCGAGCTCGTCAAGCAGGCGGAGCTGTGCGAGCAAAAGATCCGGGAGCCTTACCGGGCCATCGATGCGTACGCCGAGGCGCGGCGAGGCCAGCCCACCGACGAACAGACCTTGCGCGCCCTGGCTCGGCTATTCGAAGAGACGAGCCAGGTTCCGCGCCAGGTGGAGGTCCTCGAAGATCTGGCGGGGGTCGTCAAGACCCCGGCCGAACGGCGCGAAGTGCTGATGCGCCTGGCCGAGGTCCACCTGACCAACCGACAGGATGCCGCAGTCGCGGTCGAAGTCCTCAACCGGGTCCTGGACCACGAGCCGACGTTCATCGACGCGTTCCAACGGATCGAGCAGATCCTCTTCGATGCCCGCGATTGGACCGCTCTCGAGGAAAACTACCACCGGATGATCCGGCGGATGCCCAAGCACCAAAAGAAGGCCCGCCTGGTTTTGTGGCGTTCGCTCGGCGACCTCTATAGTCGAGCGCTCAAGAATGAAGAAGGCGCGCGAACGGCTTACGAGGTCGTATTGAGTCGCCTTGATCCCGACGCCCACGATATCGCGTTGAAGCTGGCCGCGATCTACGGGAGCCGCAAGGAGACCGCGCAGCAGGCCCTGGCTTTGTATCACCGCGTCCTTCCGTTCGCGGAGGATCCGGCGCAGCCCGCGCGCCGGATGTTCGAGCTGTACCACGCGCTCGGGCAGCTCGACCGCGCGTTCTGCGCCCTGGCCGCGCTGACCTTGATGCGGGCCGCGACCGACGACGAGGCGAAGGCGTACATGCTGCTGTTGAAGCGAGCGCCAGCCGAGCCGGCGCGGGCCATGACCGACACGACGTGGCGCAGTCACATCCTCCATCCCCTGTGCCGCAACGCGCTGTCCGACATCCTGAGCATCATCTACCGCGGGGCGCCGGAGCTGTTCGATGAGCCGATTCGGGCGCTGGGCCTCAACCGGCGTAAAGAGCGCGTCGACCTGTCGAAGGGCAATCGAGGCCGAGCTGGGCTGCGCTACTTCGCCATCTGGCAGCGCCTCGCCAACGCGATGAGCGTGGGCGAGATGGAGCACTTTCACCGCCCGGGAAGCACCGCCGCGCCCCGGTTCTATCCCGGAAGCCAGCCGGTTCTTTTCGCCGGGGAGATGCACGAGATCTTCAAGTCGACGTCTTCGCGTCCGATCGCGTGGACCTTGGGTCGCCAGATGGCCGCCGCTCGACCCGAGCTGGCGTTGGTCCGCGCGCTCCCGCCCGATGAGGTGGCGGCGCTTGTCGAGGGGACGATCCGAATCTTTGTCCCCAAGGGAAGTCGGATCGACCACAAGCTCGACTCTCGCCTCGTCGACGCGTGGCGGGTTCGGGTCCAGCGAATGTTGCCCGAACGCGCGCTGCGCGCGCTGCGAGAGCCGGTGGCGACCTGTGTTCACAAAAAGGACATGAAGCGGCTCTCGGCGTTCCTCGAAGGCGCGGAACACTCGGCATCGCGGGCGGCGGTTCTCATGTGCGGCGACGTCATTGCGGCCGAGCGAGGGTTGGGCGAGTCTGACCACCTGGTGGGGTTGTCCTTCCGGGCCCGTGTTCGTCAGCTCATGCTTTTTGTGCTGAGCGAAGAGCATTTTATGCTGCGGGAAAAGCTGGGCTTAGCCATCCCGAGGTGAGACTGTGGCAGCGAGTCGTTCGATTGACGCAACAAGCCGCCGATTCATACGGTTTGCGGACTGGCCCGAAGATTGTTTGCCATCCCCTGACCGTTGGCCGTGCAGCGGGCGCAGCGAGCAACTTACCCAGACCGAGAGACGGAGACGTCGACCAGAGCCGAGCCCATGAAGTTCTCCTGCGAAAACTGCGGTGCCCAGTACCTCATCGCCGACGAGAAGCTCGGTCGCCGGGGCGTGAAGGTCCGGTGCAAAAAGTGTTCGAACGTCATTATCGTGCGCCCCGCGGGCTTCGTGGCTCCGACGCGGGAGGCGTCCCCCGGCCCCCGCACCACGGTGAGCGGGCCGCCGGCCGCGAGCCGAGCGCCTTCGGCGCCGCCCAGCGCCACCATCGACCTGACGTTGGGCGACAGCGGCGCCGTCCGCTCCCCGGCCAGCGCAGACCTCGAGTCGAGCTCGAGCGCGGAATGGTCGACCACCGGAGAAAGCTACGATAGCGATGCGGCCGCGGCCGCCCACCCCGCGCTTGATCGCCCCCTACCGGCCACAAAGCCCGCCCACGCGGCGCTTCTCAGTGACGCGGGGATCGACTCGATGCGGCACCCGGACCCCACCGACGGCCTCGAGCTTCGCTACGATGAGCTGGCCCGCGGGGGGCAGCCCGATGCGGAGCCGTCACCGCCCATGGACGACGGACGGTCCAGAGAACCGGATCCGAACCTCGATCTGGGACTCGAGATCGACGTCGACGAGCGGCCGCTCCCGCCGAGCGTCTCCGCTCGCGGTCAGCGGGTGTTCGGAGAGCGAGACGAAACGCGGGTATCCGTGATTCCTGCCCCGCCGCCCCCCGAGCCGACGACGGGGGCCTCACCGCGCGACGGGGGCGGATTTGCCGCTTACGACCGCGCACCTTCGGCCGATCTCACAGATGTGCCCCGAAGTGGCCCCCAGTCCGAGGCGGAGGCGGAGCTCAACGCGTGGCTCGATGCCCCCGATGCGGCGGGCGCACCGGATTCGAGCTGGCCGGTCGCCCATCGATCGCCCGCGTCCGACGACGATGGCGCGCAGGGAGACGATCACGGGCCGCCCGGGGTCTCCAGCGGTGACGTGAGTGCGGCCTTGGCCCGAGTGGCGCGGGATGAGCTCACGGAGATGCGGTCATCCTTGGAAGGAGAGCTGGAAGGCATCGGCTCGGAGGTCGACCAGGTCTCGGGGCCGACGGATGCGGGAGCGGACGATCCGATTCCGCAGCCGGATCTCGATGCGCTCAATGCGCTCGCGGCGACCGCTGGATCCCTGGCCGATCGAGGTGCGGCAGGGTCCGAGGGCAACGGAGCCGTGGCCGACGGGGCTTTCGACGGGGCCGCGGCTTCCGATGGGACGGGGGAGTCCGACGTGGCCGAGGAGATCGGCAACGCCTTCGCGGTGATGTTCGGTGGCGAAGAAGAGGACGACACCGGCGCCGACGAGGTCGCCCCGCAGCCGCTGCCTCCCGAAGTGACCGACGTGCCGTCCGATGATTCGCCGCCGATCTCTGAACCGGCGGCTATGGTCGAGGCGGAGATCTCGGCCGGCCCGCCCGCCGAGATGGTCCTGCCGCCAACAACGGGCGTTACCGTCAACGGCGAGTCGGGGGCAGAGGCGACCGCAGAGTCGACGACGGCGGCCGTGTTCGACTGGTACGTCGGTATCGACGACGAACAGGTTGGCCCCCTGACCTTCGATGAGCTGCGAGTGAAGTGGCAGACCGGGGTCGTCGGTCCTACGTCGTTGGCGTGGCGCCAAGGCATGACCGATTGGACGACCATCCGGCTGATCGCGGAACTGGCCGAGCTGCACTCGCCGAGCGCCCATCCTCACGTCGCTCCCGGTCCGGATGTTGACGAGCCCCTGGCGCCGGCGCTCGATCACCCCGCGGGGACCGTCGCCGCCGCCGACGCGGCGAGACGGCGAGAGGTCCGGGTGGAGCCCGCGTCAGGACCGGCCGAGGTGCGAGTCGCGCCCTCGGCGCCGGCGCGGACATCGGTTTCGATGGCCGGCGGTGTGGGGGCGGCCATGGGAAGCGCGGATATGCCGGAAGCCGGGTGGCGACCTTCCGCCGCGAGCGCGTTGGCATCGCTGGCCGCCGAGGAGCTGTCGGCGCCCGAGCCCAAACCGAAGGGACCGGCGACCGATACCAAGGCGGGGCCGGCCCTGCCGGCGACCACAGACGCCCTGGAGCGCTTGCTGGAAGGGAAATCGCACCCTCGGGCCACCGCGTTCGGTGCGGCCGAGAAGAGCGAGAGTCGGGTGCAGTTGCTGCCCCGGCAGCCGGACACCGTCAGTTCAGCCCCCCTGCGGGACCGGTCGGGGCCGCCGAGGCGCCGAGGTTCGCTCGGGGTCGTGGCGGCCATCGTGGGCGGTTTCGTGGTGTTCGGCCTGATCATCGTGGCCGCGCTCTATCTTTTCCTGCGGCCGCCAGGCCCATCGGGCACCAAGGACGCCTCGAAGACGGCAACCCTCCCCACGAACGTGGCGCCCGTAACGCCCAGTGAACCGGCGACCGCGGCCGGCGACGCCAAGCTATCCAAGGTATCGGGCGCCCCGGAGGCGCCGAAGACCGCCTCTGCGCCGCCACCGCCAGCATCGGCGATCGACGCCAAGGCGCTGTCGAAGACCCCTCCGCCGCCGAAATCGAAGCCCAAGCCCAAAGTCAAGGCTAAGGCCAAACCCAAGCGAACCCGAACCTCGAAGAAGGTGGCCAACAAGACCCGCCGGCCCTCGAGAGCTCGGCGTCGCGCGCCGCCGCCCCCGCCGCGCGAGCTGGATGACGCGAGTCTTCTCAACCCCAAAGGCGTGCGTCGCAGCGCCCCGCCCGCGTCGCGGAGCGATCTGCCGCAAACGCTGGACGAGACGGACATCCTCGGCGTTTTGCGCAAGAACCGGAACTCCGTACGGACGTGTCTGAGTCGACACGCTTCGTCCGGCAGCGGGGTTCAGGGCACCATGACGGTGTACATGGTCGTTCGGTCGACCGGCCGGCCCACCCGGGTTTCGGTCTCCCCTGAGTTTAGAAACACCGTGGCGGGGACGTGTATCGTCGACGCCGTTCGGCGCTGGCGGTTCCCCAGGTTTGCGGGCGAGAGCCTCCCGGTCGATTTTCCGGTCACGGTGCGAGGCGGCTGAGGCCCTTGGCGTTGCGGCTCGATCGCGACCGGACGGTCGCTCCCATTCATCCGGGCGCGGAGCTCGTGCCGATGGTGCGGTTCGAACCCTTCGAGCTAGACGCCATCCACCTTCTTCTTCGCGGCACATCGGTGGTCGACTGGTTTCGCCTCCACTTTCGCGATCGCGACGAGATCGAAGCGTTCATCCGGCTGAATGAACTGCACCTCGAAAACCCGTCTGATCGGGCGCATCTCGAGCGCTTGAAGAGCCGGGCGCTCGACTATCTGCGCGACCACCTGAAGTACCGGCGGGTGCCCGAGTCGATCAAAGACGCGGATCTCGTGGGCCTGATCGACTACGCGAGCGGAAAGGGGCGACGGGCCCATCGATTCTACGCGTGTCTGATGCTGAAGGTGATCCACTTGCTGCACTACGTCGCGGCCCATGAGCTCTTGGCGGCGATGCCCATCACTCAGGCTGAGGTCCACGTCTTGCTGCGGGCTAAGGTGGAGCGGGTCGTACGAGGATTTCTGGAACGCAACTTTCCCATCGTGGAGTTTAGCGGCAACACCAAGACCCATCACTCAACGGTGTCGAAGCTGCTCGCCAAGCGGGAAACCCAGGCCGCGCAGGTGTTCGACAAGCTTCGATTTCGGTTCATCGTCGGCCGCCTCGAAGACGTGCCTCCGCTGCTCATCGCGCTGACCCGAGAGCTGGTGCCCTTCAATTACCTGGTGCCCGACCAAGCGAATAACACGCTGGTCGATCTCCCGGAGATGCTGGTCCGGGCCGGAAACCTCCACGCGATTCGCGCGATTCGGGGTGAAGGCCCACAACCGCCGGACGCGCCCCTGAACGAGCCGATGGCCTCGTTCGAGACCGGCCGACGCAACGAGTTTTCTGGCCCTGATTATCGGGTGGTCAACTTCATCGCCGAGGTCCCTGTCCGGCTCGCCGGCGTGGTGGGGGAAGGCAATTTCGGCGCCGAAGGTCGGGGGCCGGTCGGCTTCGGGACCGTCGAGTTCCAGGTCCTGGATCTGATGACCGCCCGGCGAAATGAGACCGGCCCCAACCGACACGCCCTCTATAAGGGACGGCAGCGCAGTCGGGTGCGTACCCGCCTCGAGCGCGGCAAGCGAGGGCTCTCAGCGGGCGTTCCGGAGGAGAGCGTCAAGGCGGACGGGGAACGCGAAAGGTCGTCCGAGGGTTGAAGATCTGAACGGACCCCGCCCAGCGGACCACGGAGGCATCGAATGCAACACGGCCGAGTGCAATACCGATTCGCCTGGCCTAAGCCGGGCCGAGCGCTGAAGGGCATCATCATCGCGAACGTCGTCGCCTACGTCGTTCAGCTGGTGCTGCTCCGCGCCAACGTTCAGGCCATCGAGCTGCTTTATCTACGGCCGCGAGACGTATTCGTCGACGGCTACATCTGGCAGGTCTTCACGTACTGGTGGTTCCACGATCCCGGCGGCCCGGCCCACCTGATCCTCAACATGCTGGTCTTGTGGATCTTCGGCTCCCGTCTGGAGTCGCGTTGGGGCGAAACGAGATTCCTCAAGGGCTACGCGTTGTTTGGCCTCGGCGGAAGTGCCCTGGTGCTCATCACGGGTCTGCTTTCGCGGACCGAGGCCCTCGCGCCGATCATGCCTGGGTACTGGGTCGTACCCCACCTCGGCGCATCGGGCGCGGTCACGGGGATGATGGTGGCCTGGGGCCTGACCTTCGCCGAAGAGGAGTTCGAGTTCCTGCTCATCGGCCGGATGAAGGCTAAGCACTTCCTCCTCATCATGATCGCCATCGACTTGCTGGTCGCGCTGTCGTTCTCCGCCACTTCATCGGCCAGTCATTTCGGGGGCATGATCGCGGCCGCGGTGGTGGTCAAGGGGCTCTGGCGGCCCAGCCAGTGGCAGCAGGCGCTGCGTCGGCAGCGACTGAAGGCCCAACGGCGGAAAATCGAGCAGCAGCTCAGAGTTCTCGAAGGGCAGGGCGAGCAGCGCCACGACGATCCTCGTCGGGTTTCGAACATCAAGCCCGTCGACCCCGATGATCCGTCGAAGTGGAACTAGGGCGAGACGAGAAGCCGAGGGCTACGCGACCTCGTCTTCCCAGACGTCCTCGTCGTCTTCTTCGTCTTCGTAGACCTCCGGCTCGGACAACCAGCGGGTACTGCCGGACGGTCGATCGAGCAGGGCTTCCAAGAATCCCACTTCGTCCGCGCGCACCGGACCGACCAGGGTCAGCAAGGCCTGGTCGGCGGTCAGCATGCGGGCAGCGAGTCGTCGGATGTCGGCGGGACTGATGGCCATCACTTCGGACAACCGCTCCTCGTAGCCCATTTGGCATCCGATCAGCTCACAGCCGCCATACCAGCCGGCGATCTCGCTCGCGTCGTCGAGGCCAAACTCGAGCTCCGCGACATGCCGAGTCTTGGCGCGTCGAAGCTCCTCGAAGTCGGGCGGCCGAGTCACCAAGGTACGCAACGTGAGCAGGATGTGCCGAACTGCAGACACCAACTTGCGAGGCGCACAGCTGATCTCGATGTCGAAGGCGCCGGCGTCGCCGTAGGCGTCGATGGTGACGGACAGCGAATACGCCAAACCGCGCTGCTCACAGATCGCCTGTCGAAGTCGCGCCCCGAATCCGTCGTCGAGCACTCGACGCAGCAACAGAAGGGTCGAGAAATCCGGATGGTTCTCGTGGGGCGCAGGGAACGTCAGCAGCACCGAGATCTGCGAATCGTCGGTGGGCCGGATCTGGATGGGCTGTCGGATCTGTGGATGCGGTGCGCCTACCTCGGGCAAGGGAACGCCCGAGGGCATCCGAGAGAACGTCGCGCTGATCGCCGGCATCAGGGCCTCAGGCTCGACGGGCCCGGCCAGACAGAGAACGGCGTTTTCGGCCACGAACGCCCGCCGAAAGAACCGAACGCAGTCCGCTTCCGTGAATCGCTCGACGCCCGCGATGGTTCCGGCGACGGGCTGGGCCATCGGGTGGCCGGCCCACAGAACCCGCCGACTCAGGTTGTCGTTGTCGAGGTCGTTTCCGTCGGAGTCGAGGCTGTCGAGGATCTCTTCCATCACCACGTCTCGCTCGACGTCGAGTCCGGTCAGCAGAGGCTCCGTACAGACTTCGCCGAGCAGCGCGAGACCATCCTCGGTGGCGCGAGGAGGAACGGTCAGATGGATGGTGGTCGCGTCTCGCTGGGTGAGTCCATTGATCTCACCGCCGAGCGCCTCAACGGCAACGTGAAAGCTCAAGCTCGAAGGGTGCGAGCGTGTGCCGCGAAACAGCAGATGCTCGACGAGGTGGGACAGCCCGTTGTCGGACGACGCTTCGAAGCGCGGACCGCTGCGGACCATCACCGCCATCGCTACGGAATGCACGTGCGGCAGTTGAAGGAACAGGACCCGGAGCCCATTCGGCAGTCGCTGGCGGACGACCTTCAGCACCCGCGCAGCCCAGCAGGGTCCGAGGTACCGGGTCAACGAAATCTGTTAACCTACTGATATTCAAAGGAAATTGAGATACACGGGTATGTCTTATGAGGTGATGACGACCCCTGACGGACGAGGTCGAGGAGCCGTCCGAACCGAATGTTTTCCGCAGCTTGGGGCCCGTGGTCGAGAAGCTGGACTGGATCGGCTTTTTGGTCGGCAAATCTCCAGAGAGTCTGGGGACTTACGGAGACAGCGAGCCCTCGGTCAGGAGCGGTGGCCTCCGACCGCAGCCATCGATTCGATTTCTTCATTGATTTCAATACCTTGATTAAGAGAAAATGAAATCGTGAATCGAGTGCCGCGACCGGCCGCCGACTTGACGCTGAGTCGGGCGGCATGATCGGCCACGATCTGCTGGGTCAAAGCTAACCCTAGTCCGGTGCCGGTCAGCTTTGTGGAGTAGAACGGGTCGAAGATCCGATCCTGGTCCTCGGGTGGGATGCCGTCCCCCTCATCGGCGACGTACAGATCCACGGTATCGGTCGTTGGCTGAAGCGCGCCCAGGGTCAACGTTCCGCCCTCCGGCATGGCCTCCTTACCGTTACGAAGAAGGTTGAGGAGAGCCTGACGGATCTGATCGGGGTCGAGGCTCACCCGCGGCAGGCGGTCGGGCAGGGAGAGCTCGAGCCGCACCGCGGCCGCCTCACAGTCGCGCCGCACGAACGCGGCGATCGACGTCAGTAGGGTGTGTAGGTCGGTGTTTCGCGGCTCGGACTGGGGAAGCCGAACGAACCGAAGGTACTCTTCGGTGATGGCCGATAGACGATCGACCTCCCGCACGATGGCGGTGCACAGAAGCTGGGCGTCGTCATCGACCGTTGCCGGCGAACGTTCGGCCACCAGCTCCGACAGCATCTCCGCGTTGAGTCCGATCGAAGATAGGGGGTTTCGGATCTCGTGGGTGACGTGGGCGCTCATGCGCCCGATCGCGGCCAAGCGCTCGGAGCGCAACAGCGCTTCCTTGGTCTGCACGGTCTCGGTGACGTCCTCGAGGGCAACGACGAGGCCCAAGCTCGCGCCCTTGTCGCCCTGAAGGGGCGCCACCGTGACATCGGCCAGCAGCCGACCGACGGGCACGGCATGCGCGTGAAGGGGTTCGTCGAGGTCGACGAGGCGATCCAGCGGGCCGAGGCGTTGCATCAGCGGTGCGCCGAGGGCGAGGGAACCGAGCGGCTGCCCCCGGATCTGAAGCTGCGATAGGCCCCAGTGATGCTCGGCCGCGGGGTTGGCGCTGGTGACCATCAGGTCACGGTCGGTGACCACCAAAGCGGTGCGCAAACTGCGGACGATGCGTTCATGGTACCGCTTGAGATCTTCGACCCGACGGTAGGCCCGCTCGAGCTCCGCTGCCTGTCGGTCGAGTTCAGCCTCTCGAGCCTTGCGGTTGCGGGCCATGAGCTCGAGCTCCTCGCCCAAAGATGCGAGCTCGTGGTGACCGGGAACCTCGATCCGCTGCTCGTAGTCACCGCGGGAGATGGCCCGGGCGTAACTCGCGAGGCGCTGAATGGGGGATAGGGCCCGGGCGACAAGAACAGTGATCAGGAGCCCCATGAGTAGCCCGAGAGCGCTGAACACCACGACTCGGGTCGTCGCCCGACGCTCCTCGTTGGCCGCTCGGGCCACGGCGCCGTCGGTCGCTCGATTGAGCAGGGTCTCCAGGTGAAGCTGCTGGGCCTGAAGCTCACTCTTGAGGCTGAGCAACTCCTGTCGAACGTCATCGACGGGTTCGCTGGCCGAGACCCGTTCAACCAAGGTGTTGATCAGTTCATCGAGCCGGCGATGTTGGTCCCGGATCACCGTCAGCTGCGCGAGCAGCCCCTCGAAGTCGGTCGCGCGCTGGGCAGCCGCGGTTCCCCCGCGCGCGGCATCGAGCGCGATCCGGCGATAAGAGACCGCCTGCACGTCTTTGACCGCCCGGGTGACCATCTCCGGGTAATAACGAGTCGCGATGGCCAGGATCACGTCGCGAACCTCGGGATCGTCGGTCGCAAAGAACCGGTCCAGATCTTCGAATCGTTTCTGCTCGTAGGTCGAAAGGCGGGCGACGTGTCGCGAGGCGGCCAGCTGTCCGTCGCGCAGGGCGCGGATCTCCTCCGCGATGAGCTGAATCTCCCGCACGCTCAGCCAAGCGAGCAGCACGAAGGTCGCCTCCACGACGAGGAAGCCCAAGAACACCCGCGAAACCAACGAGCTCCACACGCCATCCATCGTAACCGCTCTCGGCTCGAGTTCATTGCCGTGTTCTGCCTTGCCATTGCCGCCGGCGGTGGCCAAGGCTACCGCCGATGGGCATCTTTTTCGCGACGGCTACCGTAGCTGCGGCCGTCGTTGCCGCGCCCGGGACCGCGTCATCGACCACCGCTGAGTTTCGCCTGGTCGATATGGTCGTCGCCGACGTCGACGGCGCGGTGATCACGTACTCGGAGCTGCTGGCGGAGGCGAATCTGCTCCTGCTGAAGACCCGCGGGCCTCGGGTGGCGCGCGCCGCGCGCCTCGGCCGCCGTCTCCTGAGCGCGGTGCTGCTGTCGATGGTGCATCGGGAGCTGCTGCTGGCCGAGGTCCGTCGTCTTCAGCTGCGGCCCGTCGACGGGGGGGAGGTCGATCGGCGACTGGTTCGGCTGCGTCGGCGATTCGACGACGAAGACGGCTGGCAGCGCTTCCTGGTCGAAGCCGGCTTTCGGGAGCCCGGCGATCCGAGTCTTGGCGTGCCGCCGGTGCTTCGGGCGCGACTCAGGACCGAGGCCCAGGTCGATCGGTTCCTGGAGGTGAGGGTGCGACTCAACGTGATCGTCTCCGAACGCGATATCGCCCGCTGTTACGAAGCTCGACGAACCTCCTTTGGCAGCGCAGGCCTCGACGTCGTCGCACCTCGGATCCGCGAGCAGTTGCGCCAGCAGCGAGAAGCCGAGGCGTTGGCCGACCTCCTCGACCAGCTCATCGACCGAGCGGAGATCCGCTACGACCGTCGATTCGAACCCCCATCGAACAAGCCGCGGCGGACCCGAGTGAGGGCGCCGGGGTCGGGGTTCACGTGCCCGATCTGAGCCGAGCCGCGGCGGGACTTCGGATCGCTCCCGCCGAAGACCTGCCGGGGGCGGCCCGGTTGCTGCAGGCGGAGGGCATCCGCGGCTGGACGGTCGACGTCCTCGCCGAGGCGCCGGCCCGCGCCGACCGGAAGGTGTGGACCTACGGCCAGCTGGGGTCGCCGTTCGGGGTGGCGATCGGACAGTGGCTGTTGGAAGACGCGGAGCTGCTCGCGGTCGCGGTGGCCCCCGGCCTGCGGCGCCAGGGCGTCGGCCGCGCCCTTGTCGACGCCGTCGCCGTCGCCGCGCAAGCCGCGGGCGCGCGCCGGCTCCACCTGGAGGTGCGGGCCACCAATCGGCCGGCGATCGCGCTGTATTCGGGGCTCGGGTTCGAGAGGGTCGGTCATCGCCCCGGGTTCTACGGCGACGCCGACGCGACCCTGATGAAACTCGAGCTCCGCGATCCATCGAGCGCGGCCGCGTTTTCGCCGGAGCGCCGATGAGGTCCCTCGTGGGCGATGCCTCGCTCGTGGTCCTCGCCGGCGGACGAGGGCGCCGACTGGGCGGCGTGGTTAAGCCACTCATTCGGAGATCTGGGGACGAAACCCTGGTCGAGACCATCGCCCGCCGCCTCGGCCCTCTGGCCGACCACCGCTACTTGGTCGCGCCATCCGAGCTGCACCCGATGCTTCGGCCCGTTTGGTCATCGCCGATGCTCGCCGACGGCGGCGAAGGGCCAGCGCGGGCCCTCGCGGTGGCGGCGAAGGGCGTGCCGACCGGCTGGGCGCTGGTGGTGGCCGCCGACCTCGTGGAGCCGGATCCGACCCTGATGGCCCAGCTCGCCGCGCGCCGTCGGCCGGAGGTCGACGCGATCGTTCCCGTTGCCGCCGGCTACGACCAGCCGCTTTTCGCGGTGTATCGGACGTCGGCCCTGGTGGGGGAGTTCGAGTTTCGCTCGATGAAGGCGTGGTTGGCGGCGCTCGCGACGGAGCGGGTACCGAGCCCGTCGTTGTCGACCTCCGCGTCGCTCGCCGACGTGGATACGCCGGAAGACTTGGCCCGTTGGGGCCTGCGTCCCCCGAAAGGCGAAGGGCCGGACGACGGGTAATCTACATGCGCCGTCGCGCCTGGCGGATGGCCTGCGCCTCGTCGTCGTACCGGATCACGACCGGGTCGAAGGAGGTGTCCGCGTTCTCCCGAAGCGCTCTGAACCATTTGTCGAGAATCAACTCCTGCTTCTCCCGCGTGAGCTGAAACGCGATGAACTTTCGTTTTTGGTCGTATGTCGAGTCGTCAGGGGTGATGCGCTCTTTGAGGCGCATCACCACCCACGCGCGTTCCGTCTCGACGGGACCATCGGGCATCGGGGCTTCATCGGTGAGGGTCCACGCGGCGGCCGCGACCTTCGCCGCCGAGCCGAGCGGGCCGAGGAACGTCTGGCTGCGGATGAACGGGCCGGTCTCCGCCGCTGTGTAGGCGTCGTCCTTCACCTCGGCCGCTTTGAGGGCCTCAGCGAGATCCTTCGCCTCTTTGGCCTTCTCGTGGAGGCGGTCGGCCTGGGCCTTGGCGAGATTTCGGACCCGGATGCTCTTGGCGAGGGTGGCCACGATCTCGTCTTTGACCTCTTCGAGCTTCTTGCGGATCGGCGGCTCGACCTTGCTGACCTGGATCACGTGGTAACCGAAGTTGGTCTTCAGAATCCCCGAGTGTTGGCCGGATTCCAGACCGAAGGCGGCCTGCTCGAGCGCAGGGAGCATCTGGCCGGGGCCGAAGCAGCCCATGTCGCCGCTGTTCTTGGCCGCTGAGCCCTCGGAGAACTTCTCCACCACCTTGGCGAAGTCTTCGCCGCCGTTCAGCGCATCGAGCGCCTTCTTGATCTTGGCCTGGTGGGCGGTGCGTTGGTCGGGGGGCGCTTGTTTTGGGGAGCGGACGAGAATCTGTCGGGCGCAGACCCGTTTCGGCACGTCGTACTTCTTCTGCTTGTTCCGCGCGTAATACGCCTCGACGGCGGCGTCCGGGTCGGGGGTTTCGGCTTTCCACTGCTCGATGTCGGTGGGGGTCACCTCGCCGGCTTGGGCCGCGAAGTCGGCCTTCAACACCTGGATGAAACTCACGTTGACCTTGTTCTCGTCTCGCTCGAACCGGGCCCGAATCTCCGCCTCCGACGGGGCCACGGTGGGAAGGATAGAGGTCAGGGGCTTCGCGAGGAGCTCGTCGCGGTACTGAGACTCGAAACGTCGGTCGGTGGTCCGCAAGAAGGCCAGGGTGCGCTGGTACAGCACCTTGTCGAATCGACCGTCTTCGGTCTGGAATCGCCGATCGTTGACCAGAGCCGACCGCAACGCCGAATCGTCGATGGCCAGCCCCATGGCTGCGCCTTTTTGACTCAGGATTTTGCCGGTCATCATCCCGTTCAGGACCTGCTCGCGGAGTCCTTCCTTTTCGGCCCGCGTTCGGTCGTAGCGACGGTCTTGATTCTGCTTTTCTCGAAACGTAACGGTGTACCGGGCGTTAAAATCCAGCTCGCTGATGGGCTCTCCGTTCACGTGGGCCACAGCACTGGCTGAGCTGAGACCCTGCAGCGAGACCCCGAAGCCGATCATCAACAGGGCGGTCAGACCGAGCAGAAACGTGATGATAGGGCTGTTCTTTCGCTTGCGGAGCGCGCCGAGCATGACGCGGTGTCTTAGCGGAAGCGTTTGAGATTTGAAAAGCCCTTTGGTACGTCACGCGCAAGCCGGCCGCGCCTCATGCTCAATTGGTTCAAGGGACTGTTGTCCAACGACCTCGCCATCGACCTCGGCACGTCCAATACGCGCATCTATGCTCGAGGTGCGGAGGTCGTAGTCAACGAGCCCACCGTGGTGGCGGTGGCCCGGGACCACACCGGAACCAGGCGAGTCAGCGCCGTGGGACGAGCGGCCAAGGAGATGCTGGGTCGGACCCCGACCGGGATCGAAGTGATCCGGCCCATGCGCAACGGGGTCATCGCGGACTTCGAGTCGGTGTCCGCCATGCTTCGGTACTTCCTGCGTATGCTGCAGGGGAATCGGAGCTTGTCCGCCCCCCGGACCATCGTTTGCGTGCCTGTCGGGGTGACCGAGGTCGAAAAACGAGCGGTCAAAGAAGCGGTGCTCACCGCGGGGGCCCGCGAAGTGTTTCTCATCGAAGAGCCGATGGGGGCGGCGATCGGGGCTGACCTGCCCATAACCGAGCCGTCGGGCAACATGATCGTCGATGTCGGTGGGGGCCGCACCGAGGTCGCGGTCATCTCGCTGTCGGGCATCGTGTTCGCCAATTCGGTCCGGGTCGGCGGCGAGAAGATGGACGAGGCGATCGTCCAGTACGTGAAACGGCGCTACAACCTGCTCCTCGGGGAGCAGACGGCCGAGGATGTGAAGATGCGCATCGGCTCCGCGTACGAAACGGAGTCCCTCGAGGAGCTGGAGATCAAAGGCCGCGACGTGGTTGGAGGGGTTCCGAAGACGGTTATCCTCGACTCCGACGAAGTCCGAGAGGCCTTGGCGGAAACCGTGAGCGCGGTGGTGGAGACGGTGCGGGTTTCACTCGAACGGACCCCGCCCGAGCTCGCGGCAGACATCGTCGACCGAGGCATCGTGCTGTCGGGTGGCGGGGCGCTGCTGAAGAACCTCGACGTGTTGCTTCGACAAGAGACCGGCCTGCCGGTGATGATCGCCGACGATCCGATGAACGCCGTCGTCCGAGGCATTGGCCGAACGCTGGATAAGCTCGATCTGCTGAAAATCATCGCGGTGAGCTAACGTGTTCGACTTCCTGCGCAACTACCGCACCCCGCTGCTGGTCGCGCTGACGGTCTTTCTTCCTCTGTTGGTCTACCGCGCCAATGCGCGTCGGGCGGGTCGCTTCAATACCCTCGACAAGATCGTGTTGTTCGCCACCACGCCCCTAAATGGGTTGATGGCCAGCCTCACCGGATCCCTCAGCGACGTGTGGTACGGGTACGTCGACCTGACCGACGCCCGCCAGGAGAGCGTCGAGCTGCGACGCCAACTCACCATTTTGGCGCGGGAGCGCGACCGGTTGGAGTTCCTCGGCGAAGAGAACCAACGGCTGCGCAAGCTCCTGGAGCTCTCGGACAGCAATCCCGACGCGCAGCTGGTGACGGCGACGGTCATCGGGGCGGGCTCTGCGCTGACCGCGCGGACGCTGACCCTCGACGTGGGGGCGACGGATCGGGTGCCGCGCGGGGCGCCGGTGCTCGCCGGCCAAGGCTTGGTGGGGGTCGTCCATCGGGTGGCGTGGACGTCCTGCGAGGTGTTGTTGATCGCCGACCCCCGGCTGACGGTGATGGCCCACGTCGTTCGAAATCGCGCCCGCGGCCGAATCCAGGGGGCCGGTGCGCCGCCGGTGCAGAAGCTCGAATTTCGCGACTTCCTGTCCGCCGACGACGTTCGGATGGGGGATCGGATATCCACCAGCGGCCTGGGTGGCGTGCTGCCCAAGGACATCCCGATCGGGGTCGTCAGGGCGGTGAACGAGGCGGGCGGGGTCGCGCGACCCATCGCCGACGTCGAGCCGTACGTGGATTTTGCTCGCCTGGAGCACGCGACGGTGGTCGTCCGCCAGCCTGTGCCCGACATTCTGGTGACGCCCGAGCCTATCTTGCCGCGCTCGCTGATCACGTCCACCGCCGCCGAAAGCGTACCGGCGCCCCCCCCGTCGCCGTGACCCTCGGGCTCGAGCCGGGGCCCGGACGTGGGGTGCTCGGGTTCCGATCCGCGGTGATGGTGTTCACCGCACTGTTGCTGCTGGTCACGCAGTCGGTCATCGCTCGCAGCTGGCCCATCCGCGTTGACGCCGCGACCCTCGTCGTCGTGTTCTTGGCCCTCGAGACTTCCTTTTGGTCCGGACTGTGGACCGCGCTGTTCGTCGGGTACCTCGCAGGCCTGTATTCCGGCGTTCCTGCCGGTCGAGACGCCGCGATCGCGGTGGCGATCTTCGTGATCGTCAAGATCTTCGTGGCCCGTCTCGTGGGATCGCGGTGGCTGATGGTGACCACGATCGGCGCGATGGCCACCGCGGGCGCCATCGCCAGCCGCATCTTCGTGCACAACGCGGTCGGCGCCTCACCGGTCCCGTGGGGGCTTGTCCTGCCCGCCGTCCCCGGCCAGCTCGCGGCGGCCATCGTGCTCGCGTGGCCGGTGTTTCGAGTCTTGTTATGGGTGCAGCGTCAGCTGACGTCGGGTGACGAAAGAGGTTAGCTTGCTCGCGTGAGCCTCGATGGACACGCCGACCGCGACCCGTCGGTCGCCTTCCGCCGCGCCGTCGGTATGACCGTCTTCACGGGCCTGGTGTTCCTCGTCGTCGTCGGCCGGCTGTATACGCTGCAGGTCACCAAGGGTGAGCAGTACCGGGTGATGTCCCAGAACAACTTCGTGCAGCGAAAGCGGCTGGAACACCAGCGGGGCGAGATCGTCGATCGAAAGGGACGGGTGCTGGTGACCAACCGGCCGTCGGTCAACGTGTACGTGACCCCGGCGTTCTTTCCGCCCGCGAAACGCATGGTGGTGCAGCTGGGGACGGCGGCCGGACTCGCGCGCACCGAGAGCCTCGCCGTCTCCAAAGCGCTCTCCAAAGCGGTGGCCGAACGCGGGCCGGCCATCCTCCTTGCCCGCAATCTATCCCGGGCCGCGGCCGCCGACGTGCGGAGGGTCCAGGAGGCCCTCGAGATCCCGCTGGAGGCGGTTCCGATCATCGTCCAGCCCGGCGTCGAAGCGACCGACGGCAATGAAGGGCAGCGGCTGGCCGCGTACATCGACCCCGACCACTTTCCGAGCACCACCTTGGTCCTTCGGCGCCTGCAGGTGGCGATGGACTGGTCCGACCGGCAGCTGCAGCGGCTGACCCGGCGGGTCCGGCGGGCTCGCGGGCTCGAGCGTTACCAGGACATCATCGTGCGCCGGGACGTCGACGCGGCCATCGAAGGTCGGCTGGGATTGCTGGTTCAGCTCGGCGACCTGCCGGGGGTCACCGTCCGTCGCGCGACGGCTCGGCAATACGTGAACGGACAGGTGGCCGCCCACCTGCTGGGATACATCAACGAACTGCGCCCACGGGAGCTCGAGGAACGCCGGGACCAGGGCTACCGCCTCGGGGACTCGATCGGGCGTCGAGGCGTCGAACGGTCATTCGAAGAGGAACTGCGAGGCACCGACGGGCGGGAAACGGTGGTGGTCGACTCCAAAGGCCGAATGCAGGCCAGTATGCTGGCGGAGACGCTCCGTCAGGACGTCGGGGCCAAACAACCGCCCATTCCCGGTAACCGGGTCGTTCTGACCATCGATCTCGAGCTGCAGAAGGCGGCCGAGGCCGTCTTCGACGGCCAGGCGGGGGCCATCGTGGTCATGGAGGTCAACACCGGCCGCCTGTTGGCCATGACCTCCACGCCCACCTTCGACCCGAACCTCGTCGCCGGTTACTTCGACCCAAAGGAAAAGGCGCGGCTCGACGCGATGAAGGAACGCCGGCCATGGCGTTTTCGAGCGATTCAGGACTATTTCGCCCCGGGGTCGACGTTCAAGGTGGTCACCGCGCTCGCGGGCCTCAAGGCGGGCATCGTCCGGCGCAACGACAAGGTCCGTTGCACGGGGGCGTACCAGCTCGGAAACACGCGATTTCGGTGCTGGAAAGACGAAGGCCACGGGCAGGTCGACTTGACGCGGTCTCTCGCCCGCTCGTGCGACGTGTACTACTACCAGCTGGGAACGAAACTGGGTTTGGATCCCATCGCGGCCATGGGCCGTCAGATGGGGTTCGGTTCGACGACGGGGATCGACATCGCCGGAGAGTCCAAGGGCATCATGCCCGACGCGGCGTGGTACAAGCGGAGATTCGGCTACTACACTCTGGGCTCGGCCGTGAACGCGTCGATCGGGCAGGGCGCGGTGTCGGTCACTCCACTTCAGCTGGCGGTGTCGTTCGCGGCCCTCGCCAACGGCGGAAAGGTGTATCGACCGCAGGTCGCGCTGCGCGTCGAGCGGTTCGACGCCGCGGCGCGAGAGATCAAGCCGGAGGTGGTTCGAACCCTTGACGTTTCGCCTCAACACCTCGCGCTCGTCCGGGAGGGGTTGCGTCAGGTCGTCAACTCGCCGTGGGGCACGGCCTACCGTAAGCGCCTCAAAGACCTCGAGGTCGCCGGGAAGACTGGTACGGCCCAGGTCGCCAAGCTCGGTAAGGACCGGAAGAAGAGCCGGGGCAAAGACATCCCGTGGAAGCTCCGCGACCACGCGTGGTTCGGCGCGTTCGCGCCCGCGGAGGATCCCCAGGTGGTCGTCGTCGTCCTGAACGAACACGGCGGCGGCGGAAGCTCGGCCGCGGCGCCGATCGCCATGAAGGTCGCCCAGGCCTGGTATGACCAGCAAAACCGGGTTGCCGGTCGAACCACGGCGCCGGTCAAGGTCGCGCAGCTCGACGATCTTCACTTTCACCCGGGCTCGGAAGCCGAGGACGTTGCATGGACCGCCCCTTGATCGCCAACGTCGACCGCACGTTGCTCACCCTGGTCGCGATCTTGGCCCTTTTGGGGCTGTACAACCTATCTTCGGCCAGTAAGCCGCTGGGTGCCTCGCTGCACGTCAACCATGCCTTCTATCTGCTGTTGGGCATCGCGGTGATGTCGCTGGTGGCCGCGGTTCCCTACCGAAACCTGGAAGGACTCGCCATCCCCATTCTCGTCATGTGCGTTGTCCTGCTGTTGGCGACCAGCAGCTTTGGCAAGCTGGTCAACGGCTCGCGGCGGTGGCTGGTGGTCGGACCCATCAATATTCAGACGTCCGACCTGGCCAAACTGGCGGTGATCGTGGTCGTCGCCCGGACCTTCCACACCCAACGGTGGGAGCAAGGCATGACCCTACGTTCGATCTTTCGGCCCCTGAACGTCTCGCGCCCGCTTCTGTTGCTAGGGGTGGTGGTCGCGCTGTCGTTGTTCGGTGACACCCTGCGACCGGCGAAGCTCCAGGTCGAGCGACGGGCGTCCACCAGTCAGGGCCGCAGCCGATTGGTCTCCGTGGCGAGGATCAAGCCGGATCGCCCGCCGACGATCATCGGGCGTTCGCCAGGCGAGCTCGGGGTGACGGTCAGACGATCGGGCGTCGCCGCGGTCCACGCGTCGGTGGTCCGGGTTGGACCCGGAGAGTACCGACTCGAAGACCTGGCGAGCGCCAGCGGGACGTTCGTCAACGAGGTGAGGGTCGTCGAACCCGTGATGCTCGCGCACAACGACTCCATTCGCTTCGGCACCAATCAGCAGGCCGTGTTGCGTTTTCAAGCGCCCACGCAGCAGCTGCGCCCTGCGCTCCCGTGGCTGGCGGTACTGGGCGCTCTGTGGCTGGTGATCGCCTTGTATATTCAGGCGAATCGAGGCGCACTGGAAGAACAGGACCTCGTGGCGCCGATCGACGTGGTGGCGATCCCTTCCGTGCTGATCTTGATTCAGCCCGACCTGGGGACCACGCTCGTCGTCTTGCTCATCGCATTCAGCATGATCCTATACGTAGGGCTGCGGCTGTCGTCGCTTGCGCTCTTGCTGAGCGGGAGCGCGGTGTTCGGCGTCGTGGCGTGGTTCGCGGTCTTGAAGGCCTATCAGCGAGAGCGGATCCTGACCTTCCTCAACCCACAAAGCGACCTTTCGGGCGCGGGTTACCACCAGCACCAGTCGCTGATCGCGGTGGGCTCGGGAGAGATGTGGGGCAAGGGATACGGCCAAGGCACCCAAACCCAACTCTCGTTTCTGCCCGAAGCCTGGACCGACTTCATCTTCAGCGTATGGGCCGAAGAGCACGGCTTCATGGGCTGCCTGGTGGTGGTGGGCTTGTTCGCCGCCCTCATCATGTACGGGCTTCGAATCGCCGCCCGAGCGCGAGACCGCTTCGGCGCGCTGCTCGCGGTCGGGGTAACGGCGATGATCTTCTGGCACACGGTCGTGAACATGCTGATGGTGCTGCGGTTGGCGCCGGTGGTCGGGGTGCCGTTGCCGCTGTGGTCCAACGGCGGGTCATTCGTGCTCACGACGATGACGGGAATCGGCCTGCTCCTCAACGTGAGCATGCGACGCAACTTCTTTTGAACGTCGACGAGCTCGGGGCGAGGGCGAAGGGCGAGCGGCGGCCCTCAGTCGGCGGTAGTGGGCTTCGGACGCGGCGGCGGGCTGCCGCCGTTGGGAAGGCCCTTGAGGGCCGGCCGCGCACCGGGACCAGGGCCGGGCCGTTTCGCGGGTCCGACGATGTCGGCTTTGATGATGGCCGGGTCGCCCTTGATGAAGATCTCGATGTTCGCTTCGTCTCGCCATTCCTTCATGCTCGTCTGAATGGCCTGATTTCGTCGCCGAGCGGCGAGGGAGCGCCGAATGAGGGGCTCGACTTCTTTGAAGGGCTTGGTCCGCGAAGGCCGAAAGTCTTCTCGTTTGATGATGTGAAAGCCGTAGTTGGTCTCGACGAGCCCTGAGACCTGGCCGTTCTTGAGCTTCCACGCCGCTTCTTCGAAGGGCCGCACCATCCGGCCTTTGGCGAACCAGCCCAGGTCGCCGCCGCGGTTCTTGGTGACGTCTTCGCTGTACTCCGCGGCGAGGTCCTTGAACGGTTTCTTGCTCGACTTGACCTTCTTGAGGATGCCTTTCGCTTTGGCCTGCAGCTTCTTGAGCTGGGGCGGGGTCGGCTTGGGCGGCTTGCGGACCAGGATGTGGCGAGCGCGAACCTGCTCCGGTTCGGTGTAGCGCTTCACGTTGTCGTCGTAGAACTTGCGGACGTCGGCATCGTCGGTGGTCACCGACGATGCGACCTGGCTGAAGACTTTCTCCCGCAGGAGGTTGGCGTCGAACTTGAGTCGAATGTCGGCTTCGGTGGTCCCCGCGCGCTCGAGAAAGGCCTTGTACGCCTCGTCGGTCCCGTAGCGCTTGCGATGCTGGGCCCAGCGTTCTTCCCGCTCCTTATCGCCGACCTCGACGGCCAGCTTCTTGGCTTGCTGCCGGATGAGCTCCATGTCGACGAGCCGGCGCACAATGTTGTCTTTCAGGCGTTCCTGGAGGCTGGGGCGAACGCTGTGTCGGGCCTTCTGATAGCGCTCCATCGTCTGCGTAAATTCGCGATTGAAGACGTCCCGGGAGACGGTCACTCCGTTGACGGTGGCCGCCGGCCCCGTGCCGCTGGGGAGCGCAGCAGGGGCGCTGGTGGTCTTCGCTTCGGTCGTCTTCACCGCCGCCGGCGCCTTGGAGGCCACCGACGCCACCACGTTGGTGGGTTTGTCTTTGGTGGGCTTTTCGCTCTGGCAGCCAAAAAGGGCCCCGAGCGCGAGGGGAACGATGAAAAGGAGGAGCCGTCTCATGCGCCGCGAGGTAGCAAGCGGTCGGCATCGAGGTCAACGCAACGATTGTTTTAACGTCGCTTAGTCTCCCGCGATCGCACGGGATTCGGAGGCTTCGATTCCGCTTTTCGAACCCGTTGTGGCGGCCGTCTCGCGTTCCCGCGCGCGATGCGTACCGTAGCCAGCGTGCCGGTTCGAACACCCGATGCCCGCGGGCGGTCATCCGTCGGCCCGACGGCCTGGCCGTGGCTGTACGTGTGGCAGGGGCGGCCGTTGGCATTGGGCGCGGTCGCGTTCACCGCTGGCTGCTGCGTTCGGACCTCGATCGTGGGGGCCGTGGTGCTGATGGGATTGGGGATCTGGGGCCTGATTAAGGGAAGAACCGGGATCGGATTCATCCTCGGGCTCGCGGCGGCCTTCGCCGGGGCTGGCGCTGTCGCCACCGGGTTACGGACGCCGCCCCCCGATGCACCTTTCGTGGGTCGATGGGCGCTGGTCGAGGGTTGGGTGGTTCGCGCGCCGGATCGGCGACCCGACGGCGACCGCGTGATCATCGACGCGGTCGGCTACGCACCGCGTCTAGCCGTCTCGCTCCATCCATGGTCCGGGCGGGTGCGGGCGGCGGTGGCCCGAAACGGCGCCCCGTCCATCGATCTCCGGCCCGGGGATCGAATTCGGATCTGGGCAAAATGGCGCGGATTTCGCGGCCCCCAGTTTCCTGGGGATTTCGACGGGGCGTGGTGGGCCGCGTACCGGGGCTGGTCGGCGACGGGCTGGGCTCGGTCCCCAATGGACATCGTGCGGACCGATATCGCGCAGACGTGGGATGTCCGCCTGGCCATGGAGCGTCTGCGCGACGCGGTGCACCGCTCGATCCGCGATGCGGTTCCGGGGCCGGCGGGCGCCGTGGTGCGGGCATTCGCCACCGGCGACACCAGTGGGCTCGACGAAGCCACGCAAGAAGACTTTCGCCGGTCGGGCTTGAGCCATCTGCTCGCGGTGAGTGGACTCAACCTCGCGATCATCTCCGGCTTGTTCGTGGTGGGGCTCGCGTGGGCGTTGCGCCGACTTCCCGCGGTCGCGGAGGGACCGGGCGTACGGCGGGTCGTCGCCGCCTCCGCTCTCCCCTTCGTGGGCGCATACACCCTCATGGTGGGCGCCTCGCCGTCGGCGGTTCGCGCGGCGTGGATGGTGAGCTGGGTGCTGTTCTGCTGGATCTCGAGGCGGCCGTCGGACACGCCGACGGTTCTTTGCGCGGCCGGACTCGGGTTGCTGGCCGTCGATCCCCAGGCCCTGTTCGATCCCGGCACTCAGCTATCGTTCGCCGCCGTCGGCGGACTCATGTGGGTGTATCCGGCGCTCGAGGGCCGCGGACGCCGGTGGGGCCCGCGGTGGCTACAGCCCGGCGTCCAGGTATCGCTCGCGAGTCTGGCCGCGACCTTGGCCACTTTGCCCATCGTGGCCGCCCATTTTCAGCGGGTGTCGTGGGTCGGGGTCGTCGCCAACGTGCCCGCGGCCCCCATCTCGTCCTTCGTGCTCGTGCCCCTGGCCCTGGTCGGCGGCTTGCTGGGGTGCGTGTGGCCTTCGGCGGCGGCGCCGTTGCTCGGATTGGCCGGGGTCTTTGCCGACCTGCTGCT
>JANQQN010000065.1 GCA_028289325.1 Myxococcota bacterium | reverse complement strand
GGCTCTACGCCGCGAACATCGTTGTCGCGGGGCTGGTCATGCTGCCGTCGACCCTGGCTTTGGGCGCCGTCTTGCCCCTGGTGGTGAAGGGGCTCGCGCCCGACGGCGAGGCGCGGGTGGGCCGGGTCGTTGGGATGGCCTACGCGTTGAATACCGTCGGCGCCATCGTGGGCAGCTTTGTGGCCGGCTTCGTGATCCTGCCGACGCTGGGCGTGGAGCGCGGGGTCGCGGTCGCCGCGTTGGTCAGCATCTCGCTCGGAGTGTGGCTCGCCTGGGACCGAGCCCGGCTGCGGGTACCGGCCCTCGCGGTGGCGGCGGCGTGTGTGGTGATCGTGATCGCCGCCCCGCGGTGGGACGTTCGGTCGTGGACGGCGGGGCTCTTTCGAATGTATTTGGCCCGCGGCGTTTACGCCGACGGATGGCGGCCCTCGGGAGAGGTCATCTATCATCGCGACGGGATTGCGACCACGGTGACGGTAGAGCGCGAGCTCGACGGGGTCGGGGTGGCGCTCAAGGTCAACGGCAAGGTCGACGCCAGCGACATCGGCGACATGCCGACCCAGATTCTGTCCGGTCTGCTGCCGGTGATGCTGCATCCACGGCCCGCCGACGTGTTGGTGATCGGCTACGGATCCGGCGTTGCGCCGGGGGCCGTGCTGCAGGCGCCGGTGCAACGGCTGTGGGTGGCGGAGATCGAAGCCCGGGTCTACGAGGCGGCGGACACCTTCTTTGCCCACGTGAATTATGAACCCCGCCGGGATCGGCGGGCGGTCTTGGCCGTGGACGACGGTCGTAACTTTCTGCGCACCCACCAGCGTAGGTTCGACGTCATTATCTCCGAGCCGTCCAATCCGTGGATGACCGGTGCCGCCAGCCTGTTTACGACCGATTTCTTCGAAGTCGCGGCGGGTCGGCTTCGGCCCGATGGCGTGTTTCTTCAGTGGCTGCAGCTGTACGAGCTGTCGACGGCCAACGTGCATACGCTGATTCGAACGTTCCGATCCGTCTTCGACCACGTTTTGCTGTTCACGCCGGATCCGATGAGCAACGACCTGCTGATGGTCGGCTCGCGCCGCCCTGTGGTCGTCGACCGGTCTCGCATCGCCGCGCTCATGGCGCAGGATTCGGTTCGAATGGCGTTGGCGCGAGGGGGCTTCGACGCGCCCGAGGATATCGTTGGTCTCTTCGTTCTGGATGACGCCCGGCTCGAACCCCACATCGGGGCCGGACCTCTCAACACCGACGATAATGCGTACATCGAGTTTTCGGCGCCCCGGGACCTATTGATCTACTCGACCGTCGACGCCGAGCTCCCGTTTGTGACCGCCCTCGACGGTCACCGGCTCGAAGCCGTCGATGGGCCGCGGTTCGTCGGTTTCGGGCCGCCTTGGCTCCGTCTCGCCGAGCGACTGCTGTGGACGGGGCGGTTGGCGGACGTAAAGATGGCCATCGAGCGCGCACGAGCGGTCAAGGAGGCGGGGTTGCCGCGGATCGAGCGCCTGCTTCGATTCGTAGAGGGATATGACGACGAGCCGGTGATCATCGCCGATAAGACGACGGAGGGCGACGATGACTACCGCCGGGCGGCGGCGGCGGTGTTGGACCAGCGCGATGAGGATGCGCTGACGGTCGCCGACGGCGCGCCAGGGTTCGCCGATCGAAGCCTGGCGCACCGTTTGCTCCACGCGTTTCTTTGTTACCGCAGCGAGCGGTTCGACGAGGCGACGGAAATGTTCGACAAGGTCGTGGCCGAAGACGAGTTTGTCCGTCGTTATCCATCCTCGTTGTATTACGCAGGGCGCGCCATTCTGTATAACGGTGAGTATCGGCGGGGGCTGGCGCTATTGGAGAAGTTCGAGGCCCAGACTCGGCCTGGATCATAACCACCGCTTCTTCTTTTTCGCTTCTCGGTCTTTTCGTCGATGGCCGAGTCGGACTTCCTGCAGCGCGATGGGGTTGGCCTCGTCGAACTCGAGGACCTTCTCGAAGTACTTCAGCGCGATCTCTTGCTTGTGTACGGCCTTGTGGAGGTGTCCGAGGATCAGGTAGCCGGACGCGATGTTCGCGTTGTTGTTCATCAGGGCCAAGACCCTCTTGATCGCGTCGGCGGCGGCCTGTTCGCCGTCTCCGACCCGGGCCGCCCGCTGATAGGCGATGTACTCGCGTTGAATCCTGAGCTCGACGTCGTTGCCGTTGAGTCGAAGCGCTTCGTCGATATGCTGCAGCGCCTCGTCGAACTTGCGTTTGTTGACGAGGACTTTGGCCTTTTCATAGGCGAGCTCCGCTTGCAAAAGAGCTTGCACTTTCTGGGGGTCGTCGCGGACCACGTTGCCCTGTTCGAGATCCGAGGCGTACTTCCAGCGCTCATTCTCGGTCTCCTGTCGATGGAACGTCTCCGTGACGAGCGTGAACAAGCGCCGTCGGACGTCGACGAGGGCAGGGTCCGCGTCGGGCGAAATCTTGTCGGGATGATAGAGCATGGCGAGCTCGCGATACTTGGCGATCACCTCCTCATCGCTGTTGTTCTGATCGATCCCGAGGATCTCGAAGTCGTTTTGGGCCGTCAGGCGCTCGAGTCGGGCCTCGAGGGTCGCGGCCTCCGCCCGCTCTCGTCGTCCGGCATCGTCTTCGCCGAACACCACGAATCCGGCCTGTTCGGCGAAGAAGACCGCTCGCAGTACCGATTGGTCTCTATCTTCACCGCCGCCCAGCTCCTCCAGCAGGTCTTTCAGGGTCCGGACGCCGTTCACGCTGTTGAGCGCTCGTTGTTCCTTCGCCTGCAGTTTGCAGTCCTCGAGCTGGACGCCCTCCACCTGCGACGGAATCAGCGGACATCTACGCACCGGCAACAGCCGCTTTCGGATCTCGCTGACAGGGAAGGCGTCTCTAACGACCTCGACCGGCAGTCCTAGGCGGTCGAAGCCGAGGGGAACGCTGGGATTGGCGACGTCTTGGGCCTCGAAATGAGGGGCGTCGAACGCGCCCGCCGCGGCGTGGCCGAGGACCTGTTTGGCCCAGTCGACGAACGCCTGAAAGTATACGTGGGGCTCGACGAAGCCCATGGCCACCAGCGCTGCGCCGAGGTCGCCGCCCACCGACGCCGAGTTGGACTCCGCCTTGGCCAGGGCTGACTCGTCGACGAGCTGCTTGCGCAGCAGGTGCTCGGTGAGGGCCAGGTCGGCCACGGTCGTGCTGAGGGCGACGACCTTGCCGTCCTTCAGGGCGATGCTGACTTCACCGGCATCGGACGTCAGCGACAGCGTTCCGGTGGTGGCCGCCCCGGCGTGACTGACCAGGGCCCGGATCAGATTCTGGGGGCGGTGGTCGCCGCCGGGAACCAAGGGCTCGACTCGGGGCAGCGTTTGCGGCCACGGATCCTCGCCCCGGACCAGCGCTTCCTTGACGCTCATCACGTGGGTCAGGACTTCGGCCCACTCCCCTAAGGTGCGAAAGCCATAGCCGTCGCTGGACACCGGGGTTCGTTCATCGACCACCCGCTCGTAATACAGAACCTCCAGGGCGGTCAGTGCGAACGGTCCGATCGCCGACCCGTCATGCTGGCGGAAGAAGACCTGGTCCGGGATCGCCACCGGTCTTTCATGGGCCGGACGCGACCAAAAAAAAAGTCACATTCCCTGAATTTCGATCGTCTCCCCTCGTCCCAGCGGTGGGTTGGTCCGTCGCTGCATCTCGACGAGCGACGTCAACGCGGGGACTTGCGCGCGGCCGGCAGTCCAGGAATAGCTCGAGAGGCGGGATGAAAAGGGCTATGAGGTACACATCGTGAAGGCCACAGCAGTCATCTGGGTCGTGTTGGTCGCTGTCGGTCAGACCTTGCCCGCAAGCGCTAAAGAAGAAGACGGCAAGGCGGTCGTCGAGAAGCTCAAGCATGGCGAGATCGACTGGACGAACAAGACGGTCATGGCCACCGGGACCGGCGCCCCGGACCGCAAGCTCCCCAACGTGGCCGCGATCCGTCTGAACGCGGAGCGGGAGGCCAAGCTCAGCGCCCAGCGCAACGTCCTGGAGACGTTGAAGGGTATCCGGATCGCGGGCAACACCGAGGGCCGAGCCGCGCTGGCCAAACGTCCGATTCGTACTCAGGTCGAAGGTATCGTCCGAGGCTGCAAGGTCGTCGACACCCGCTACTACTCGGACGGCGGCGTCGACGTCGTTCTTCGCTGTCCCCTCGACGGCGGTCTCGCGGCTTCGCTGGCCCCAGTGCGCGACCATGAGGTGGCAAAGGAGACCGGCACCAGCGACCACACCGGCCTGGTGCTCGACGCGTCGGGGTTAGGCGTGAAACCGGCGCTGCACCCCGAGGTCGTGGACGCCAACGGTCAAACCATCTACGCGGCAACGATGATCGCGCCCAACGCGCTTCGAGACCACGGCGCGGCGACCTATGTGAAAAGCCTCACCGCCGCGAAGGCCATCAAGCGGTTGGGCGACAAGCCGCTGGTGGTCAAGGCGCTGCGCCTCGATCGATCGCGGACCAAGCTCGTGGTGAAGGCGTCCGACCTGAAGGGGGTTACGGCGAGCAAGCGCGGCTTTCTTGCCCACGGCAAGGTGGTCATCGTCACCGGCGAGTGACCTAAGCCCGGATCGGCAAGGCGTCCTGCTAGTACGCGGCGGCGTCAGTTCCAATCCGGTGGAACCGGTCGACGCCGCGTACGCGAGCGGAGCGTAAGCGAAGCGATCAAGAGGTCGATATGGCTGGATGCGCGGGCACGAATCGC
>JANQQN010000047.1 GCA_028289325.1 Myxococcota bacterium | reverse complement strand
TTCTGGCCATCTTTTCTGTCGACCACACGCCCGGCGAGCGAGCCGTCGTCTCCGATAACACCGACCTTGGGCCCGCGTTGATCGAACCCGACGGCATCGCCTTCGATGAGTTCAACGACCGACTTCTCGTCAACGACAACGGCACGGGCTCGACCTTCACCGTAGCGCTCCTCGCCGTCGACATCTCGACGGGCGATCGCACCCCGCTGTCATCGGCCGACGTCGGCGGCGGTCCGTTCCTGGACAGTCTCCGCGGCGTCGATCTGATCAACGCGCAAGAAGCGGTCGTCGTCAGCCGCGACCGGGTCTACCGGGTCGATCTGGTCACCGGTGACCGCGTGATGATCGCCGCGCCCGAGATGGGCAATGGTCTCGGGCTCTTCAATATGCACGCGATGGACTACGATCCCGAATCCAGGATTATTTATACGCATAGCGGCCATTACGAGTGCTTCTTCGCCATCGATCTTCGGACCGGGGACCGAATCGTCATCAGCAAGTGACGGCGGGCCCGACCCACGGCACGGCGTGAGGCGACACCCGTGCGTTTTGGGGTGCCAAGAATCCGGGCTCGGCCGGTCTACCAAGCAGACGGACAACGGCCCCGCCGTGACCCGTCAACAGGAGATCCCCAAGACGTGCTCAAGCAAGACGTATTTTCTACCCGCTCCGCCCTGGTCACCGTGGGGTTCGCGCTGGCCGCCTGCGACGATTCCGAATCGGGGCTCCAGGGCGAAGCGTTTCAAGGAACCCCGCTGGCCACGCTCAACGGTGCGCTGCACACCTCGCAGCCCGCGGCGCTGAGCGGCGAGGTGTCCCTGGCGCTCATGTGGTACGCGTTCGGCTATCGCACCACCGAGCCCGGTGACGGCCCGCCCCCCGTCATCTGCACCGGTGAGCCTTCGAGCGAGCTCTTCATCAGTGAACGCCGGGTCGATCGACCAGGCTGGGTCTCGCAGGCCATCGCCTTCGAGCCGACGTTTCCGATCCGTTTCCAGCTGCCGATTCACCAGCTTCCGCCGGCAGAAGCGCGCGCCGACTTGGCGGAGCTCGGCACCGGCGTCGGGGAAACGGCCCGCGGATACGTCGTGGCGTTCATCGATACCAACGGCAATGGCGACCTCGATCTGCCCTCCGTTAATGGCCCCGGCGACGAGCTTCTTGCGCTCGATATCGGTATGTCCGTCATCTACCTCGACGGCGTGCTGGATCCGGACCCTGTCACCGGCGAAGTCCTGTCCGTGCCTCAGGGCTTCAGCCTGAGATACGACGAGTTCGACGAGTACGGCGGCCGCATTAGTCGCGGTGAGGTCGGCTCCATTGAAGACGAGATCGTCATCGAGATCCCGCCGTCGATCGAAGAGCGCAAACAAGCGGAGCGCTGGGCCTGTACGTCGGTCATTCACCGCGACGAGTTCGGGCCTCCGGCGCCCCCGGATTTCTCGCCTCTGTTCACGAACTGTTCCCCCGAACGCCGTGCCTACGATATGTCTGGAAGGAGGGAAGTGGTCCTCGACCGCACCTGCGTCCTTCGTCGTCTGAGGGTTCGCGCGTGCCTCGAACCCGGAGCCGCCGTCCCTGACGGCTGGCCTTGCCCGTAAGCTCAAGGCCTGGTCGACGCTCGATGGATCGCGCCTCTATTCAGTCCCTCTATGAGCGGTATGGATACGCGGTCCATCGGCGTTGTCTACGGATCCTCGGGAGCGCGGCCGAGGCCGACGACGCGGTACAGGAAGTGTTCATTCGGGTCATCAAGTACGGCGCCAACCGTCGCGTCGATTCGCCGTTGCCGTGGCTCTACAGCATTGCCAGCCGCGTCTGCTTCGATCATCTCGACCGTCGCCGGCGCTACCCGGGGCCCAACGAGGTCGACCGCGCGATGGCCGCTGAGCAGGCGTCCGCTGGCCGTCACGTGACTCCAGAAGATATTCGAGCGATCGCGCAGGTCCTCGAGGCGTGCGACGACACCGTACGCGAGGTCGCGGTGCTCTATCACTTCGACCAGCTTACCCAAGAAGAAGTAGCGGCTCACGTCGGCGTATCGCGCAAGACGGTGAAGCTGCGGCTCGCCAAGTTCATGGCCGCGGCGAGGAAGAAGCTCGGCGTAGCCCCCGATAGGATCAAGGAGACGCTATGAGTGCGGACACGCCGCGTCACCCGTTGGGGCCGGGTGAGCCGAATGGGCATCCGTCGGCGCTGACGATCGAACAGTTGGCGTTCGGTGAAGACGACGTGGTCGTGGACGAGGCCGTCATGCGCCATGTCGCGGTCTGCGTCGAGTGCATGCGTCGCGTGGTCACCCTTCGCGAAGAACGTGCCGCATACCAGGCGATGCACCCGAGCGCCACCTTCGTCGCGTTGCTCGATGAGAAGATGAAGGTGAGCAGGTTTCGCGACCGGTTCCGGGCCGCGGTGTTGGCGGCGCCCCTGATGGCGGCGCTCGGCGCGGCGGGTGTCTACCTCGTGTCGTCACTCGCACCAGAATCGCCGCCGGCTGGCATCAAGATGAAAGGAGCGGTGCAACTCGCGCTTCGTGTGCACGTCAGCCGCGATGGTCAGCCCGCCGTTCCGTTCGACGTGCGCGACGAGCTCAATCCTGGCGATGTCCTGCGGTTCGTGGCTGATGTTCCGAAGCCCGGGTATGCGGCGCTCCTGAGTATCGACGAGCATCGACGAATCAACTGGTACTACCCCGTCGAAGGTGCTGCGAATCGAACGATCGCTGCCGGCCAAGGGATCGTCTTGCCGGGGGCGATCGAACTCGATGACTACGTCGGTCGCGAGCTGCTCGTTCTCTTCGTGAGCGATTCCACGGGGGAACGACGAGCGATCGAGAAACACGTTCGAAACGCCATCACCATCGCCAACGGCGATCTGACCTCGCTGCACCGACGAGGACTGGGTTCGCACGCCGTCTCGGTCCTCGTCACCAAGAGGAAGCGACGGTGATGCGGTGGCTGGCGGTGGTGGCGATGGCGGTCGCCGCACCCCCACAGACCGATACGCGCGTCGTCGTGGCCATCGGCGCGAACGTGGGGATAGGGGCCGACGAGCCGCTGGATTACGCCGAAGAAGACGCGCGCCGGTTTCACCGATTGATGATCGAGATCGGTGGCGTCACGCAAGATCGAGCGTACATCGTGGCGGGGGAGAACGCCTCCGGCGTTCGACGGGTGTTGCATGAAGCACGGGGCCGACTTCGAGAGCTGGCGAACGACACACGAACTTCTTTGATCGTATTTGTATCCAGCCATGCGGATCAGGACGCCCTTCATCTGTCGGGAACGAGGCTTGCCATCGCGGAGCTGCATGCGCTCGTCCGCACGTCGGCGGCGGATGTGAAGCTCACGGTGATCGACGCCTGTCAGACGGCGGCGATCGTCAAGGCGAAAGGAGGACGACCGGTCCCCGAAGTTGATGTCGCCTTCGAAGCACCTTCGAGGGTGGACGGCGATGTGTTCATCGCGTCGGCAAGTCCTGGTGAGCCGGCTCAGGAACGCGCCTTTCTCCGGGGCGCGCTGTTCTCTCATCATCTCTTGACCGGGCTGCGGGGTGCGGCGGACATCGATGGGGATCGAGCGGTGAGCCTCTCTGAGGCTTACGGATATGCCTATCGTCGAACGGCGGCGGCGGCCGTGCTCGGCGGCGCCCCCCAGCACCCTAGCTTCTCATTCGATGTCCAAGGGGTCGGGTCATGGGTTCTCACCCGGCCAGGAAGTCACCACGCCGCGCTCGTGTTGGGACAGGATATCGAAGGCACGGTGTGGGTCGCCAACCGCAAACAAGAGCTTGTCGCCGAAGTCGCCAAGATCAACGGCGAGGTCGTCCGCCTCGCGCTTCCCGCCGGATGGTACCGGGTCGTTCAGCCGTCGGCGGTCACGGCCCGAGTGGCCGACGTCAATCTCGGCTGGGGCGGGGAACAGCGGGTCGAGGGGGAAGACTTCGTTCGCGTGCGCAGGGCCAAATCCATTCTCCGAGGCCGAACGCCCATCCAATCTCGCCCTTGGCGATTGGCGCTCGGTTACGGCGTAGGCGCGAATCCGTTGCCTGGATCTGGCGTCGAGCAACTTGCCCTGCTACGGGTGAGCCGACGCTTCGGCGCGTGGTTAGGTCGCGCTCAGCTCACGGGTACGACCAGCGCCGTCGAGACGGCCAATGGACACCTCCGAAACTGGGCGTTCGGGTTGGGCGTGGCCGGGGCCTACACGGTGCCGGTCGCCTGGTTCGATGTCGGCATCGGCGCCGAGATCAGTGTGACCGGCGTCCGACAAGACTTCCAACGAGACGACGAGGCGACGGTCGAGCGTCTGTTCGGGGTCACCGATTCGGACCGCACCGGTCTGGTCATCGGCGCGGCCGCGCTGTCGTATCTGGCGGTGCCGATCGATGAGCGGTTCTGGGTTCAGCTCGAGGTCGCCTTCGGCGCCGCGCGCGTCCCGCTCGACGGCGCTTCGGAGGTCGAGCCCATCGTACGGGCGGGGCTGCTCGTCAGCTACTCGCTATAGCCGACGATGGTACGCCGGCGATGCGTTCGCACGCAGGCGCTCGGCCACGTCAGCTCGGTCACACGGTCGTCGATTCACGGTTGATCCGCGGGCGGCGACCGTGGCAAGTTCCAGGTGTCGTGACGTTTCCTGTCCGCCACGCGATATCGGGCCAGAGCTCGATGCTGATGCCGTAGCCTGCGCTCGGCGTCGCCCTCTCGGTCAATCCAGAGTTCATCGGCGAACCCGGGCGCGGGCCTGAGTCACGCGCCCCCGAATTCGATTGGCGATCCGCGCACGGGTCGCGAAGCGCGTCTTTCGGCGCGAGGAGCCGAGCTATGACTGACCTCTACATCACGACCGCCATTCCTTACGTAAACGGTGCCCCCCACTTGGGCTTCGCCACCGAGCTGCTGCAGGCCGACGTTCTGGCGCGTCACGCCCGCGCCCGCGGGTGCCGCGTTTGGTTCCAGACCGGCACCGATGAGCACAGCCTCAAGAACGTGCGGGCCGCACACTCGGCCGGCTGCGCCCCGACCGAGTTCGTGCGGGTCAACGCGGCGCAATTCTCAGCCCTGCGTGGCCCCCTGAATCTGTCGTACGACGGCTTCGTGCGAACGAGCGCCGACCCGCGACACCGGCCCGCGGTCGAGCGCCTGTGGCGAGCCTGCGCTGCCGCGGGCGACCTCTACCGCCGACGTTACCGCGGGCTGTACTGCGTGGGCTGCGAGCAGTTCGTCACCGCCGCCGACCTGGTCGACGGCGTGTGCCCGGAGCATGGACGACGGCCCGAGTTGGTCGATGAGGACAACTGGTTCTTCCGCCTGTCACGCTATCAAGGCCATGTCGAGCGCCTGTTGGACTCAGGTCGGCTCCACATCGAGCCGGCGCACGAGGGCCGGGCGCTCCGACAGTTCCTCGCCACGGGGCTCAAAGACATCAGCGTATCTCGCTCGGCGACCCGCGCGCAGGGCTGGGGGGTTCCGGTCCCCGGCGACCCGGAGCAGGTCGTCTACGTGTGGTTCGACGCCCTGACGAACTACCTGAGTGGCCTGGACTATGCCGACGACGGGCCGGCCTTCGATCGCTACTGGCGGGGAGGCGGCGATCGGGTGCATGTGCTCGGCAAGGGGGTGAGCCGCTTTCACGGCGTGTACTGGCCCGCTTTCCTCGAGTCTGCAGGACTACCTGCGCCGACGCATCTGTTCGTGCACGCGTACGTAACGGTCAGCGGACATAAGATAGGCAAGAGCCTGGGGAACGCCCTCGACCCGGTGGCGCTGGTGGCGCGATACGGGACGGACGCCCTCCGATACTTCCTGCTCCGCTACATCCGAACGACCTCGGACGGCGACTTCCGCGAGGCGCGCCTCGCGACCGCCATCGACGCCGATCTGGTCGGCGGGCTGGGAAACCTCGTGCGACGCGTCACGACACTGCTCGCGCGGAACGCGCGCGAACCGTGGCGCGCGCCTGACGACGACGACGCGCGGGCCATCGTCGAGCCGCTCAGCGAAGACGTCGACGCCGAGGTATCACGTTTTCGGCTGCACCGGGGGCTGGAGGCGGTCTTCGCGGCGATCTCCAAGCTGAACCGGTGGCTGACGGAACGAGCCCCATGGACCGAGATCCGCTCGAGGTCTGAAGCTCGACGGGCCGCCGGCTTACGAACCCTCAAGGCGGCGGCAGAGGCCCTCCGCCACGTGGCTCATCAGCTCGCTCCGTTCCTCCCCACAACCTCCACTCGGATACTCAACGACCTCGGACTCGAACATACGAGGCAACCTACGTTGGCATGGGGAGGGCAGATACCGGTGAGGCCGGCGACGGTGGGCCCGGTCTTGTTTGTTGGCCCGGGCCCGGTGCTACGAGGTGACCCGCCCGAGCACAGTGGCCGGTCGGGTGATATATGATGCCACCCTCGGCTCGTTTGAGTATCGCGTCCGGTTGGCCGACACACTGCAGGGATGGCGCAACTCCCTGCGCCAAGCGCGTCATCCACTGATCCGTCGCCAGCGGTCCCGATGGGCGCTGTAGGTTCGAGCCATGGCAAGACACAGTTTCCATTACGCAGCGGTCGTGCTCCTGCTGACCGTGGTTGGCGGGGGAGCGGTCGCTCAGGCCGCCGGCGACGAGACATCTGGTGCGCCCGAACACCGATATCGACGAGACCCCGTCCGCATTCAACCGGGCGTCGACCTCCTCCTGCACGCGGTCACCGACGATGGCTACGCGATCTACCAAGACGAGCAGACGCTGTACGCGACCAAGCTGGCGCCGGGCGCGCCCCGTCTCAAGGTGGCCGACGTCCCCGGCTCGAACATCGCGCAACCGCTTCAAGTGGGTCCCGTCGTCTTTCTGTGGACGGATCCGGACCGGACACTCCCCGGCTTCGGGGTGAGTCCCCTTGTTCTTTGGACCGCCCGTCACGGACCGCAGGAGATCTCGGCCTCGTCGGCCGTCGGTGTCGTCGCGACCGCCGCCAGCTCCGACGGCACCCAGGTCGTGTTCATCACCAACACCACCCCTGACGGCCTTCGCGGCGACATCGTCCACGCAAAGACCCGAGACGTCCTCAACCCGACGAAGCTATTGGAGGACATTCCTCTCGACTTTCCGTTCGGCCAATGCCGCCCCCTCGCGGGCTTCGCGAGGCGCGGGCGACGCTCCATCCCCGTCGCGGCGTACTGCGCAGACGGAGAATCGACGGCCACCCTTTCGGTATGGAAGAACGGCCGACGCGTCGATCTGATCGACGACATCGCGACCCCGATGCCGTTCACCCTCGAATCGAATCCTCGAGGCACGGTCTTCCTCGTCAACCTGGCCGACGATCGCGTGGCGGAGGTCACGCTCTTCGGCCACGTCAAGATCGTGGACGAGGTGGCGTCCCGCCGCGGCTTCATCAATCGACGCGGAACCTCGGTCTATGTTGCCCAAGGCGCGGACGGACAGGGATCCGAGCTGCGGCTCGCCCGCCGTCACGGCGTGCAAAACGTGATCGGCCCCGTCATCGGGCTCTACTCCGGCGCGTACAATCGGGGCGGTTATTACCGAAGCCGCATCGCGTCGCCCAACGGCCGGTTCGCGCTGTTCGCTACGGTCTTCGATCCCGCTACCCGCTTGACGGACATGAACGTGCTGGATGTACGGACCGCAGAGCCGTTCGTGCTCGACCCGAACCCGACGCATACCGTGCAGAATCAGATCTTCACGGCCGACTCGCGATACGCCCTCTACTTCCAGCTGGATCCGACCATGGGGACGGGCGCCCTGCGGGCTGGGAATCGACGTGGGTCCCGTCAAATCAGCGCGGACAATACGGCCTTCGACGTCCTTGCGGGGGCGGGGAGCGTCGTGTTGTACCAAGACACGCCCACGCTGAATCCGGAGCGAGAGTTCCTGCTTTCGACCGGGGACCTTCACATGGCCGACGTTGCCGATCGCCAGGCGAAACCGCGACGGATCGCCGAGCAGGCCCATTTTTCGCCCCTGATGACCGCCGATGGTCGGTCGGTGGTCTTTGCGAGCCCGTCCGAGGAAGATGGGCCCGGCTTGTACTTGGCCAAGCTACGGGCGTCGTCGCTTCGCCATTGATCTACGCCGTCCGGCCCCCCTACCTACCGACCTACCGCCGGCGTCCGGGCATCATTTGACCGGCTGAACGGCCCGATGCAAGTTGGAGCGAGTGCAGCGCGTCGTCGTCATCGTGGTGGTCTTCACCTGCATCGGGTTGTTTGAAACCACGCAGGCGTATCTCATGCGCGCGAGGTACGGGTCGCCAGCGTACTGGCAGATCCTCTTTTGGCAGCTTGGGCCTTGGGTCTATTGGATGTTCGTGACGCCGTTGGTCTTGGCCGTCGGCGCCCGATTTCCGCTGCAAGGACGAGGGTGGTTGACCAACGCGCCGGTGCACGTCGCCTTGATGCCGGCGATCATTCTCCCTCGACTGATGCTCTCGACGTGGCTCGGCCTGCTGGCCGAGAACCAGTACTACCAGCGTACCGGGTTCTGGCCGGTCTTCGTCGAGCTGCTTCAGTTCTCGGCCCACCAGGATGTCATTACCTACGCAGCGGTGTTGGCGGTGGGTCATGCGCTCAGCTATCGAGACCAGCTGAAAGCGAAGGCGCTCGAGGCGGCCCAGCTGCAGGCGAGCTTGGTGGAAGCGTCGCTCAACACGCTGAAGATGCAGCTGCATCCGCATTTTCTCTTCAATACACTTCACACGATCGGGGTGCACATCCGTCGCAAAGACCAAGACGCTTCGATCCAGATGCTGACAGATCTGGCGGACATGCTGCGCATGACATTGGACCATACGGACAAACAGAAAGTCCCTCTCGATAGCGAGATGGCCTTCGTGCATCGGTACATCAGCATAGAGCGAATGCGATTCTCCGATCGACTGGTGGTGAAGACCGAGGTGTCTCGCTCCGCGAAGGCCGCGCTCACCCCGGTTCTGGTCGTTCAGCCGCTGGTCGAGAACGCCGTTCGGCACGGGATCGCGCCCCGCGCACGGGGGGGCAAGATCGAAATTCGGGCTCAGCGTCGGGCCGATCGACTGGCTTTGATCGTCGAAGACGACGGTGTCGGACTGCCGTCGGACTGGAGCCTGATGACGACGACGGGCGTCGGTCTCGCCAATATCCGCGACCGCCTTCAGAGACTGTATCCACGCGACTGCACATTCACGGTGGGGAAGAATGAAAGCGGCGGTACGACGGTTCGCATCGACATTCCATTCGAGGTCGAAGAGGCGGATTCTCGATGAGCGACTCGATCATCGGCGTCATGATCGTCGACGACGAACCGACAGCTCGAGAGGGCATACGTCTACTGTTGGCGCAGGATCCGAGCGTTTCCGTGACCGCGGAGAGCGGCGATGGGCGGGATGCCGTGGCCAAGATCAATCACCTTCGTCCGGACCTGCTGTTCCTCGACGTTCAGATGCCGGAGATGGGCGGATTCGAGGTCCTAGAACGACTGATCGCGCCGCCCCCACTGGTCGTCTTCGTAACCGCGTACGACAAATATGCGATCGCCGCGTTTGATAGCCGAGCCATCGACTATCTTGTAAAGCCGTTCAACGATGAGCGCTTCTTCGCCGCGCTTACTCGAGCCAAACGCCAGATTCGCTTGGAACGTGTTTCCGAAGCTTCGAAGCGGATCGCCGCGCTTCTTGCAGACGAAGACGGCGCGGTGGCCTCCGACGAGGAACGGACGTCACCGGTGCGGACGTCGTCGAGACTGGCCATCAAATCATCAGGACGAGTGGTGTTCCTCGACGCCGAGGAGATCCGTTGGATCGAAGCCGCGGACTACTACGTGACCATTCATGCCGAGTCGGAGTGTTATCTGCATCGGGAGTCGATGAATAGCTTGGAACGCCGACTGGATCCCGAGACATTCATCCGTATTCATCGAGGGGCGATCGTCCGCCGGGACTACATTCGACAGGTGGTCCGCACCGCGCAGCGCAAGTTGGTGGTCATTCTCGGCGACGGGACCGAGATCGGTGTGTCCCGAGGCTTTCGCGATCGCGTACAGCGCCTGATGTCGACCCCGTGAAGCCGCCTTCTTGCCGGGCGCTGGTCCCGAAACGCCCGCCCCCGATGATCTTGCTGACGTCGATACAATCCGTCCATGATCCGCCTGGGGCAGGGCAGCCTCGGGAGGTAGTTGGGTACGACGGATGGGCGAGTTAACCCAAGGCCGTTTCGGCGTCGACGCTGGGTTCGTAAGCCTGCTGCTGAAGGCGATTCGAGCAGGCTTCACGGGCTTATTGAACGTCTCGACGGCGGGCGGAAACGTGATGGTCTATTTTTGTCGCGGCTGGCCGGCGCACGTGTCGGGCCCCGGAGCTTCGGCGCATCGACTCGGACAGCTCCTCGTGGATCGGTCGCTGTGCAGTCGCGCCGAGGTCGAAGCGGCCCTCGCTGAGCAGCAGCGCGCGAAGGGTCGGCGCGCCTTGCTCGGCTCGATCCTGGCTCGCGACGGGCTGGACGCAGAGCAGATCGATCGGTGCATTCGGTTTCAGATCCGCGCTCGTCTGGGCGCGTTGGCCCACGTGCGGGAAGGCGAATGGTATGCCTACACCGGTGAAAACGGGAACGCACGAGAATTCGCTGTCCCTATCGATCCGTGGACGATCCTCCTTGAGTTGATGGAGAGCGAGCCGGCGAGACGAGCGCTGCTGTCCGAGCCGGATGACCTCTGTGGGCAGGACCCACCGGAGCGCTCGTTGCCCGAACGGAAGCGAAGACAGGTTCAAAAGCGCGTACGAACGCGGATCTCGTTGGTTAATGCAGTTCCTACCTACGATGCCGCCATCGGCGGTATGTGGATGTACATCGAAACGATGGACAGCGAGCAGCGCACGATGGCCAGAAGTCATTACGGGATGGGCGTGGTGTGCTTAAGAACGAAGGATTTCGCGCGGGCTCGTGAGGCGTTGACGGAGGCGGTGGACAACGACCCGTCTTCGGGCACGTATCTGGCCACGCTTGCGTGGGCCACGTACGCTGACCCCAGTCGACGGCGGAATGCTGCGTACGCGACCTGTCGATGCCTTACGGAGGCGATCGACAAAGACCCCGACTCATTGGCGGCTCACGAATTCATGGCCAAACTGCAAGAAGACATGGGCCTGCTGCATATCGCCTACTTCCACTACGACCAGGTTCTCCGGCTCGATCCACGCCATGACGGCGCGCTAAACGCGAAGCGCCGACTCGCGCGGCGCTTGAAGAAGTAAGCCAACGAGCGCCGTCGTACCGACTACGGCCGTCATCGTCAACGTGGCCGTTTTTCGTCACCTCGGACTGACCAGGTTCGTCAGTCGCCACGGAAAACAGAGGTGCCTTCATGGCGTACCAAGACTGCACAGCCCAGCCGTCAACGCCGCTCGGGGCCAAACGTTCGGACGTGCCGGCGAGACTGGACGAACGTCCGGCCGCCGCCGGTCGCGGGGTGGCGTTCGCCTCCCTCGAAGGAGTACCTCGCGAATGCGCAAAGTCATTGGTATCGATCTCGGCACGACAAACGCGTGCGTATCCGTCATGGATGGTGGTGAGCCGGTTGTTCCCTCCAACGCTGAAGGGCGCCGAACCACGCCCTCTGTGGTGGCGGAGACCGACGGCGGCGAACGCTTCGTCGGCCAGATCGCCAAGCGCCAGGCCATCGTCAACGGCGAGCATACGGTGGTCTCCATTAACCGGTTCCTCGGGCGGCCCTTCGCCTGCGCCGACGTGCAAACGGATGCCGGTCGGGTCCCGTACCTGGTCCGAGCGGGTCAAGATGGCGAGACCGTGATCAAGATTCGTGGCCAGGCCTATGCGCCGCAGGAGATCGCCTCGATGATCCTTCGCAAAATGCGGGAGACGGCGGAGGAGTACCTGGGCGATCGAGTCATCGACGCGGTGATCAGCGTCCCCGTCCATTTCAACGCCGCCCAGCGTCGGGCGACCAAGGAGGCCGGGCGCATGGCCGATCTCAACGTGGTGGAGGTCGTCGACGAGCCCACCGCCGCCGCGCTCGCCTACGGGCTCGATCAGGGCGACGACATGAAGGTCGCGGTCTACGACCTTGGCGGCGGGACCTTCGACGTCTCGATCCTCGAGATCAGCGACGACGGCCGGGTCATCGAAGTCCTCTCCAGTAGTGGAGATCCGCATCTCGGCGGCGATGACTTTGACCACCGCATCATCGAGCATCTCGTGCAGGTGTTCGCCGACGAGAACGACGGCGTCAATGTCTGGCATGACCGGATGGCGCTGCAGCGCGTGAAGGAAGCCGCCGAAAAGGCCAAACACGAGCTCTCATCGTTGATGGAGACCAGTGTTAATCTACCGTTTCTCACCGCGGACGTGTCCGGCCCGAAGCACCTCAACGTAACCCTGACCCGGACCGAGTTCGCGGGGCTGGTCGAGGATCTCATCCAGCGCACGTTGGAGTCTTGTCGAAAAGCCTTACAAGACGCCGACCTGACCCGAGACCAGATCGACAAGGTGTTGCTGGTCGGTGGTCAGACCCGGATGCCGCGGGTTCAGCAGGTCGTTCGGGACTTCTTCGGTCTTACACCCGATCGTGCCGTGAGCGCCGACGAGGTCGTCGCGGTCGGGGCGGCGATTCGAGGCGGCATCCTCAGCGGTGACCCAGACAGTCTTTTCCTCGACGTCAGTCCGCTGTCTGTCGGCGTGGAGACCGCGGGCGGGGTGTTGACCGCGGTCATTCCTCGCCACACGCCCCTCCCGGCCAAGAGATCCGTGGTCTTTTCGACCGACCGAGACGATCAATCGACGATCGATGTTCACGTCTTGCAAGGCGAGCGGCCGATGGCCGAAGACAACATGACCCTGGCCCGTCTCCGGCTATCGGGCATTCATCCTCAACCTCGTGGCGTTCCGCAGATCGAGGTCACCTTCGACGTCGAATTCAACGGCATTGTCAACGTGTCCGCCCGCGACCTCAGGTCGGGCAAGGCGCAACAGATCAAGGCGGTTGCGTGGTCTGGGCTTTCCGAAGATGCGATAGAAGAAATGGTCAAACGAGCCGAGGTTTCGGGCGAAGAAGACACGCCCAAGACGAAGTTGGCCTTTCAACGCAACAAGGCCGACCTGCTGATCTACACCACCGAGAAGCTCTTGGCGGACCCGCCTGCGGTGCTGGGGGACGACGATGCCAACCATATCCGCCACCGTCTCGATGCGCTTCGCTTCGTCTGCGGCGAGGGCGACGCCGACAAGATCCGAGCCGCCCGGGGGCGGCTCGAAAGCTCGACGCAGTGGTTCGTCGACGTGATGACCTTCCCGCCGGGGCGAACATTGCCGGGAAGCGAAGACCTGATAGCGAGCGGCGCACCGCTCGCTGATTCGAACCCCCACCGCTCACCAGCGCAAAGGAAAAGCTCAGTGAAAGATCACAAGACGACTCTCGAAACCACTCGTGACAATTTGGCGTACGCGGCCCGCGTGGCCGGCGCCCAGGTCCTCCTCGACAAGATTCTGGAGGTTACGGTCAACCACCTTCAGAAGGCCGGCGTCGATACCCGTCTCGCCGAGAGTCCTCTCGGACGCTCGTTGTTGAAGGTTGCCTTGCCCACGATCATCCTGGCCGCGGCGAACGGCGAACTCCTGGGGGCCAGGGTCGATTCGGGAACGTTGAAGACCGTGCGGGGCCTGGCCGAGATTTCTCAGCTTGCGGCCACCCTCGAGGGTGCAAGTGTTCTTGCCCGATTGGCCGAGCCTCTGCTGGCGGATCTACTGGCGGTGAGAGCGGCCTTGCCCGCACCGACGCAGCAGCAGCTCGATGAGCTCCTCGCCGCGTCCGAGCAGCCGGCGGAAGCCCCCTCACCCATTTGATTCGTCGGCCACGGCAGGATCGACGACCAACGCGCCACGGCCGGGCGGCGTGATTGAATCTGGTTTCGGCCTGCAACGTGGACGGGGCGAATCGCGGAAAGGAACCGATCGGGTACCTCCTGGCTGTACGAAGGTCGTGGATCACGCGCAGGGCCCCGATAGGTTGTGTTCTCGGACCGTCGAGACGATGTATCATGGCGCTGATGACCCGCAGACGCTCGCCGGCTCTGCTGCGCGCCGGGGAGCGATGCTTTCGACGAGGAGGATGAGTTTGTCGAAGGACACAATCATCGGCATCGACTTCGGTACGACCACGTCGTGTGTCGCCGTCGTCGAGGACGGCGTGCCCAAGGTCATTCCCAACGCAGCGGGCCAGCGGACCATCCCATCGATCGTTACCGGCACGGAAGATGGTCGCTGGCTCATCGGCGATGAAGCGAAGCGCCAACTCGTCATCAAACCGGAGGGGACGGTTCGCGCCGTCAAGCGGATCCTCGGCCGTAAGTGGGATTCCAAAACGGTGGTCGTGGCCCTCAAGATGTGCGCCCACCGGCTCGTTCGGGGCCCGAACCGCGACATCCGCATCGTGGTGAAGGACGCGATCTACAGCGCGGTCGAGGTTAGCGCGGCGGTCTTGGGGCAGATGAAGCGGATCGCGGAAGACGACCTCGGTCGAGAGGTCACCGGATGTGTCATCGCGGTGCCGACGTTTTTTAACGCCCGACAGCGAAGCGCCATCGAGGAAGCGGGCCGGATGGCGGGCCTGAACGTCGTTCGGATGATCACGGAACCGACGGCCGCGGCGCTGGCTTACGGTTACCGAAAAGGTGAGCGGAAGGTCGCGGTCTTCAGTCTCGGTGGAGGGACGTTCGACGCATCCGTGTTGGAGATGCAAAACGAGCAATTCGAGGTTATCGCGACCGCCGGCGATCTCTATCTCGGCGGCGAAGACTTCGATCACCGCATCATAGAGTGGCTGCGTCTGGAAATCCTCAAGGCGCACGACGTCGACGTGATGCAGGATCGCCAGGCGATGCAGTGTCTCCGCGATGCCGCGGAGGCGGCAAAACACGACCTTTCTTCAAAGCAGCAGACGGACATCTACCTCGCCTTGAACACCGCCGTCCGTGACGGTCACGCGCTGCACTTCAAGCGGACGTTGACCCGCCGACAGTTTGAAGCGTTGGTCATCGACCTGAACCAGCGCTGCATCGACATCTGTAACCGGATGCTCATGGAGGCCAGCATCCGGCGGCAAGAGATCGACGACGTCATTTTGGTCGGCGGTCAAACTCGGATGCCCAAGATCCAGGAGATGGTGCGTGACTTCTTCGGTACGACGCCGTCGAGCAGCATCAACGCGGAAGAGGTGGCGGCTATCGGCGCCGCGATCCAGGCCGCCGCGATCCGCGACGACGACCGACGCGTAGTGCTTCTGGACGTCACGCCCGACGATCTCCACGTCATGATGGTCGGCGGCGAGGCGCAGCTGTTGGTCGCCAAAGATACCGTGGTGCCGGTGACCGCCAGCTGCGTCTTCAAGACCGTTCGCGCGGACCAGACGACGGCGCGACTCATCTTCTTTTCAGGCGACGCCGAATCCGTCGATGATAACAAGCTTCTCTTGGCGTTGTCGGTCAGCGGGATACGTAAGGCCCCGCCGGGGGAAGCGGAGTTCGAGGTCACCATCTCGATCTCGGCCGACGGCACCGTCGAGTTCAAGCCGACCTGCCGACACACGGGACGTCAGCTCGACTGGACGGAAGAAGCGGTCTCGAAGGAGTCTGAAGACGAGATCTCGCGAGCATCCGACCATCAGCCCGCCGACGGTTCGCGTTCGGAAACGCCGGATTCAGCATCGGTGCGTCGCAGTCGGCGACGCGGCGGTATCGAACGTCAGCCTGTCGCTCGAATTCAATCGTTGATGCATCGCCTACTGGCCGTCTTGGGCTTTGCGGGAGAGAAGATGGAGGTCCAGGCCGCGCTCAGCGAGCAAGAGCTATCGGCGTTTCTTGGGGACACGGAGAAGCTTCTCGATCGGTACGAAGACCGAGCGAAGCGCAAGCGCAGCTGATCTCGCTCTTCCGTGTCCTCAATCCGCGCGCGATATTGTTCGCGTAGTCCTTCCAGGCGCCGCCCTCGGTGATGCCGTAGGCGCCGTGGAATCTTCATAAGACGGACCGTGGCCCCGACGTTTCGTACGTCTTCGGCGGCCGTCGCCCTTTTTTGTGCCCAGAATCCATCGCCGGCCTCGAACAAGGAGGAAGCCCGAGACTCCATCGACAGCAAAGGTAACAAAGGAATGAACAGATCAATCTCCGCCCCCACTGCCACCCTTCTGCCCATCCGCGTCGCGGTGACCGTCGCCGCGATGCTCGTGGGCTCAGGGGTTGCGCTCGCCGAGGAATGGACCCCGGTCGAGCTCGCCTTCGAGAACTTCGACGACGCCCTCATCTCGGGCGCGATCGACTCCGCTTACGTCGTCGCGAACGACGATGGCTCCACTGAGTTGGTGGTCAACTACGTGATTACCAACCGATCGGAGAGCGCGCTGGACATGGTCGGCATCGCGATGGTCGTCCGTTCCGAGGAAGGCGCGGTATCCGCGGGCGCGGAGTACATCGACTACACCAAGCTCGAAGTGGGGGAGACGCGGGTGGTGACCCGCAGCTTCAAGGAAGATGAGGTTGGCACTTCATTCGACCTCACGATGACCGGAGCGCTGCGGGGCACGAGCGGCCGTACGTTCAACTCCTCGTCCCAGCCGTGCAACCCGCCGATCCGGTCCGAGGCCGAGTTCTGCGACGGCTGGGCCTTGCACTGCGAGATGCAGTGTAGCAACCCGCTCACGTACGCCACCGGGGTCAGCTCGATGAGCTGCGGCTGCACGCGAGCCTTTATCAATGGCTGTTGGACCTACCAGTGCCAGGCGACCTGCGTTTGTCAGTACCACGGCATCGACTTCGATCCACCCGATTGGAACTTCGAAGAGTTCACCGAGTTCGACCAAGGAACGCCGTGGCCGGAGAACGTGATCCCGGCCGGCGTCGAGGCGGGATATCCGCTCGACCTGCCCTAGGACGGCAGCTCTTATGTCCTGCGCCCGTGGCGGTGGACTTGAGATCTGCCCGTTGACCTTGGCTCGCCCCCGCCCGGCCGGCGCCTCTGTCGCTTGCCTGTCCGACCGGCTTCGCCTCTGCTCCCCGCCCGCCGGCGCGTGTGGCCTCAGATGAAGAAGAAGAAGGTCGCGCCGATCGATATCTGCCAGATGTCGAAGTTCGTGGTGTTTTCCTGAAGGAATCCGTCGTCGTCGACGGTCACGAAGCCTCCCGGCGTGATGGCGAACGGGAAGTCGAAGTAGAAGTCGACGTCGACGAGAGGCCCGCGGCGGCCGGGCACCGTGATTGTTGTCCCGGCACCCAACGAGAAGTTCAGACTGTCGCCCGACTCACTCAGATCGAGGATCTGGCTCGTGGTCCGAAACCCGAGCGCGAAGTGCTGGTTGGGCTGAGCGTACAACGCCAGGGGCACGGCCACGGACCCCTGAAAGTCGGTGTCGTCGGTATCGATACCGCCGATGGCCAAGGCGGTCTCGAAGCGAAAACCTGGACTGCGCGCGATGATGGGCAGTGCCGCCTCGATCTGAAAGATCTCGTCGGTGGGCACCGCCACGGACGCTTGCAGCCCTACCTGCACTGTGCCGGACGTCAGCCTATAAAGGGCGGCGAAGCCGAGGTCGCCGTAGCCGGCGTCGGGGGCTAGGTTCAAGGGAAGGAAGATGACCTGGGCCTGAAGGTTGTCCGTGAAGCTGTAACCGACCCCGATGTCCAAGGTCGCGAAGGTATCGCCGAAGCCACCGAGGATCGACGCATTCTCTCCAAAGCGGCTGGCCGGGATGATCAGGGTACCCTTGGGCAGCGTTAGGGGGCGGTCAGCGAACGGGATCGCCAGTCGGCGATCTTCGTCGTTCCGCGGCGGTGGTGGTGGTGGTTCCGGCGCCTTCTTCGGTACCGCCTTTGCTCTTGGCTTCGGGGCCGGGTCAGTGCGTTCCGGCGGGCGAGGGGGAGGGGGGCGTTTCGCCTCCGCTCGAGCAGTGGCGCTCACGCGCCGTCCCGTCAGCTGCTGGGCCAGGCTCTCCATAGCGGTGATCATGGCGTCCTCCGAGCACTCACTACGGGCGGTGGCGGCGGCTCTAGTGGCCGACGTTCGCAGCTCGAACAGATATGAAGTCAAGATGCACTGGGAACCGACCTGCGCGACCCGAGTGGCCACGACTGACGAAGCGGCGACCTCCTTACCGACCTCGATCTGGCAGCTTTGGTCGTAGCAGGCTTCGTAAGAGGCCTTCTTTTGCTTTGACAGCTGCGCCTTCAGTTCGTCGCGAGGGACGAGAGAATAGCCCATCGACGCCATCAGGCCGGCGAAGTAATCGCTGAGGACCTCGCGGGTCTTTTCCTTGAGCACAGGACCTCGGTCTTCGATTGGAAAGATCGCTAGGGCCTGACCCTCTTGGGCCTTAGCCAGATTGGGGTAGCCCAGCGTGCAGGCTCCGATGAGTAACGACGACAAAACGACGGCGTTCCGCATGGCGTCCAGGTATCGTTGATTCGCCTGTGTGCCAACCCCGTCTCGTCCGTGACGAAAGGTCCAAGCCTCCCGCCGCACGAAGAACCAAAAGTGCTACCCGCGCCAAAATCGACACGGCCGCCCGCCTAATCTGCGCACCTGCTCTCGTATGAGGATGGAGTCTGAAATGTCACTTGCACAGGGTGCAAGGCGACCGAACACTCGGTGACAATCGCGATCACACGGCTCCGGTTCGTTTACGGGGATTCGGTTTTGCGATTAGCGTCCGGCCATGTTTTTGATGTCCCGCTTTAGGCTCTGTCTGTTGCTTCTGTCCGTCTCTTCGGTGTCGATCGCGTGCGGCGACGACGACGGCGATTCGGCTCCGGCCCAGTGTGAGCGGCTGGCCCGCGAACTCTGTGACAAGGGTGCGGCGTGCCTCGGTAACGATTTTGGCGAGTGCTTCGACGATTTCGTCAATAGTCCGCCACCCTGCAGCGAAGCCGATCGAACGTCGGCGTCTTTTGATCAGTGCATTTCCGATATCAACGCTGCGAGCTGCGCCGACGTCATCGCGGCGCCCGATCAACTCCCGCCTTCTTGTAACGGGGCGGTTATCTTCGATTGATCTTCGGCCCGCCGGCGTCCAGGTGGACCCGCCGAGCGGCCCCCTATTCGCTCATCACCGGTTGCGCCTTACGCCCTCGATGAGTTGGGCGCGACCCGTCTTCGTGTCGGTCCGCAGTAGGGGATGGGCTCGCGGATTGTCATGAACGCGGATTCGTCGATGAGCAAGTCCCACGAACAGGCTAAGCGTTCGCATCATGATGAGGTGCACACGAGACGCCATCGATGGTGCTCGTCGACGTGTTGAACGCCGGGCCTCGGGGCGTGCAGAGATGTGACCTCAAACTCCTTTCTACGCTTGCTGGCGGGCGCGCCTCCGCCGCCCGAACGCTTCGGAAGGCTGGCTTGCGAGAGTGTCTCTTCGTGATCGCTTTGGTGTGCGCGCGATGACCGTGGCAGGTCAGATTGACGGCACTGGGGGGCAGCGTGTTCGGTGGGGTCGTGTTGGGTGGCGTGAGCACAGGGGCAATAGGGAAGGAGAGCGAAGATGGGGCTGAAGCTAACTAGGACTGTGTTGTTGATCATCTTTGGAGGGTCGCTTCTTATGTCCGCCTGCAGTGGCAACGACGAAGGGGAGCCCGACAGCTGCTCTGATGGGCTTCAGAACCAAGGTGAGCAAGGTGTCGACTGCGGGGGGCCTTGCGGTCCCTGCGGAGCGTGTTCGGATGGCGTTCAGAACCAAGACGAAGAAGGGGTCGACTGTGGCGGCTCGTGTCCCGACGCGTGTCCGACCTGCGACGACGGCGTCCGGAACCAGGACGAGCAAGGTGTCGACTGCGGCGGCTCTTGCCCATCATGTCCCGCCGTTTCGGTGAGCGGAACGCTGTCTGCCGCCTCGGGCTCGGTCATGGACAGCGACACGAACGACCCCATGGCCGAAGCGATCGACAACGACGCCTTCGACCGGGCCCAGGTCATCCCCAATCCGGCCGCGGTCGGCGGCTTCGTGACCGCGGTGCCGACGGGACGACCGGGAGATCGTTTCGCGAACGAGGCCGACGCGTTTGACGTCTTTCGCGTGAGCCTGGCGGCGGGGCAAGCCATCAGCCTGACCATCGCTGACTTTGAAGGCACCCAGGATGTCGATCTCGATCTGTTCCTATTTGCCGAAGGCGACCTCACCGTTCCTGTCGACTTCTCGGAGGGGTTGGGCGGAACCGAGGTGGTCAACGTGCCGTCGAATGGCGCTTACTATATCGTGGTCCGAGGGTTCGCGGGGACCTCGAACTACGTTCTCGCCATCGGACAGCAGCGGGAAGGCGAGTCCGCGCCGCGGCCGGCGTTCGTGCCGGGCGAGGTCGTGGTTCGCTTCACGTCGTTCGCCGCCGGCCCGCAAGGAAACTCTGATATTGCTACGAAGGCCGCGTCATTGGGGCTCGTGGCCAAGGGCGGTGGTCCCCGGCGGGCCGCACGCTTGGCCCTTCCCCATGATTCGCAGCGCCGTTCGCTCGCGCTTCGCACCCTCGGGGTCGGCGCTTCGAAGGCGCCTTGGGAACTGAACTTGCCGCGGGATTCGGAGGCCCGGTTGCTGCTGGAGACGCGGCGGATGCTGAAGGCGCTCAGGCGCCGCGCTGACGTGGCGACCGCGGATCTCAACTACATCCGCCGCGCCTACGCGGTGCCCAACGACGAGTTTTATCCGTTGCAATGGCACTATCCGCTCATCAATCTCCCGCAGGCGTGGGATATCGAGAGCGGTACCAGTAGTCCGGTGACGGTGGCGGTCATCGACACCGGCGTCGCCCTCGATCACCAAGACCTTCAAGGCGTGCTGATCGATGGCTATGACTTCATCTCTGATCCCGACAACGCGCGAGATGGTGACGGTATCGATCCGAACCCCGACGACGCCGGAGATCTTGCATTGGGAAATCGCAGCTCCTTTCACGGTACGCACGTCGCAGGGACGGTCGCCGCGGCGACCCAGAACCAGCGCGCCGTTGCGGGCGTGTCGTGGGGCGCCAAAGTCATGCCGCTGCGGGTTCTGGGCGCCTCCGGTGGGGCGGACTACGACATCATTCAGAGCGTCCTGTTCGCGGCCGGGCTCCCCAACGACTCGGGTCGGGTCCCCAGCCAGCGGGCCGATATCATCAACATGAGCCTGGGCGGTGCAGGTTTCAGTCAAGCGTTTCAGGATGCCTGCACACAAGCGCGCAACGCCGGGGTCATCATCATCGCCGCGGCCGGTAATGCCAGCAGCTCAGAGCTCAGATACCCCGCGTCCTACGATGGCGTCGTATCGGTCTCCGCGGTCGACCGGCACAAGCAGCTGGCGCCCTACTCGAGCTTCGGCACCGCGGTCGATATCGCGGCCCCCGGGGGAGACACGTCGGTGGACGATGACGGAGACGGCTTCTCCGACGGCGTGTTGAGCACGATGATGAATGACGCCGACGGGGCGAAGGAACAGGTCTATGAGTTTTCGGACGGGACTTCGATGGCCGCCCCCCATGTCGCGGGCGTCGTCGCCCTCATGAAGGCCCGAGCCCCCGCCGCCGTCACGCCGGCCGCGCTCGATGCCTGGATTCAAGCGGGGAGCATCACCGAGGACCTGATGGGCGATGGGCCGTCCGTTCGCAACGATACGTTCGGCTATGGTCTCATCGACGCGCTTGCCGCGGTGCGCGCGGTCTCCGGCACCGCGCTGCCGACCGCGCTGACCGCGAGCCCCAATGTTCTCTCTTTTGACAATACGGCCACCGAGGCTGTCTTGACCCTCGAAAGATCCGGCGACGGTGCCGCGGCGGTGGTGGGGGTCACGGACAACGCCGATTGGCTTACCGTAGCCGCCCCGCCGACAACGGATGGATTGGGCGTCTACACCGTCACCGTCGACCGAACCGGTTTGCCGCCCGGGCGGTATGCCGCGTCGATCGACTTCGATTACACCGTCGACGGCGAGGCGCGCAGGATCTCGGTTGCGGTGTCGATGGAAACGGTCGGTACCGTGTCGTTCGTGCCGGACACCGGATTCACTTGGGTCATCCTCCTCGACGCCGAGACCGGCGCCACGTTGGCCACGCAGACGGCGGAAAACAGCAACGGCAGCTATCAGTACACGTTTTCCAACGTACCCGCGGGCGCGTATCGCATCGTGGGGGGCTCGGATTCGGACAACGACGGCTTTCTGTGCGACGCCGGTGAATCATGCGGAGGATATCCAACCGTGAGCCGGCCCGAGGTGATCACCGTTGGGGGCCGCGACATCTCCAATCTGGGCTTCGACCTCGTGTTTCCGCGGACCGTGTTCCCCGAGGCGACGTCCAGCGCACCCCGCCCGCGCGTTGCTGGGTTCCAAAAGTCGGTCACGCGCAAGGAGGCGCTCGGTTCTTCGCCTCATGACCTCGGCCGCGGGCCATGATCCGCGATTGACCGCTCACTGCAGGCCAGAGGCCCGCACCGCTCGCAGTCCGCGATGGATGTCGGCGATCAGGTCGTCGACATCCTCGATGCCCACCGATAGCCGCAAGAGGCCCTCCCCGATGCCCGCGGTGACGCGCGCGTCGGGGTCCATGGCGGCGTGGGTCATGGTTGCGGGATGGGCGATGAGGCTCTCCACCCCGCCCAAGCTCTCGGCGAGGACGAACGTTCGTAGCCCGTTGACGAACGCTTGGGCCGCCGGTCGCCCCGTGGCCAGCTCGAAGCTCACCATGCCTCCGAAACCGGTTTGCTGGCGGAGGGCGACGTCGTGGCCGGGGTGATCGGTGAGCCCCGGGTACCACACGCGCGCGACCACCTCGTCGGCGCTCAGCGCCTGCACGACCGCCGCCGCGTTGGACTCGTGAAGCCGCATTCTCGCTTCGAGGGTTCGCAACCCCCGCAGGGTGAGATAGCTGTCGAACGGGGCGCCGGCAGCGCCGATGGCGTTGGCCCACCACGCGAGACGGTCGTGGATGTCGGGATGGCGACAGATGACCGCGCCCCCGACCACGTCGCCGTGGCCATTGATGTACTTGGTCGTGGAGTGCACGACCACATCCGCGCCCCACGCGAGCGGGCGCTGCCGGGCGGGCGATAAGAACGTGTTATCGACCACCAGCTGGCCCCCGACCTGATGGGTGGCGGACGCGATGGCCGCGAGGTCCGTGACGCGCAACAGGGGATTGGACGGGGTCTCGGCCCACACCATGCGGGGGGACCACGCCTCGATGTCGCCGAGCGCCGCGGGGGCGGTGAGGTCGACAAACTTCACTTCAAACGCGCCGCGGTTCGCGAGCGCGGTCAGCAGCCGGTGGCTTCCGCCGTAGAGATCGTGGGCGGCGACGAGGAGATCCCCGGGTTGCAGAAGCTGGGTGACCAGATGGACGGCCGCCATCCCTGAGCTGCAGACCACGCCGCCCGCGCCGCCCTCGGCGGCGGCCAGGGCGGTGGCGAGGAGATCCCGAGTGGGGTTCCCAGAGCGGGTGTAGTCGTAGGGGCGAGGCTCGTCGAACCCGGCGAAAGTGAAGTTGCTCGACAGATGCAGCGGGGGCACCACCGCGCCGTGTTGGGTATCGGCGAGCAGCCCGTCGCGCACGGCGCGGGTCGCCGGCCGAAGGCCGGATCGATCATCGATGGTCGGGGCTGGGGATTCAATAAGTCGATTCATCACGTCTCCTTCGGCCCGACCGGGATCCGCAGATCCTCGGCGCTCAGCGATCTCCGGAGACAGCAACGAGGGCCCTGAGCTCCCGCGCGGAGAGCTTGCCACTCGTCTCATCTGCCGAGCCCGGGCTCGGCGCGTCGACCGCACATCGGTCGCGCGCCGGGGCTCGCTGGAGTTGGCACCATTTCGAGGTGGTTAACCTCGCAGGTTGCCCCGGCGTCTCTGGGCCAGTCCCTCAGCCGGTCTCGATGAGCAGTTGGCGTCGTAGCGCCGAACCGGCCTCGGCGTCAAGGGGCACAAAGATCGGATCGACGGCCCGCCCACCTTCCCCTGGCCGACCATAACCTTTGGTCTGCGCTCATCTAGCGCGCGCCCTCCGAGGCCCGGGCCGCGGCTCGCAGGTTGAAGGTGGCCATCAGACATCCCACGGGGAGGCTGACCTTCGACCCGATGCCTTGCTTGTCCATCCATCGCTCGACTTCGTCGGAGGACCCGGGCCGAGAGCGCATGCATTTTTCCGCGCCGGACAGGATCGGACGCCGACCGAAGGGGAGGAAGATCGCGTCGAGCTCTCGATGAAGCCGCCGGCGTCGTGTCGTATCGATGATATAGCGATAGAACTGGGTCCCGCTTCCTTTCGACGCGCGCAGGGCCGGGGCCCAGCGACGGTCGGTGGCCGCGAAGCGAGCCAGGCGAGCCGAATAATCCGGATACTGCCAGGGATCCAGACGCCACCGCAGCGATGTCTGGGCCAGGTCGAGCCGTTGGCGGTCGACGAGGAGGCGGAGCATCTCGGTCAGCGCAGGGATCTGGTCCGCGAACGCCTGGTCGTCGTTTAGGCGCAGGCTCAACGTTTGCGAGGTCGGTCGCCAGTGCCACGTCGGCGCCGCGCGAATGAGAGGGCGAATATCGACGAAGGTTTCGTACGGTTCGACCCGAACGTCGACGAAGTACGCGCCGACGGTGGCCGTTGCCGTCTCGAACCGCGGACGCGGGGGGATGACGGCTTCGCTGGCGCCTTGGCCGCCACCGTTCGGCGTGGGCGAGCCGGCGTGGGCCGGCCGGTCAGACGAACGGTCGGCGTCTTGGCAGGCGGCGACGAGGGCGATCATCAAGGCCAGGGTTCGGAACCGTCGCATGCGGGCCTCACTTGCCGGGCGGCGGCGCCTCGGGGATCGGTTTATCCGACGTAGGCTCGTCGG
>JANQQN010000044.1 GCA_028289325.1 Myxococcota bacterium | reverse complement strand
GCCGGATCATCGGTCGGCGCGAGAACCGGGCCCCGAGGGCGCGGGGCCTCCGCCGGATCCACGGCCGCGCCGCCGCCCCGTGGCGACGACTCGCGAAAGGTGAGCCCGTCATCCCGCGGCGCCGCCGACCCCACCGCATCGACCTCCGCCCCACTGGCCACCGCCCCATCGATCTCCGCCCCATCGACCACCGCTCGTAGGGGCGGAACGTCGTCGATCGATGTCGGCGATGATTCGACCTCCACCGACCCGGCCCCCGCCCCCGGCAAATCACCCTCGATGACCTCCGGTTCGTCCAGGGGGCGGTTCAGCCGCGCCCACAGGGCCCGGATCTCGGCCGTCGGCTCGTCGAGGGACTGCGTCTCCTCCTCGTCCTCGTCGGCCGCGATCAGGTCTGACGCGCTGGCCTCCGGGATATCGATGAGGTCGCCGTCGTCGATCAGGGGGGTCACCAACGCCACGTCGCTGGTTCCGGGGTCGGTGACCCATCGTTCCCCACCGGGCGCCGACGCCTCCGCTTCGATCATCGAAGTGTCGATGCGGTAGGCCAGCGACCCCGCCTGGACGCCGGCCACCGGGAGAGGCGGGTCGATCGGCTCGGCGCCCCCCGACGGCGCCGCCGTGGTCAAGGCGGCGGTCAGGCTCTTGTATAGCGCGCCGGCGGTTCGGAAGCGGCCTTCGACCGACCTGGGTAGGCATCCTCGCGCGACGTCCGCGAGCGCGACCGGGATCCGCCCCAGCGCGCTATCGAGGGCCTCCGGGTCCGCGTCGTCGTGCACGTGGCCGGTCAGCATCTCCAGGAGGATCACCCCTAGGCTGTAGATATCCGCGGCGCGGCCGGGGTCATCGTCCGGCGTTCGCACCTCCGGGGCCAGATAACAGAGATTTCGGCCTCGCTCCCGCTGGAGGGCGAGAAAGGGCGCGCGCGGCAGCCCCTGCACCAGCGGAAAGTCCGTCACCTTCAGCAGGTCGGGCAGAACGATGACGTTGTCGGGCTTCAGGTTGCCGTGAAAAGTGCGGTCGTGCGCGTAGTCGAGAGCTTGGCAGAGCTGATCGAAGATCGGCTCGAGCTCCGACGGCGCGAACACGCGCCCTTTCTCCAGCCGAAGGTCGATGATCCGGCGAAGAGAGAGGCCCTCGAGGAACGGCATCACCATGAACGGCCGCTCGTCGTGAAGCGCGTCATCGAAGACCCGCACGCAGTTCGGGTGGCTCAGCCGGCGGGCGACCTTGATCTGACGGATCAACGACTGGCGGCGGGCGGGGGTATCGACCAGCCGGCTGCTGATGATCTTGACCGCCACGTCGAGGTCCTGCTCGCGGTCGTAGGCTCGGTACACGACCCCCGCCCCGCCGGAGCCGAGGATGTCCTTGACCCGATAGCGCTGGCCGATCTCGTCCCCGCTGCTGTGCACGACATCGAGCAACCCGCTTCGACGAGCGCGAAGATCGCTGGTCGGAATCCGACGCCGCGGCGCGAGATCAGCGCCGCAGTGCCAGCATTTCGCCACGCCCTCTTCTACGTGGCTGCCGCACCGAAAACAGAGCACATCGACCCCCCTCGCCGAGCAAACGCGCTCGGCAGTCCTCCACAATCGGCCGTCCTGTCGAATCCGACAAGGGGGTCAGACGCCGGTGTGTCCGAAGCCGCCGCGTCCGCGGGGCGTGGGGGTGAGCGCGTCGACAACGGCCACCTCGACCCGGCACACCGGCGCCACGACCAGCTGGGCGATCCGGTCGCCGGGGCGAACCTCGAACGATTCGCGACCGTGGTTGATCAGGAGGACACGAATCTCGCCCCGGTAATCGGCATCGATGGTCCCGGGGCTGTTGAGCACCGTCACCCCGTGGCGTGCCGCGAGCCCCGAGCGAGGTCGGACCTGCGCTTCGTATCCGAGGGGCAGCTCGATCTCGAACCCGGTGCCCACCGCACCGTGGTCGCCAGGGTCGAGAACGAGGCGCTCCGCGGCGGGCAGGTCCAATCCCGCCGCGCCTGCGGTCGCGTAGGCCGGGACCGCGCGCTCGGGCCGGCCCGGCATCGCCCGCAAGCGGACGGTCACCGGGCCCGCCGCGCTGCTCATCAGTCCGAAACCTTCTGGCCGATCGCTTCTTTGCGGGACAGCCGGATTTTGCCCTGGCGGTCGATGCTCGTGACTTTCACGAGGACCTCGTCCCCTTCCCGCACGATGTCTTCGACCTTGTTGACCCGCTTCTCCGCGAGATCCGAGATGTGAACCAAGCCGTCGGTGCCGGGGAAGATCTCCACGAAGGCCCCGAACTCCACCACCTTGCGCACATTGCCGAGATAGATCTTACCGACCTCCGGCTCGCGGGTGATGTCCTTGATCATCTTGATGGCCTTCTCGACCATGTCCGACTGCGACGATGCGATGTTCACCGTGCCGTCGTCATCGATATCGATGGACACGTTGGTCTTGGCGACGATGTCCTTGATGACCTTGCCGCCCGGCCCGATGACGTCTTTGATCCGCTCTGCCTTGATCTTGAGCTTCGTGATCCTCGGCGCCCACTTGGAGATCTCCGGTCGCGGTGCATCGAGGGTTTTCTTCATCTCGTTGAGGATGTGAAGCCGCCCGTCTCGGGCCTGGTTGAGGGCCGCCTCGAGGGTCTCCCGGCTGACCCCGGTCAGCTTGATGTCCATCTGCACCGCGGTGATGCCCTTCTCCGTTCCGCAGACCTTGAAGTCCATATCACCGAGGTGGTCCTCGTCGCCGAGGATGTCGGACAGGATGGCGATCTTGCCGTCGTGCTCGATGAGGCCCATCGCGATACCCGCGGCCATCGCCCGCAGCGGAACCCCCGCGTCCATCATCGCCAAGGTGGCCCCGCAGACGCTGGCCATCGATGACGACCCGTTGGACTCGGTGATCTCGGAGGTGATGCGGACGGTGTACGGGAACGCTTCCTGACTCGGAAGCAATCGCTCCACCGCGCGCTCGGCGAGGGCGCCGTGCCCGATCTCGCGGCGACCGGGGGACCGCAGGAACTTCGTCTCCCCGACCGAGTAGGGCGGGAAGTTGTAGTGAAGGAGGAATCGCTTGAACGAGAAGCCCTCTAGCGTGTCCAGCTTCTGCTCGTCGGCGCTGGTGCCCAAGGTCGCGGTCACGATGGCCTGGGTCTCGCCGCGCTGGAACAGCGCCGACCCGTGGACGCGGTTCAGCAGCCCCGCATCGCAGGCGATGGGGCGGACGTCGGCCATCTGGCGCCCGTCGATACGCACCTTCTCGTCCACGATCATCTGACGGACGGCGTTGTACTTGAGGTCGCCGAACGCCTCTTTGGCGATCCCTGCCTTATCGGCGTAGGTCTCCTCGCCGAGCTCGTTCTTCAGGGCCCCCATGACGTCGGCCTTCAGCTGATCCTGCGCCGCGTAGCGCTCCGCTTTGTCGCGGACAGTGATCGCGTGGCGAAGGCCGGGGGTCGCGAGCTCCGTGACCCGGTTGACCACCGCTTCGTCAGTGATCGGCGCCGGCACCTCACGCTTGGGCTTGCCGTGTTCCTCACGCAAGCGATCCTGCATATCGATGAGCGGCATGCAGGACTCGTGGGCGAACAGGAGGGCGTCGACGATCGCCGACTCCGGAACCTCTTCCGCCCCGCCTTCGACCATGGTGATCGCGGATCGGCTGCAGGCGACGAATAGGTCGATGTCCGACTTGGCTCGCTGATCCCCGTCGGGGTTGGCGATCAGCTTGCCGTCGACCCGCCCCACGCGCACGGCACCGATGGGGCCTGCGAAAGGCACGTCGGAGATGGTCAAGGCGAGAGAGCTCCCCACCAGCCCACACACGTCGGTCGGATAGTCGACGTCGAAGCTCATTACGGTGGCGATGACCTGGGTCTCGCAGCGCCACGTCTTGGGAAACAGCGGGCGAATGGAGCGGTCGATGATGCGAGACATCAGGGTCTCGTGGTCGCGCGGCCGTCCCTCGCGCTTGTAGAAGCCGCCCGGGATCTTGCCGGCGGCGAAGGTCTTCTCCAGGTAGTCGCAGGTCAGAGGCATGAAATCCACGCCCGCCCTCGGCTCCTTCGCCGCGCATACGGTGCAGAGCACCATCGAGTCGCCGAAGTTGACGACGGTGGAGCCATGGGCCTGCTTGGCGATGTTGCCCATGGAGAAATGCATTGTCTTACCGCCGACTTCGGCTTGGGTTGAGTACTGTGTCATTGACGTCGTTCCTTGTTCGGGGGCGACCCGCTCTCGACGGCCATGGGGAGCCGAACAGGCGAATGCGGTCGCCGATCTTCTGAGGGCCGGAGGTGCCGGACGTTCGGTTGTCAGCCGCGTCGCAAAATCCCTCGAATTCGTTCAATTCGAGGGTTTAGTCTCAACGACGCCCGAATTTCGGCGCCGTTAAGGAACCTAGTTCTCCAACCAGCGGTGCTCTTCGAACCGAGATTTTCGAACCGGACGGTCAGCGGCTTGGGGTCCGAGCAAGTTCCAACGTCGGTAGATCGAGCAATGGGCTGAGCGGGAAGCAGAAAGCGGTTCGGATGGCTCGTCAGAAGACGCAAAATGCTCGAAAAACCGCTCAGCCCATTGCTCGACCAACCAACGCGGGCCCCGAGAGTTGGACAACATCATCGACCATCCGGCCTCGGACGTCCACCCCAACCCTGGTGACAATCAGCAAATCACCGCCGCTGCCCGGAACACCGCCCCTCTTAAATAAAATCAGCTACTTACGTAGACCCAGGGACCCGATGAGAGTCTTATATCGGTCCTCGTCCTTACCCTTGAGGTAGTCCAGCAAACGACGGCGCTGACCCACCATCTTCAGCAGCCCACGGCGGCTGTGGTGGTCTTTTTTGTGTGCGCTGAAGTGCTGCTGGAGGTCGTTGATACGGGCCGTCAGAAGCGCCACTTGGACCTCGGGACTTCCCGTATCACCGTTCGTACGGCCGTATTCCTGAATGATCTCGGACTTGCGTTCATTGAGTAGAGCCATGCGTTGTCAGTCTTCCTTCTGAGATTCGGCGGAATCTAGAGACGCGGTGTGAGCCTGTCAAGAAGACAGCACGCACGCATAACGCAGCGCACGGTCCCTCTCCGGGTGGTTGGACCATGCTTCGCGCCCCGCCACCGTGTTCGCGACCGCCAACAGCGCCCCGTCCTCACCGAGGAGAGCGACCGGATCGTCTGGCCCGAAACGGGCCGCGCCCAGACGGTCGGACATCTGCCCGAAGGTCAGGGGTCGACCATGTCGGACGTCTTCCGCCATCGACGGATCGAGTACGACGTGTGGCAGATGGGACAAGGCGGCAGGCATCGTCAGCAGGTCTTCGGGCCCGCACCGGTCGGGGGCCACCGCTTCTTCGACGGTATGAGGACCAACCTGGATTCGGCGGAGGCGGCCGAGATGGGCAGGAAGACCGAGGGCATCGCCGATCTGGGTCGCCAAGGTCCGGATGTAGGTCCCTTTGCTGCACACGACCTCCACCTCGATCCGCGGCGGCTGCCATCCGGCGAGACGAATATCGTGAATGTGCACCGTGCGAACGGGCGCCTCGACGGTGTCCCCACGCCGAGCGCGCGCGTGCAGACGCTCGCCGTCGACCTTCACCGCCGAAAACGCCGGCACCCGCTGCTCGAGCGGTCCTTTGAAGCTCGTGACCACCGCCTCCACTTCGCTCGGATCGAGGGGCGGAACGTCGGCCGTCGCCACGACCGTGCCTTCGGCGTCGTAGGTATCCGTCGCTTGTCCGAGGACCACCGTTCCGTCGTAGACCTTCTCTGCCGCCTCCAGAAAGCGACCGATCCGCGTCGCCTTGCCTAGTGTGAGGATGAGCAGGCCGGTGGCCATGGGGTCCAACGTTCCCGTATGACCGACCTCCCGCTGACCCATCTGGCGCCGCACGGTCCGCACCGCATCGTGGCTGGTGATCCCCGCCGGCTTATCGACCTTCAGGACGCCGGTGTGGGCCGGCCGTCGTGCGCGGGCCATGCCCCCTACTCGTCCTCGTCGGCGCTCGGCGCGCCTTCGCCGTCGGTCGGCGCGCCTTCGCTCACCTGGATTTCTTTGAGCAACGCCTCGATCTTGGCGCCGTACGCGATGCTCTCGTCCAGCCGCCAGCGCAGGTCCGGGGTGTAGCGCAAACGAAGCGCGCGACCGATGGATCGCTTGACCTCGTTGGTGGCGGAGACCAGGCCCGCGAAGACCTCGGTCACGACCTTCTCATCCTCCGGATAGACCGACACCAGCGCGTCGGCGACCCGGAGATCGGGACTCATGCGAACTTCGGTCACCGTCACCATGTTCGCCGCCTGCAGCCTCGGATCTTTGTAGGCCCCCTCCAGCAGCTGCTGCGACAGGTATTGGCGGATCTGTTCCCCGACCTGAGTGGGCCGGCTGGAAGGCCCTCGGTTGTGTCTGCGTCCGGCCATCAGAAGTGCATCAGTTCGAGCTGAGTATCGATCACGTCCGCTCGCCCCGCCGCCGCGGACTCCATGGCGTCGAGCGCCTTGTCGAGGATCGAGTTGACGAGCGCCCCATCATTCGCCACCGCGCTGAGTCCCAACCGAGCTCGGTTGTACAGCTCGTTGTCGCCGACCTCGGCGATCGCGACGTTGAATCGGTTTCGGGTGCGTTCCACGATACTCTTGACCACCTTGCGCTTCTCTTTGAGCGAGAACGCGGACGGGATGTCCAGGGTCACCTGAAGAACACCGACGACCATGATCACCGAGCGCCCCGGTCGAGGAGCAACCGACCCGCGCCCGACCCCCTTTCGTCAGGGATCGTCGCGGGTCGGGCACAGACCAGCGGTACGCCTCCTCGTCGCGCGCTAGGCGCGCGCCTCTGGCTGGGCGGTGGGCTCGTCGAGCTTCGCTTCGGTCATCACGATCTCGTAGGCCTCGATGATGTCCCCGACCTTGATGTCGTTGAACTTCTCGATGCCCATACCGCACTCGAAGCCTTCCTTGACCTCGCGGACGTCGTCCTTGAAGCGCTTCAGGCTGCCGAGCTTGCCGTCGTAGACCTCTTTGTTGTCGCGGATGAGACGGATGTTCGCGTTGCGCGTGATGATGCCGTCGACCACCGCACAACCGGCCACCGTTCCCACCTTGGGGACGTTGAAGGTCTGACGAACCTCGGCTCGGCCCAGGTACTTCTCCTTCTCCACCGGCGACAGCAGGCCCTGCATGGCCATCTTCACTTCGTCGACGGCCTCGTAGATGACGTTGTAGGTCCGGATGTCGACGCCCTTGGCCCGGGCGGCCTTCACCGCTTTCGTATCCGGCCGGACCGCGAAGCCGATGATGATCGCCTCCGACGCATACGCGAAGTCCACGTCGGACTCCGTGATGCCCCCGACGCCCCCGCTGATGACCGACACCTTGACCTTCGGGGTCGACAGGTTGACCAGGGACGCTTTGACCGCCTCCGCGGAGCCCTGAACGTCGGCCTTGATGATCAGCTTGAGCTCCTTCTGGTCGCTCGGGTTCATGCGGGACAGGAAGTCCTGCAGGGACACCTTGTTGTGGTTGACCAGCTCCTGCGACCGGCGTCGGTCGCGGCGCATGGTGACCAGCTCCCGCGCCGCGTCGAGGTCTTTCGCGACCCGCAGCTCGTCGCCAGGATTGGGCACGGTGTCCAAGCCGAGGATCTCGACCGGAACCGCCGGACTGGCCGCCTTCACCTTCTTGCCGCCATCGGCGAGCATGGCGCGAACCCGGCCGATCGACTCTCCGACCACCACGATGTCGCCCTGCTGGAGGGTTCCCTCGCGCACGAGCACCGTCGCCACCGGGCCTCGACCCTGGTGCATGTGGCCTTCCACGACCGTCGCGATCGACGGCGCGGTCGGGTTGGCCTTCAGCTCCATGATCCCCGACTGTAGGGCCACCTGCTCGAGGAGCGCCTCGATGCCCTCACCCGATTTCGCGGACACCTTCATGCCCAGGACGTCGCCGCCCCACTCTTCCAGCAGCAAACCCAAGTCGCCCAGCTGCTGAGTGACCCGGTCAGAGTTAGCCTCCGGCTTATCGATCTTGTTGATCGCCACGATGATCGGCACGCCGGCCGCCTTCGCATGATCGATCGCCTCTCGGGTCTGGGGCATCACCCCGTCGTCGGCGGCGACCACCAGGATCACGATGTCCGTGATGTTGGCGCCGCGCGCCCGCATCTGGGTGAACGCCGCGTGGCCGGGCGTATCGAGGAACGTGATCAGCCCGCGGCTGGTCTGAACCTGATAACCGGCGATGCGCTGGGTGATGCCTCCGGCCTCCCCCGCCGCCACGTTCGTCTGCCGAATACGGTCCAGCAGCGACGTTTTGCCGTGGTCGACGTGGCCCATGACCGTGACCACCGGCGGCCGAGGCTCGGCCCCCTCGTCTTCCTCGATGGCCTTCTTGACCTCTTCGAGGCTCGAGCCCGCCAACAGCTCTTCTTCGTCGATGACCTTGGAGTTGACCTCGTAGCCGAACTCCTCACACAGCATGACCGCCGTATCATGGTCGATCGGCTGATTGATGTTGGCCATGATGCCGTTGCGCATCAGGAAGCCGATCAGCTCGGTGGCCTTTCGACCCATCTGCTGGGACAGCTCGGCCACGGTGATCGTCTGGCCGATCTGAATCGGCTGCTTAGCCACCGTCGACTGGGGCTCGACCGCTCGCTTCGGAGGCTTCTTGCCCCGGACGTTGCGCTTACGATTGGGCGCCGGGTAGTACACCTGGCCGCGCCGGTGCTCGAGGAGATCCTTCGCGGTCATCTCCTCCCGCTTGCGCTGGCCGGGCCGCTTGCCACGGCCCGCGTCGCGCCGGACGTCGACCAGCTCCTTGCGCTTGCCGTCGGCCGCGGTCCGGACCACGAGCTCGGTCACCGGGGATGCTGGCATGTCCTGCTTGCCCCAGTCCTTGGGCGGTTCCGGTCTCTTCGAGGCCTTCAAACGCGCTTTGAGCACGTTGGGGTCGATCCGGCCCCGGACCTTCGTTTTCGGTTCTGCTTTCTTTTCGGGAACCACGATTGATGAGGGCGGCGGGGGCGCAACCCGCGCCGCTTTTCCGTCGTCTTGACGCTCCGAGAAGTCAAACTCCGATATCCCGAAGTCTTCGAAGTCGGGCTTTTCGTCGTCTTCGTCGTAGTCGTCGTCACGGCGCTTGTCGGGGCGAGCGGCCCGGGCTTCCCGGCGCTCGGACTTCGAATCCGAGCGGCGAGCCTTTGCCGAGCCGTCGTCATCCGACCCTTCAGACCGGGCCTGGGCTTCGGCGGAGGCCGCTTG
>JANQQN010000034.1 GCA_028289325.1 Myxococcota bacterium | reverse complement strand
CTTACAGCCCTGGCAGCCGCTGGTGCCTGTACGCGAGCACCGCGACGATGATCAGGGCCAGCAACCACAGGGCCACGGTGGCCCACCGGGACCGTACCGCTCCGCTCTTCTCCGCCCACCGCCGCGGAGAGATGCCCTTCCACGTCAGGATGGCTTTCGCGGAGAGATTGAGGCCGATGATGTTGATCATCAAGAGAAGCGCGGCGCCTTCCGCGTTCACCCAGTCGCCCGCGCCGAGCTTGAGGCCGAGCACCGTAGCCGGAGGCAGGAGCGCAACGGCGACCATGACCCCGACCAGGGTCATCGGCGCGGCGCCGGTCAGCGCCAGCACCGCCGCCCCGCCCGAAGCGATGGCGAGGATCAGGGCATCGATGCCGAAGACCGTGCGGGCGGCGATCTCGCTGGTGTCGGGAAGATTCGGCCAGAAGAGCGCCAGGCCCGCGGCGCCCGCGACCGCGATACCCAGCCCGGCCCCGAGACTCTTGAGCGCTTCGATGAGCATCTTGCGGTCGCCCATGGTGGTGGCGAAGGCAAGGGCGAGGTTGGGGCCCAGGAACGGGGCGATGACCATCGCGCCCACGACCACCGCCACGTTGTCGCCCACGAGACCGATCACCGCCACGATCGTCGACAGAATGACCATCAGCAGATAGTCGGTGGTAAGCCGAGCGCCGATCGCCAGCTTTGAGCGGAGCTCCTCGCGGGTCACGCTCGCGCCCCGTCCGCGATCGAAATACGCTGAAGACAGCGCCGACGGATCCTGCCGGGGCAAAGCCAGCTCCACCGGCAGAACCGTCACCCGGGTCTCCTTCGCGTGCTCGATGAGAGACTGCGCGACGTCGACGATCCGCTGGACTTCGCGGGCGTCGGTGACGCAGTGATAGACGGTCAGATTGTCACCGGTGCTGACGTGCCACGAGTGAAAGACTTCGAGCCGCTCGATGGCCCGCTGCAGAGTCCGTTCGTGGTCTGGGGAAATGGTGATCTGGACCATCCGCAGGGTCATGCGGCCTCCTTACGAGGACCCGGTTCGAGCAGCAAGCCCCAAGGGGGCGGCGTTCAATCGATCAGCGGCGTCGCGAGCACCGCGACGATGGTCTGGATACCCTTCAAGAAGTCCCCAACCCGGAGGTTTTCGTTGGGGCTGTGCTGGTTGTTGTCAGGATTGACGGTGGCAATGGCCACCGCGGGCACGCCCAGCGTGTCGACGAACGGAGAGATGGGCACCGAGCCGCCCATGGTTCGAATCCGGATCGGCGGCCGGCGGTTCAGGTGGGTGAGGGCCGCGGCCGCGGTCTTGCCGGCCACGCTGTCGAAGGGCGAGCGATATGCGACGTACGACGTTTCCGCGGTCATCCTGACGAGGTACGGATGTCGGCGTCGGTCGGCGTCGGTCGGCGCGCGGTCGAGGACGGTGTACCCGAGGCGCTCGATGTGCTGTCGGATAAGCCGGAGGAGTCGTTTCGGGTCGTTCTCCTTGACGAGGCGGATGTCGAGCTCCGCCGTTGCGGTGGCGGGGATGATCGTGCGCGCCTGCTTGCCCACCCATCCCGCGCGCAGTCCTCGGATATTCAGCGAGGGGTATTGCAGGGCGAGCTGAAGGCTGTCCCCCACCGCGTCGGGACGAGAGAAGCCGATCTTTGCCCGGATAGCCGGTTCGTCGTCGGGCACGTCATCGAGGTAGCCACGCGCCGGGGTGGGAATGCGAATGCCGTCGTAGAATCCAGTGATCGCGACTCGGCCGTCTTGGGTCTTCATCGTCCCGAGGATGCGGGCGAGGTGGAACGCGGGATTAGGGACATAGTTGCCGTAGTGTCCGCTGTGCTGCGGCACCTTGGGCCCGTACACGTCCAGCGTGGCGGTGGTGATGCCTCGGGCGCCGAAGCTGAGTGTCGGGCGCCCGGAGGCGTGGGGCGGACCGTCGAAGATGTACAGGAGGTCGGCGGCGAGCCGCTTTCGATGGCGTTTGACCGCCGATGCGAGGTGGGGGGAGCCGAGCTCTTCCTCGGTGTCGACCACTACTTTGAGGTTGTAGTCCGGCCGCACCCCCTCCGCCTCGAGGATGTCCAGCGCGACCAGGAACTGGACGTTGGGGCCTTTCGAGTCCGACGCCGAGCGCGCGAAGGTCCGCCAGTCAGGGTCGATACGACCCCCGAGCTTGGTCCAAGGTATGGCGCGCCAGCGGCCTGAGTCCCGTCGCTTCAGAACCGCGCGATACGGATCCGGTTGGTCCCAGGCCGCGGGGTCGACCGGCTGTCCGTCGGCCTGCAAGTACACGAGCACCGTACGTTTCGCGCCGGGTTGACGACGCTCGGCGAACACCAAGGGATTGGCTTCGGTCGCGAAGCGGCGCAGCTGGAACCCCCGCGCCCTGAACTCTTCCTCGATCCACTCCGTGAGCTTCTTGATGTGGTCGGGCTTTTGGCTGTCGTTGGGAATTGCGAGGTAACGCTTGAACAGCGCCAGCGCGCGAGGGGTCGCGGCGTCGGTGGCGGCCGCGATCTGCTTCGGGGACAGCGGAGTTGCGGCGTCGGCCCTCACGGTCAGCACGATGGAGACGGCGAGAAAAGGCATCGATGTGAGCATCCGCATGGTCTGTATCGTTAAGCCTGGCCGACCGCCTCAGGGCAAGCGCGAGCGCGTGTGCCTCTGGGCGCCGTTTCTGGGCCCGCGGGCCGGGTCGGGTTGCCACCGCCGACCGGCTGCGGTGGCTTCCCTTCGCGATGGCCGCTTCGCCCGAGACCGCCGCCCGCAACCTTCCGATCTACCTGGGCGCTCGGCTCACCGCGGCGATGGGCATCCAGATCCAGAGCGTGACCATCGCGTGGGAGGTCTATGATCGCACCCGCGACCCCCTGGCGCTGGCGTGGGTGGGGCTGGCGCAGTTCTTTCCTCTCGTCGCGCTGTCGCTGTACGCCGGCAGCTTCGCGGATCGCCACGATCGCCGGGTGACCGCGCTCGTCTGCCAGATCTTGTACGCCGTCGGGGCGGCGGCGCTGGGCGGCTTTGCGCTGTACGGCGAAGGGAGCGTCGGTCCGATCTATGCCATTCTGGTCGGCCTCGGGGCCACGCGCGCGTTCAGCTGGAGCGCGCGGGCGAGTCTGCTCCCCAACATCGTTTCGATCGAACGACTGGCGCGGGCCATCGCGCTGTCGTCGACGGTAGGCCAGACCGCGACCATCGTCGGTCCCGCCCTGGCGGGATTGATCATCGCGACCCTCGGCCCGGTTGGCGCCTACGTGATCAGCAGCGCGCTCGGCGTCGTGTCGGCGATCCTGTTGTTCGTCCTGAGGCCTCGTCCGTTCGTCCCCGAGCTCGGAGAGCCGGGGCTGCGGCGGCTGCTGGGCGGTCTCGACTACGTCTTCAAGAATCGGATCGTGCTGGGCGCGATCAGCCTCGACCTGTTCGCGGTGTTGTTCGGGGGCGCGGTCGCGCTGCTTCCGATCTACGCCGAGGACATCCTCAACGTTGGCACCACCGGCTTTGGGCTCCTGAGGAGCGCTCCCGCCGTCGGCGCGTTGGTGGTGGCGGCTGCGTTCGCTCGCTTTCCCCTCGAGCGCCACGCGGGGATCAAGATGTTCGTCGGTGTCGGCGCTTTCGGCGTCGCGACCTTGGTCTTCGCGCTGTCGAAGAGCTTCGTGGTGTCACTGGCCGCGCTGGTGGTCGTCGGCGGGGCAGACATGGTGAGCGTGGTCGTCCGGCAGAGCCTCATCCAGCTGCACACGCCGGATCACCTTCGCGGGCGGGTATCGGCGGTGAACATGGTGTTCATCGGCGCCAGCAACGAGCTCGGGGAGTTCGAGTCGGGGGTGACCGCGCGGTTGTTCGGCACCGTCCGGGCGGCGGTGATCGGCGGGGTCGGCACCCTGATGGTCACCGGGCTGTGGGCAATGATGTTTCCGACCTTGCGCAACGTCGACCGGCTGGATGCTCGACTGGACGTAAGGGAGTAGAATCGAGCGGGCAGCCGTTTGGCGGCCTATCGGAGGTCCTCGACTCGGCTCAGAATGATCTTCGCCAGCTTCATGAAGTCTCTATATGCGTCTTGTGCAGCACGTGAATGATTTCCGATGGCCCCGTCTGCCGAAGTGAGTTGAAAAATCGGCTTTCGCGCCTCTTGGGCCATTGGGACTAGGCTCCGGTAGTGTTTGAGTCGAGCCAAGCACTCCGGGTCCGGGTCGGGGATCGAGGCGAAGTTGCGTTGCTCGACGCTCGAACGATACACCAGAGGGATTCGCTGCACCCATTTGTCGTAGGCTCTTGCCGGTCGTGACCGCCCTTCGGCGTGCTGCTGCACGATGTAACCGAGCGGTTGCATGGAACCTGGAGGCAACGGGAATGCAGGAGCGCTCCAGTTGTCGGTTCTTCTTTCCCACCCTCGACGCCATTCTCGGAGGGTCGGTCCGAGGTTGGTCAGGCCCTGCAAGGAAAAGAGGTCGGCGGCGAGTGGGATGACGACAAAAATCACTGCCGATGAGGGCGGACCGGTTGATCGCCCCGAGGTTTGGGCCGACGTCGGCTAGGATGAAGTCCGCCGAGTGGTTTCTGGCCGCAAGCTGCGCGACCTGCCAAAACGCTGTAAGCACTCGAAAAGGACGATACAGATTCGCGTCACCCAACGCGTCAGGCCAGCTACTAGAGAGAAGATCCTCGAATCCCGCAAGGGCGAGGTCACCGGCGACCAGACGGAGGCGTTCGTCGATACGAACGGCGGTAGCCTCCTTGATATCGCCGACCTCGGTAAGCGGACGAACGCACTGGAAGATAGTGTCAGCACGTTGGGCCGATGTATCGAAATCCCAGAGACGTTCCAGACGATCTTCCGTAAGGAAAGCAGATGTCAGATTGGCCTGAGGATCGAGATCAACGGCCAGAACGCGCTTTCCTAGCTCATGGAACATCCATGCAAGATGGTAGACGAGCGAGGTCTTTCCGACACCGCCCTTATTGTTGAAGAACGTGATGACCGGGACGTGATTCATCGTCGCTGCTCGATTGTGACAAAAACTCTTCGGGCGCATCGCCCGACCAGGACTGCTTGCGCTCGACGCGATCGGACTCTGTATCGTCGAGCATCGCAGTCAATTGATCGTCGCTAAGGCGGACTACGTTTTTGCTCACGATTCTACTCTACGCTACGGAAGTCGCCTCAGTCGACGTCAAATGGGGCTCGTGTCGCCCGACGAGCCCACCTTCTCGGCGTTTCGCGCCGGCGATGTCTTTGCGACCTGGCGTGCGTTGCTCGCCCCTCGGCGGCTGGTCCCCATCTTGGTGGTCACCGTCCCCATCATCCTGGTGCAAGGAGAGCTGGCCGCGTCGGTGTGGGGCTGGCCGTTCATCATCGGGTTGGTCACCGCGTTCCTGCTCATCGCGCCGGTGGCGTATCGACACCTTCTCGCCGATGGACTGCCCGCCGCGAGCGCGGGGTGGCGGCTGGCGGTGTATGCCGGCCTTGGTCTTCTCGCCCCGCTGTCGCTGGTGTGGCTGCCGCCGATCATCGGTCTGCCCGTGTTCGTTTCCACCGCGCCCACCACCTTCATCTCCGCCGGTCTGTTTTGGGTGGCTGGCTACGGGCTCGGCCGAGACATCGATCTCGAGGCGCGGTGGATCGAAACCAGCCGGCGAGCGCGAGCGTTGGCCGCCCAAGCCGAGCAGGCCCAGTTGATGGCTCTCAAGGCCCATCTCGATCCCCACGTCTTGTTCAATACCCTCAACGCCATCGCCGAGTGGTGTCGACAGGATCCCGAGGTCGCCGAGCAGGCGCTGGTCGACCTTTCGGCGCTGTTGCGCCAGCTGTTGGTCGGGGTGCGGGCGGAGGTCTGGCCCTTGGCCCGAGAGATGGAGGCGATGCGACGATACTTCGATCTGTTTCGGATTCGTGACCCGTCGCGGTTTTCGGTCGAGTGGCGTGGACAACCGCCCGCGGTGACCATTCCTCCGATGTTGCTGCTGCCGCTGGCCGAAAATGCGATGACCCACGGCCCGGGCCGCGGTCACCGGGGGCCGGTGGTCGTCGACGTGATGCGCGACGACCATGCGGTCTGCGTCACCCTCACCAACCCCGGGCGTTTCAAGGGACGACGCGCCGGGGGCCAGGGGTTGGCGACTGTCGAGCGCCGGCTGGCCCTCACCTACGGCGGGGCGGGCCGGGTCGAGGTGAAGGCCCGAGACGATTCGACCGAGACGCGAGTGGTATGGCCGGCGTCCCCGGCCGAGGAGGAGGGGTGATCGATGCGGGTCTTGATCGTCGACGATGAGGCCATGGCCCGCCGGCGGCTCGAGCGGCTCCTCGGCGCGCTCGCCGATGTGGAGGTGGTCGGGGCGATCGAAGACGGGCGGGAGGTGGCGGCGCGGGTGGCCGTCGGCGACGTCGACCTCGTACTGCTCGACGTTCAGATGGCCGACATGAGCGGGGTCGAGGCGATGGGACTGCTCCCGGAGGACGGGCCCTTGGTCGTCTTCGTCACCGCTCACGCCGAGCACGCAGTATTCGCGTTCGACGCGGGAGCCGTCGACTACGTGCTGAAGCCGGTCGACCCCCAGCGGCTCGCTCGCGCCGTGGACCGCGCGCGACGGCGTCTCGACGGTCGGCGGGATCGTCAGCCCACGGCCGCCGAGCCGGTCGTAGATCGCCTCGCTATCCCCACCCGACGCGGGCTGGTCATCGTCGACCCGAAAGACGTCCGATACGCGGTCGTCGACGGCGAGTCGGTGGTCGTCCACGCCAACGACGCGGCGTATGTGACCGACTTTCGGATCGTCGCCCTGGAGAAACGGCTCCCCCCGGCGCTGTTCATCCGGGCCCACCGCCGAGTTTTGCTCAACCTGGAGCACGTCACCGGGCTCGAGCCGGTCGGGGCGGGGGTGTACGTGGCCGAGCTCACGGACGGGGCGACGGTGCCGGTGTCCCGACAGGCGGCCAAGCGTCTCAAGGCGCGCTGGCGGATCTGAAGCCGCCCGACGGCTCACCGTCGGCCGCCGACCGCTCACCCTCGCCCGAAGACCACTCACCGAGGTGATTCGAGGAACAGGCGGGGACCCGCGGTTTGCTGGGGCCATGAAATGGTCCGACTGGCGAAGCTACTTCGAGCGGAATCGACTGACCCCGCGACCCGACGTCTCCGACGCCGGCATTCCCCCCGATCCGACCTTGCGGCGGTGCTTGGCCCGCTCGTTGGCGGTGTTCCAGCTGGGGGAGGCCGGGGAAGGGCGGATCGCCAAGGAGGCGTGGCGGTTCGCGACCCCCCACGTCGACGATGACTGGCGGGTCGCGCTCGGACACTGGGTCCGGGAGGAAGGCCGACACGCGCGAATCCTTGGCGACTGTGTGCGCGCGCTGGGCGGCAAGCTGATCACGAAGAACTGGACCAATGGCTTGTGGGTGTTCGGCCGACGGCTGATGGGCGTACGTCTCAAGCTCTTGGTGGTGCTGGCAGCGGAGGTGATCGGCATTACGTACTACGGCCTGATCGCGTCCAAGCTGCCGCCAAGCGCGATCGCCTCGGCGCTGGCGATGATGGCCGCCGAAGAGGAGCGACACCTCGCGTTTCACGTTCGGTTCTTTCGATTGGAGATGTCGTGGGCGGGGCCGCGGATCCTCTTCTGGTCGGTCTGGCTGCCGCTCGGCGTCGCGGCGGGGCTAGCCGTGCTCGTCGATCATGCGGCGACCTTTCGGCGGTTGGGCATCGATCGCTGGGACGCCGGGCGGCGGTTTGTTCGACTGGTGGTCGAAACCGGCCGAGCCGTAACCCGACGAACGCCGCAACCGCTGCGCGCGGTCGAGGTGCCGCGATGAGCGCCGTGGCGACCCTCGCTGCGCATGCCGGGCTCGGGTTGGCTCTCGTCGCGCCGTGGATCGCGGCTCGCCGCGCGGGGCCGCCGGACGGGCGCCGGTGGGCGGTGACCCTCCTGGCCCTCGCCGTGGCCGTCCTGCTGCTGCAGGCGGCCATCGACCGGCCGCGGCCGGAAGGGCTCGACTATCGGGTCCTCGGCATCGCGTTTCCGTCGTTTCCCAGCGGCCACGCGGCGATCGCGTTCGCGTCGGCGACGTACGTGCTGCTCCTTCGACCCCGATGGCCGATGGCGATCGGGCTGCTGATGGCGGCGGCGGTGGCCGCGTGCCGCGTGGTCGCCGGAGCACACTTCCTGACCGACGTCATCGCGGGCGGTGCGTTGGGGATCGGCTTCGCGATCACCGGTTATGGATTCCGGCGGTGGCCGGAGGCCCGCCCCGCGTGGGCGTGGTTCGGCTTCGGATGGATGGGTATGGTCGTAATGATGGCCGCGTGGGCGTGCGCCGGGCTCGGCGGGGCGTCAGCGATGCCCTTCGTCGACGCCGACAAAGCCCTGCACTTCTTCGGCTTCGGACTGGTCGGCGTCTTCGCCGTTGGCTGGTTCGCCGAGCACCCTGCGCCCCGGGTGTTGGCGATCGTCGTGGGGTTGACGATGCTCGACGAGGCCATGCAGGTCTTCTTGCCCAGCCGGACCGTCGACCCCCTCGACGCGATCATGTCTGGACTGGGGGTCGTCGTGTTCGGAGCGCTGGGGCACGCGACGATGACCAAACGGACTACCGCGCCGACGGAGCCGTCGTTACCATCCAGTCCCCGATAGCGCTCGAAGTGGATTTCGCGGCCTGCCAATCGAGATGGCTACCGTCATAGGTCTGCCCCGTCGCGCCCAGGTCCAGAAACGGAACGGCGGCGTCGGCGAAAGCGTGCCGAAAAGCCGTCGGCTCGATGCCCCGATCTTCGATGGCCCGCAGTCCGGCGTCGATCGGCAGGCGCACGGCCCAAACCTGCCACCCTGAATCACGCAATCGGCTCAGCTCGGCGACGGTGTGCGCCAGTCGGTCCTCTTAACCCAGATGGTTCACGGGCTACAGGAAGGCGGCACCGACGTCCGCCGTGGCCATCATCCCTCGCCACTCAGTGACGACGTCGTCGTCGTTTCTTCTTCTTCACTGACGGACACCGGCCGAGGTCGGCGATCAGGACGCTGATGTCGTCGCTGTCGACTTCCCGGTCTCCGTTGAGATCGCCGTCCAGGTTGCCGCGGCGGATGTACCGCAGGAGCCGGAAGAAGTCGCCGACCCCGACCCATCGGTTGCCGTTCAGGTCGGCCGGACACGGCAGCTTCGTGCCTGCGATCAGGTACGTCTCGCCGATCCCCGTGCCGCTCAAGCTTTCGCCGGCGGCGGTGATCAGGTAGTCGGTCAGCCCATCCCCGTTGGTGTCCCCCGTCGAGATCGCATCGACACCGAATTGAACGCCGGCCCGGGTGGAGGTGATGGTCCGGAGCAGGGCGCCGCTGCGGCCCGAGAACAGGTACGCCTTTCCGGCCGCGGGGGCGCCGTCTCCGTCAAAGAAGGCGCCGATCAGGATATCCGCGTGGCCGTCGCCGTTGACGTCCGGCACGCCCCGACCGGGCCCGAAGCCGTCGTCGGCGTCGAAGCCCGTAAATCGGTGGAGCGTTTCGCCGGTGGCGCCAGAGAAGATGTACGTCTCGCCGGCCCCGCCGAGCCCGGCGTAATCGCCGACGAACGCGTCGCCGACACCATCGCCGTCGACGTCGCCCGCGCCGGAGGCAAAGAACTGCCCGAAGAACGCCGCCCGTTCCGGCTCGGCGGGGCGCAGGGTGTGGATGAGCGCGCCGTCGACGCCGCTGTACACATACGCCTCGCCGCCTTGGTTCGGACCCGCGCTCTGCGCGCCGACGACCACGTCGGGAACACCGTCGCCGTTGACGTCGCCCAGGTTGCCGACCGCCGAGCCTAGATTCTCGCCGGGGCCGCCGTCCCGCTTCCAGATGATGGCGCCGGTGCGACCGGAGATGACGAATACCTCGCCGTCGTTCAGGTTCGGAAACGTGCGCTCGGAGCCGACGATCAGGTCGTCGTGGCCGTCGTGGTCGATGTCCCCGGCCCCGCCGACCGCGTGTCCGAACCCGACGATCGAGCTGAGGTCCCAGATCACGCTCTGGTCGGCGCCGGAGTAGACAGCGACGGGGAAGCCGCCGACGATGTAGTCCGCCACCCCGTCCGCGTTGACGTCTCCCGCTTCGTTGAGGGCGTATCCGTGGTTCCTGACGCCGACGACGTCGTTGAGCACCTCACCCGTCGCCCCCGAATAGAGCGTGAACCGCCCGTTGAAGTTCACGGCCGAGATCAACAGCTCTCGGACTCCGTCGCCGTCGATGTCCGGTATGTCTTCGCAGGCCCAACCGAACCCGTCGAGGGTGCCCTCGCCTCGAAAGACCTGCAGAACCTCGACGTCGTCCTCGACGAACTGCGCCGCCGCGGGGCTGGCGACGAGGCAGCACGTCAGGGCTAAGGTCCCGATAAGCATTACAATTTTCACAATCAGCGTCCTCCCTTTTCAAAAAGGTGGGCGGGACGGTGTCATGAGCAATGGACACCGGCTTTCACGATCGTGCGTGCGAGCCGCAGGGTAGGTTGTCAATCGGGCCGATTCACTTGCGAAAGGGGGGATCCCGGTGCCAAAACTCCAGATGTTAGGATTGTGCGATGAGCGTCGAGGTCGTTGAAAACGTGGTCGAGGGCGATGGGTTCTGTATGGGGCGGTTCTGGTGTCCCCCCCAGTCCCCGCTGTGGAACCAGGAGAACGTCATCCAGCGAGGGCCGATCTTCGTGGTGCCCATGACCGGGGTCGAGATCGAGCACACCAACACCCGACCGATCGTGACCAATGCATCGCGCGCGATGTTCTACAACGCTGACCAGTCGTATCGCCGGCGGCTGCTCGATGACGACGGAGATCGATGCTTCTACTTCGGTCTGTCCGGCGACGCCATTCACGAGGTCCTGGAGGCTCACCATGCCCCCCACGGCGAAGACGGTCAGCGCCCGTTCGAGTGGTCGTGGGCGCCCCTCGCCCCCGTCCTCTCGCTGCGCGCCTACGAACTGTATCGTCGGGCGGAGGCCGGCGCTGCGCCCACCGACGCGACCTACGAAGAGGTCTTGACCGTCCTCGACGGCATCGTATCCGCCGCCGTTGCTCATCACGAGGCGAGGGCCCAAACCGCGGTCGTCGTCGGCCCCCGCGCCCTGGACGCGGTCGACGAGACCCTCCGTCTGCTGGTGCTACACATCGATAGATCGTGGACCCTGGCTCAGCTCGGCAAGCGGGTGGGCCTGTCGCCGTTTCATCTCGCGAGGTGTTTTCGCGCCTGCACGGGCATGACTCTGCACGACTGCCGAGACCGGCTGCGCGTTCTGTATGCGCTGGGTCGACTCGACTCGTCGACGCGACTGGTCGACATCGCGCTCGATGCCGGATACTCGAGCCACAGCCACCTCACCCAGGCGTTTCAGCGGGTGCTGGGGCAGAAGCCCAGCGAGATTCGCAAGCGGTGGCGAAAGCCGCTGCTGAGCTGAATGCCGTCTCGCGACGAAGGGACGGTCGACGTCCGTGGGCCGCGCATCGACGCAGCGCTGGTGCGGCGGCTCTTGGCCGCCCAGCATCCGCGTTGGGCGGCGGCGCCCCTCGAGCGGTGGCCGTCGGGGGGAACCGATCACGCTTTGTTCCGACTTGGCGACCGGTGGTGCGTTCGCCTGCCGCGGGTGGAACGGGCGGTGGCCCAAGTGGCCAAAGAGCAGCGGTGGTTGCCTCGCCTTCGCCCGCGTTTGCCCCTCGAGATTCCGGTTCCCGTCGCCAGCGGCGCGCCGGGCGAAGGTTATCCGTGGCCGTGGTCGATCTACGAGTGGATCGACGGGGCGACCCCGAAGGCGGAGGTATTCGGCGAAACGCCGGCCACCGCGGTCGCGCTCGCGGGCTTCGTTCGCGCCCTGCGGTCCATTGACCCCGCCGATGGACCGGCCGCAGGCCCCCACAACTTCTTTCGGGGCGCCCCGCTCGGGGATCGCGATGATGCTACTGTCGGGGCGCTGGCGAGGCTCGAAGGCCGCATCGACACGCGGGCGGCAGCCCAAGTTTGGCGTCGAGCCTGCCCATCCAGCCCTCGGATGGGCCCCCCGGCCTGGATTCACGGCGATCTTCATATAGGGAACCTTCTAGTGCGAGGCCGTCGGCTGTGCGCGGTGATCGACTTCGGTGGGCTCGGCGTAGGTGACCCCGCGTGCGATATGATGGTCGCATGGAGCCTTTTCACCTCCGACGCGCGGGCGGTGTTTCGCGAGGAGACCGGCGTCGACGATGCGACCTGGACGCGAGGGCGGGGCTGGGCGCTGTCGGTGAGCGTGGTCGCTCTGGCCGCGTACTGGGACTCGAATCCGGCCCTGGCCGCGGTGTCCCGGCGCACGCTGGAGGCGCTGGGCGTAACCTGTCGTTCTCGACCGTCGTAGCGACGAACATGACCCGGGGCATCTTCGTCGCCACCCTGGTAGCCGCCACCGCCGCCGCGGAGCCGACCTCCGGCGCGACGCTGTCAGCGAGCGACGATTCGTTCGCCGTCGTCGAGCTATTTACCAGCCAAGGCTGCAGCAGCTGTCCCCCGGCGGACCGAATGCTCCGCCAAATCGAAGCGCTGGCCATCGCTCAACAGGAGCGGGTGTTCGTGCTGAGCTTTCACGTCGACTACTGGAACCGGCTCGGGTGGCGAGATCCGTTCTCCAGCCCCGTCTACTCCAAGCGCCAGAATCTCTACGCGCGGGCCAACGGCACCGACCGGATCTACACCCCTCAGATGGTGGTCAACGGTCGCCGGTCCTTCGTCGGGTCGCGCCGCCGGACCGCGCAACGCGAGATCAGCGCCGCGCTCGAGCGGCGGCCCCACATCGCCAGCGGCGTGCGGGCGGCGATCGTTGCCGACCGAAAGGTGGTGCGGGTGGAGTGGGTGTTGGGCGCGGACCCCGGGTCGGCCCGGCTGGTGGTGGCGCTGACCGAGAGCGGGCTCAGCAATCGCGTCGACCGCGGCGAGAACCGGGGGTCGACCTCAACCCACGACGGGGTCGTCCGCCGGCTGCTCACTTTGCGACCCCGGCTCAAGGGCGATACCACCTTGCCGTTGCCGGACGGCTTCGACCCCGCCCGCGGGGCTGTCGTCCTGCTCGTTCAGGATCAGACCACCATGGCCGTCCTCGGCGCGGCGCAGGCCCGACTGTAGGCAGCTTCGTCGCGAAGTGCGAGACTGGTCGGACTGCGATGTCCGGCCGCATGCTCATCGTGTCGGGGGGCGACCTGTTGGTCAAAGGCTATCAGGCCGTGCCCGCGGACCGCCGCCAGGACGACGGGCGCCCGGTGAACGCGCTGTTCGGGGTGGTGCGCTCGATCGCCCGCGCCATCGCCAGCAAAGCGCCCGAGCGAGCGGTGGCGGTCATCGATCCGGAGCGACCCCACCCGTGGCCCGACCTCGCTGAGCAGCGCGCGAGGCTTCCGTTGATCCTGCGGACCTTGGGGCTGACGGTGGTGCCCACGACCGAGGAGCTCCAGGTTGTCGCCGCCTATGTGCGGGCCGCGACCGACGCCGGTGACGACGTGGTCGTGGTCGGCAGCGACAAGCGGCTGGCGCAGCTGGTCTCCGACGGCGTGTGGTGGCACGACGCCTACAAAGACGCCCGCTATACCCCATCGATGGTCGTGAAGCGGTTCGGCGTCGGCCCGGACCGGGTGGCGGACTGGTTGGCCCTCGTCGGCGACGATGGAGAGCTGGCGGGCATCAAAGGCATCGGGAAGAAGAGCGCCACTGCCTTGCTCGAGCGGTTCGGCACCGTCGAACGCGCCCACGCCGAGGTCGAGACGCTCGATACCCGGACCCGGAACGCGATGAAGGCGGGGTCGGCCGAGATTCCCGCCGCCCTCGCCGCGGCCCGGCTTTGCCCTCGCCCCCTCCCCACGCCGCTGGACGCCCTCGCGTTCGAGCTTCCCGACCGGGCGGCGGTCAATGCCATGTACGCCGAGCTCGGCTTCTTCGAGCTGTTGTCGACGGACCGCGGGCCCTCGCCTGCAGTGACCGTGTGCCGGGACGCGGCGGCGGTGGCGGCGGCGGTGACGGCGATCGAAGGGTCGGAGGTCGGGATGCACGTCTTGACCGAGGACCCTTCGCCGGTTCGAGGCGCGGTGGCGGGCATCGCGGTGACCACGGATGCGGAGCGTTTCTACTTCCCGCTCGCCGATGCCCATGCCGACCCTCGCCCTCTCGTCGAGTGGCTCGAAGATCCGAACCAGCCCAAGGTCGCTCATGAGACGGCCACCGTGTACGCCGCGTTCGCTCGCCGAGGCATTCGGGGGGCAGGGTTCGTCGGCGACTCTGCGTCTGCGTCGCACCTCGTCGAGCCGAGCAACCTGTGGCCCCACGACTTGCCCTTCGTCGCTCGTCAAATGGTCCGTCGCGCCCTTCCCACCGAGGACGACGTCCGAGGGGTCGGCAGCCGTCGCCGACCCTGGTCGAAGGTGGACCCCGTCGCCGCGGGCGGATTTGCGGCCGCCTATGGGTCGACCTCGGCCGCGGTGTGGGCCGCGCTGCGGCCGCGCGTCGAGCCTGAGCTTCACGCCGAGTACCTGGCCTTGTCCGAGACCGTGGCTCGAATGGCGGTCGGTGGCATCGGGGTGGACGGGACGGAGTTGGATCGGGTCGGGGAGGACTTTCGGGGCCGAGAGGTCGCCCTCGAACGCGAGATCTTCGAGCACGCCGGACGATCGTTCAACGTCGGCTCGTCCAAGCAGCTCGGTGACGTGTTGTTCCAGGAGCTGAAGCTGACGGTGATGCGCCGAACCAAGACCGGCTGGAGCACCGCGACCGACGCGCTGGAACGCATTCAACACGAGCACCCGATCGTGCCGCTGGTGGTGCGGTGGCGGGCGCTGCAGCGAATGCGGAACACGTGGATTACTTCGCTCAAGGCCTGCATCGACGCTGACGGGCGGGTTCGCTCGACCTTTCACCCCGCGCGGTCCTTCTCCGGCCGGCTGGTGAACTCCCATCCCGATCTCGGGCGGGTGCCCGGTCGGACCGACGAGATGCAGCGCATCCGCCGAGCGTTTGTCGCCCCCGAGGGCCGTTGTCTGGTGTCGGTCGACTATCGTCAGCTCGGTCTGTTCGTCCTCGCTCATCTCACCGGCGACCCTGCGCTGGTGGAACCGTTGCGCCGTGACGACGATATGCACGTCTTGACCGCGGCTGCGGTCCTCGACGTGCCGGAGACCGCGGTCACCGCCGACCAGCGACAGTTGGGAAAGGTCGTCAACTTCGCGACGTTCGCCGGACAGGGCGCGAGCGCGCTCGCCCAGCAGCTGGCGGTCGGTCCGCAGGAAGCCAAGCGCATCATCGAGCGGTTCGATCGGCGCTACTCGGTCGTCCGTGCGTTTCAGGAGGAACAACTCCGGCTGGCTCGAGACCGCGGGTACATCGTCACCGTGGCTGGCCGCCGGTGGCCGATCGGCGGTCTGGCGTCGCGAGATCCCCAGGATTTGTCGTACGCCGAGCGCCTGGCCCGGCGGGCCACCCACGAGGGCTCGGTCGCCGATGTGTCTCGACGAGGGCTGTTGCGAGCGGATCAGGCCTTGCGCGCGGCCGGACAACCGGCCTTTCCGCTCCTACAGATCCACGACGAAGTCTTGTTCGAGGCGGCGGAAGACCGCGTGTCGGAGGCGGCGGCGGTGGCCGCCGAAGCGATGGCGACCGCGTTCGAACTGCGGGTCCCGCTTCGGGTAGGTATCAAGGCCGGCCAGAATTGGGCCGACATGGCCCCGATCGAGATCGGAACGCCGGGCGGTTCGTGAAAGGAACAGGCTAGCTGGCCTTCTTTTGCTGCTCGACGAGGAAGGCTCCGAACTTCTTGTCGGAGCCCTGGATGTGTTTGATCAGCCAGTCCTTCAGGAAGTGCAGGACCTCGAAGCTGAGGGTGGCGGAGGCCCCACCTTTGAACTTCGCTTGCACCTCGACAACCTGTTTGCACAGCTCGGCGTGTTGCTGTTTGTGCTCCGCGGCCTTTGGGTAGCGGTAGACGTCCATGTCGTCCTCTTCGTGCTTGAAGTGCACGGCGGTGTATTCGATCAGCTCGTCCAGGATCGAGCCGAGGATCTCGTTTCCGCGCCCCGCCTGCATGGCGTCCAACAGCTCGTTGAGCATCCCCACCAGCTTCTTGTGTTCTTCGTCGAACTTATCGACGCCGATGCTCATTCGGGCGTTCCAGGTTATCAATGGCATGTCGTTGGTCTCCTTGGTCGTCCTTGATCTGCTCCCGATTAGCCGAGACCTTCTTCGATCTGGTCTCGCAGCGCCTCGACGGCGCCCGCGGTCTCGTTCACGCAGCCTCTTACCGTGGTCGCCACCGCGCACTGCTGCGTGACGGCGCCGGTCATCGATTCGATCCGGCTGTGGATCTGGTGCACGCTCGTGCGTGCGCCCGCCATCGACGACGCGGCGTTCTTCGTGGCCGCCTGAATTTCCGACAGGCGATCACCGATGTTCTCGGTCGCCGTGGCCGTGTCTCGCGCCAGTCCCTTGATTTCGCTCGCGACCACCGCGAAGCCGCGGCCAGCGTCGCCGGCTCGGCCCGCCTCGATGGTGGCGTTGAGGGCGAGCATGTTCGTTTGCCAGGCGATGCCGTCGATGGCCTGTACGAGCTGGCTGATGTGTCCGGTGAGCTCGGCCAGGTGAGCAAGAAGGTCGGCTGTCGAGTCGACTTGGGAGATCGCAGCAGCGGCGGCCGACCGGGCCCCGGTGGAGTCCCGCGACGTAGAGTCCAGCTCCGCGATCATCTGTCCCATCATCGCGTCGACCATCCGGACGTTCATGACCACGCCATCGGCGGAGCTCGCGATCATTCCCGCGGTCTCTCGAACCTGTTCGTATTCGGCGGCTGCGGCCTGGCTGTCGGACTCTTCGCCCATGACTCGCTCTTCGATGCCTCTAAGCGAATCGGACCCGCCGGGGGGCGATAAAGCCGGCGGCGGCAACAAACAAAAGCGCCCGGGCGGCGTTAGCTCAGGTCGGGGCGATCGAAGGATCTGTTAACGATACCGGGGGGGAATCTCCGCCTCTGGCCGCTCGGCCGCCCAGTATATCGTCACCACCCACCAGCGCTGGTCATCGTGGAACAGCTGTATGCTGTTGATGCCGCGCGCGAACGGTTCACGGTCCGGGGCCTTTCTGGCTTCGTAGGTTGAGAATACGTGGGCGATCCGGTCGAACCGGTCGACCTTCCGGGCGACCTCGGACTCGAAGAAGCCGTCAGGGTCTTTCGCGAGGAACCGGTCGAAGTTTGAGATGTATTCTTCGACCGTGAGCGAGCGCAGCCGTCCTCCCGTCGCTCCGGTGCCGGTGGGCATCAGCCGGGCGTCGGGCACGAACAAAGAGCGAAACCGGGTCCAATCGCGGGGCTTCTGGCTGGGGCCCGAGATGATCCCGTAGATCGCGGCTATGATGGCGTCGATGCTCTCGACGTCGGCGGCGCGGGCGGCGGGAGGCGGCGAGCCGGGCGCCGGCCGGTCGGCGTTCGCGGCGCCGGTCGAAGCGGAAGGCGTGGACGCCGGAACGGCGGTGGCACACCCGGTCACGAAGAACAAGACGAACGACGATCGATTCATGGCGTTGCGCATCATCGTCGGCTGGCCGGCAAGCGAGAAGCGTTTTCTGGCCTCGGGACGCCGGTAGCTACCGGTGGCCGGCGGTGTCGTCGGATAGTAGGGGGCGGTGATTGGCTCCATCGCCCAAGCCGGCTACTTTGGCGGCGCGGATGGGTGGGACGCATCGAAGCTTCAGGGCGCAGACGCTACACTACTTTGGTCGACCGCATTCGGGCGCTCCGAGCGGGCCCATCGGGGGCGCGGCGGCGTGGACGGCGAAGGCGCTCCAGGACGACCAGACCTGGCGAACGACCTTCACCGACGCGGAGGTCGATGAGGTTCGCCGGGCGGTGGAGGCGTCGTACCGCTCGAATAAGCCCATGCGCGAATGGACCGCGGATGACTTTCCGCTCCCTGAACTGACAAAGAGAATGGTCCAGTGGCGGTCGGAGCTCTCCTGTGGGCGCGGCGTACGGGTCATTCGTGGGACGCCCACCCATGAGTGGTCGCAAGAAGACGCGGAGCGCTTCTTTTGGGGCTTTGGGCTCAATCTTGGTGCGCCCGGGGCGCAGAATCCGGGCGGCGACCTACTCGGCCACGTGACCGACCTGAGAGAGAGCGGAGACATCCGTTTGTATCGAACAGCGTCCCCGATCCGATTTCACTGCGACGCTGCGGACGTGGTCGGGCTGCTGTGTCTACGAACCGCGAAGAGTGGAGGTCGCAGCCGCATCGCCAGCTCGGTCGCGATCTTCGATGAGTTGATGCGACGTCGGCCCGAGCTCGCGGGCGCGCTCTTCGAGCCGTTCGCAATGGACGCGTTCGGCGGCCAAGGCCTGCGATGGTTCGCTCTGCGACCGTCGCGATACCACGGCGGCCGCTTAAGAACGTTCTATCATAGCGACTACCTACGGTCGGCGCAGCGTCACGCCGACGCGCCCCGACTGTCGGCCGAACAGGCCGCGCTCCTCGATGCCTTCGACGAGCTCGCCGCAGATCCTGCGTTCTGCGTGGAGATGGATCTTCAGCCCGGAGACGTTCAGCTGCTGTCGAACCACACGGTGGTTCACGCCCGGACTGGATACGAGGACCACGATGCGCCGGAGCGGCGTCGTCACCTGTTGAGGTTGTGGCTGTCCATCGAGGGGTCGGGGTCGTGGGCGGATAGGGCGCTACGGACCGGCGCGTACGCGGGGATGGTGGGCGAGTTGGTCAAGCGTCGGTTGGCCGAGCGGGTGCGGCCAGCGCCTCCCGCTCGGCCGTGATGGCAAGACGCTATTCGCCTTGCCGCTTCGCTTCTTCGCGCTCCAGCTCGGCGAACGAACGCTCGGCCGAGCGACGGACCCGCTCCTTGACCCGCTCGCTGAGCTCCTTCGACTTGTCGAGGGCGGTCATGAACCCGTCGAGGTCGAGGCGGGCGAGCGCGTAGACCGTGCCGTCGTTGGGGTGGGTCCAGGTGTTGACGATCTGCACGCCGTTGAGGGTACCGGCGGCGAAGGTCTTCACCGCCTGCTCGACCATCTGTTCCTCGGAAGAGTTGGATAGGTCGCCGGTCGCGATGCTCGAGGCGTAGTCCTTCATCAGAGACGCGGTGTAGGTCTCGAAGGTCTTCTGCATCTCGGCCCGGGCCTGGTTGGACGCCGCGGACACGAGCAGACCCTTGTTCTTCGAGCCCGACTTGGCGCCGACCGCGTAGAACACGTTCTTTTCGCCGCCGAAGGCGCCGCTGCCTCGAACTACCCAGTCCGGGTACTCGACCTGTTGAGGCTGAGCTTCAGCCTGGTTGTTGCTCTTGCCGGCGCATGCCGCCAACGGAACGGCGGCCAGAGCCGTCATCAATGCGAGCCGCTTCATCATCGATCTCCTTCTGTTCTCAGATATTCGATCCGAGTTGTTTGCGATTCAAACGGGGGCTCCCGCTGCGCGCCGCGGAGCCTAACCGGTTCCTTCGGGGAAGGGAACACGATGCCGCGTCACGTGGCGGCCATCAAGAGTTCAGGGGAAAGTCTCCCGAGGTAGGGCCGGAGCCGACGTCAATCTTCGTTGCCGGGCGATTGCGAGGTCGCGCCGGCGGCACCGGGCGCCGAGACGCGCTCCCAGTACTGGGTGCGACCGAGAAGAGAGATGCCGATGTAGCCGCGGACCTTCAGCTTCTTCCCGCCATCCTGCACCGCGATATAACACTTGTAGGTCTTGCCGTTCTCGGGGTCGGTGATCTGCCCGCCGGACCACTCATCGCCGTCTTGCTTCAGGTTCTCCATGATTCGCATGCCCACGACCGGCTTGCCTTTGCGAGGCCCCTCGCACTTGTCACACAGCGCTTCGGGGTCTCGGAAGAGCTTCACGATCTTTCCGAACAGGGTTCCTCGATGCTCCCAGATCTGGACCACCGACTTGGGCGTGCCGTCTTTATCGTCGATGGTCTTCCAGAAGCCGATCGGAGAGGGAGACGAAGCCGCCGGCTCGGCTCGCGCGGACGCGCCCCACGCCGTCCACGACGCCACAAACAGAGATACCGCGAGCAGAGACCTGATCATCGTATTCGGCAGTGACGCATACCGCGAGCACCGAGGCAACGCGCAGCCGTCGGATGACCGCGACCACGCAGGCGGTTTTCAGCGCCGGCGCAGGTTGTTCATCCGTATTTCCGCTCACCGACAGCTGGGCTGATGACCGAGCTGACACGCTCGGTTGAGGAACGCGTCGGCGGTCCGGCCGCTCTGACGCCCGCCGATTCCTCGCCGGAACAGGACCGAGAGCTCGGCGCACGCCGCACCGTTGCGATTGTCGCAGAGCTTCTCGTATCGCTGTCGTGCGGTCGTGCCGTCTTTGGCCTTCACGTAGTGCGACGCGGCCATGAGGCACGACTGACGATGGCCCTGACGGCAAGCTTCGTCGCGGGCCTTGGCCGCCGCGCGCCAGTACTCCAGGCGCTCGTGTTGCGTGGCCAGTGCGATGCAGGCGCGTCGAAGACCCCGCCGGCACTCGCCCCACGCGTGGTCCTTGGCCTCCACGTCGACGGTCTTCGCGTCGGCGCTCGGCGTGTCGCTCGTCGCCGGGGACGGCGGTGGGTTCGGCTTTGGCGGTGGCGGTTTGGGCTGCTGCGGACCCGGAACCGCGGCCCGAGGCTCCGCCGTTCGCGCGAGGGCGGGCTTGCGGGGGGGCGGCGGCGGCGGGGCCGAAGACGGTTCGGCGTTCGGTAGGGGCAAAGGCGGCACGGGCGGCGCGGAGCCGGTCGGTGAAGAAGGGGCCCGGGCCTGGGGAGGGCTCGTCGTGGCCTCCGCGGCGGTCGGGGGCGACGGCTGGGCCTGGGCCGGCGTATCCGTGTTCGAGGGCGGGTCGGACAGCGAGCGG
>JANQQN010000027.1 GCA_028289325.1 Myxococcota bacterium | reverse complement strand
CGCCAGCAGTTGGGTGGGGGTGATCTCGACGGCGGTCAGCAGACGGCGTGCGGTGCCCGCGGACTCGACGATGAACGGAGGCTCGTCATCGACGGCCTCGGTATCGAGCCGGATGATCGTGCCGGCTTCGCCGACCGCCCACCGGGCGTTTCGGTGGACGACGGCCGCGAACAGGTCGGGGGTCCGGACGGCGATGTCGTCCTCGAAGCTGTACGTTCCGACCTCGACCGCGCCCGCAGCGTAGGCGTGGGCGGCACCGTTGCGGCCAACGATGAGCCCGTCGCCATCTTCGCCGATATCGATGCTTCTCAGATCGCGGCGGTCATCGATCGGAACCCGTTCGAACGCCGCCGGCCCGCAGCTGATCGCCAGCAGGACCAAGGTGCCCAAGGGGCGCATGCGTCCCTCGCTCAACGGTCGCGGGCGCGCGCGTCCCCCGCTCAACGGTTGTGGGCGCGCGCGTCCCCCCGTAACCGGTCGTGGGCGATTGCGTCCCTCGGTAGCGGGTCGGGGGCGTATCGGGGGGGTCACGGTTTAGGCCGCCGCGAGTCGGCGGTCATCGCGCGGTCGACCTCTTCGATTTGAAAGGCGAGGTCGCTGTTCTTGGGGTCCAGCTGCAGGGCCCGTTGAAACGCAGACTTGGCTTCGCTCAGGCGACCGTCGCTCTTCAGAAGCTGGCCGAGCAGGGCATGAGCCTTACCCAGCTTCGGGTCGTATTTGATCGCCGCCTTGGCCGCAGAGACCGCGCCCGGCTTGGCGCCCGTCGCGGCCAGCGCGCCGGCCCGATAGTAGTGAGCGAGGGCGTGTCTCGGATTGCGGGTGAGCGCCTGGTCAAGCTGCTCGATCGCCGCCTGCGGCTCCTTTTGGGCGAGGAGCAGACCGCCGAGCTCGGTCCGGGCGTCGACCAGGCTCGGGTCGAGCAGGATGGCCTTTCGATACGCGTTGGCCTCGTCGTCGACGGCCTTGCGGCGTCGATGAATCCTACCCATGCGGTAGTGGGCCTCGGCGTACGTAGGGTGTCGCTTCAAGGCTTCTGAATACAGCGCGAGGGCGTCGTCGAGACGACCTTGGGCCACCAGGATATCCGCGAGGAGGCGGGTCGCGCCCCGGTCGCCGGGGTTGAGGTTGAGCGCGGCTTTGAGGCTGGCTTTGGCGGGCTCGACCTTCTTGAGTGCGTATTGAACACGGCCCAGCTTCACGTGGATGTCGGGGGACTCGGGGTCGAGGGTGCGCGCCTGAGTGATCTCGGACAGCGCCCGGTTGAGGCCGGCCGACGTGCCCAGCTTCGCGAACGCCGAACCGAGGGCCGCTCGCGCTGACGCGTCGTCGGGGACCAGCTTCACCAGCTTCTCCAGATACTCGATCGCCTGCGCGGGGCGGCCTTGGTCGAGGTAGGCGCGGGCCATGCGGCGGTAGGTCCGGGTGTCTTCGGGACGGGTGTAGAGCGCCTTTTTGTACTGCCGCAGCGCTTTTCGGGTCCGGCCTCGTTGATAATAGACCTCGCCGAGGTGGAACCGGGCCTCCGGGAAGTCGGGCTTCATCTCGAGCACCCGCTCGAACTGCGCCCCCGCCCGCTTGAGGTCGCCGAGGCGAAAATACGCCAGCCCCAGGTTGAACGAAGCGTCGGTATCGTCGGGCTGCAGTTGGGTCGCCGCCTCGAAGTGCTTGAGGGCTTCGGCGGGGTTGCCGATGCGATCCAAAGCCACGCCGAGGTTGTTGTGGGCCCGAGCGTGGGTGGGATCGGCGGCGATCGCCGCCTGATACGCGGCCACCGCGTCTCGATAGCGGCGCTGACGGAAGGCGAGAATACCTAGATTGTAGTGGGCGTCGGCGTCGACGGGTTCCAGCTTCAGCGCTCGCTTGAGGCTGCTCACCGCCTTGTCCATCAGTCCCAGCTCGCCGTAGATCTTTCCCAGCGCGACATGGGGCCGCGCGTAGGTGCGCGACAGTTTGGTCGCTCGAAGATAGTCGGCGATCGCCGCTTCGCGCTGGTCCAGTCGTTCGTACGCCTCGCCGCGATTGAAATACGCGACGGCGAGCTTGGGGTTCTGCTCGATCGCCTCCGAGTAGCTCGCGAGCGCCGACTCGAACCGTTCCTGGCTCCGGTAGGCGAGCCCGAGGTCCATCCGGAGCAGTGCGTTGGTCGGCACCAGCGGCACCGCCTCTCGGTACAGCTCGATGGCCCGCTTGGCGTCGCCTTGAAGCTCGTACAGGGCGCCCAACATGTACAGCAGGTCGCCGTCTTTGGGCCGAGCCAGCCGCAGATCGTTGAGCATCAGCAGCGCGGCTTCGACGTCGCCGAGATGATAGAGGGTCGCCGCGAGCTGTTTTTTGAGCGCGGTGTCGCGCGGTTGCTCCTGAACCTTGCGCCGCAGCTCGGCCTTGCGCGTCTCGAGCGTGGCTTTGTCGTACTGCACACGGCCGGTCGTCCGGTCGACCGTGGATGGGCCGTCGGGGAGCCGTCGGGCGACCGTCGAGGAGCCGGTGTCGGACGGGGTCTGGGCGACGGCGACCGATCCCAGCAGCGCGAACGTCACCAGCGCGGCCGCGGCCGAGCCTAGGCCGGCTGCGGTCGGTCTTCGTTCGCGCGCGAAGTCGCGAACCTGATGTGTTGAGCCACGCACGCGCACCGCAACGTCTAGCCTAGTCGGGGGGCTCAATCCAGCCAACGGCTTCCCAGGGCTCCACCGGTGGCGTTCTGGAGACGCTTACTCTCGGCGATCCAATTCTGCTCGCGGGCCTTCATTTCCAGCTCCGCCTCGCTGATTTCTTCCTCGGTTTCCCCCACGTCTGCAGAATAGTCCGCAACCTGCTCTTCGAAGTCTTCGATCTCGATGTCCGAGGCGCCGGGAACGTTGTTCCGCTTAACCAACTTGGCCTTCGCCAGCTCGAACTTCGCCTTGGCGACGATCAGCGCCCGCCGCTGGCGATCGAGGCGTCGCCGCGCCCACTCGAGGCGGGCGTCAAGGTAATCGAGCTGCGCGATGGCGGTGGTTCGTCGCAGGCGGGACAGCGCCACCCGGCGCTGATCCCCCTTGTCGTCGAACAGGTCTTCGTCGCGGGCGGCGACGTCCCGTTTCTTTTGGGTGCGGCGAATATCCTGCTTGATCTGCTCGATCTCATCGACGACCTGGTCCCGAGCGTCGATCGCGATGTTCAACTCGTTTTCCGCGTCGAACAGGCGCAGCTTGTTCTCGATGGTGATTCTCTCGAGCACGTCGGCGTCCACCCGCAGGTGGGGCGCAGAACCGCACCCTGAAGCGCACGTCAAAAGCGCGGGGAACAAGACAAGCGATCGTTGGATGCGCACGGACCCGAGGCTATCATTCATCGCGTGATAAGCCAGAGTCGGATCGCCGAACGGCGGGGCCATGGCCGGGCATCGAACCGAACGATCCTCGGCGGAACGGCGGCCCTCGGGCTGGTCTCGATTGTGACGGTGGCCGCATGCGCCGACGAGGACACGCCGGATCCGACCGACGTGTGTCGAGATGATGCGGTGGTTCGGACCATGGTGACGCCCGATCGGCCGAACCGAGGGACCGTCACCATTCGAGACGATGTCGACACGACGTTGGATGACCAAGGGGCCCCGCGCGATAACCGAACGGGTCGCGTCACGGCGGTGTTTCAGCGGGTCACCGTCGCTTCGGTGCCGCCGATGGTGGATGAGCTCGGGGTGCGCTGCTTGGGCGTGACCTCCAGAGGTGTCGATGGTGAAGAGACCCTGCAGGGCGTCGGAACGATCACCGTCGACGGTCTCGCGCCGGGTGCGCTGGCCATCGAGCCGAGGGCGGATCTGCGTTATGTCTTTCCTATCAGCACACCGCTGGACGGGGCGGCCGCGAACGTCGACTTGAGCGCGCCGGGCGCGACTTTCTCGGGGTTCACGGGCAGCATCCCGTCCATCGCGCCGTTGGCGCTCCTCGAGCCGCCGGCCGCCGGCACCGGTGAGCTCCTGTTCGGCGAACTGGTGGTTCGGTGGACACCGGGCTCCGCCGACTACGTAGAGATTCAAATTTCCCCCGACGTGAACACGATCGAGTCTCAGGGAGGACAGGTGGTGTGTCAGGTCGCCGATGATGGCTGCTATACGGTGCCCGCGATGGCCACGACGTTCCTGCTTGCGGCCGACGTGCCGACGTACACCGTCGCCGTCCGGCGAACCAACGCTCGCCTGGTCGAGCCCGACCCAGACACCGTCGTCGAACTGGAAGTCGTGTCCGAGGCTCGTTTCACCATTCAGAACGGAGTGTTGCCATGAACGAGAGACATCGAGGGCGGTGGAATGTCGGGCGGCTGATCTGCGGGTTCGGCGGGCTGCTGGTGGCGAGCGCCTGCGGGACGGGACCGGAGAGCAACTTCACGCTGGGGCTCGAGCTCGACACCTGCAACAGCACCTTCGCCGTCTGTCAGACCACCGCCGGCTGTATTCTTAACGAAGACGAGTACCTCGAAGGCTCGTTCCCCGGGTCGCGGGAGTTCATCGTCGTTGCCGACGAAGAGCAGATCATCAACGTCGACATCTTCTTTCGCACCCAGGTCGCGACAGGGTTCGATACCGAGGTGCAGTGGAGCGAGCCGGGCTGCTTCGACACCTTCCAGTACCGGTCCGACGGCGTCGACATCTTCTTCGAGGCGGGCAACGATCGAATCCTGTCCGTCGGTCAGCAGATCTTTTTGAACGGTGACCACCTGGTTCAGGTCTTCAGCGACGCGACCGCCGAGTACCTGCTGCGGGTTCGGGTCGAGTAGCGCGCCCGCGTCGCCGCGAAGGTCACAGCTCGTCGGTGGGATCGACCAAGGTACCGTCGAAGGTGCCGCGGAGCGTGCGGCCGGTGGTGGAGAAGAACAGCGAGAACTCACCCGACACCGGGGCGCCGACCTCGCCGTTGAAGGACGAGGTGAAGAGCAGGGTACTGAGGGCGGGATCCAGCATCGAGGTGAGGGTCTGGTTGCCTGACGGTAAGACCTGCCGGACCTGACCGCTCAGGTCCGTGATGAACTCGATGCGCTGGTTCTGGCTCGGCAGCACCAGACGGCCGACGTCGGCAAACAGACTGAGGGGCTTCGCGGCCCCGGCTTCGGTCGGTCGGACGTACTCGACGACGAAATCGGTGCCGTTCTGCAGCTCGATGCGAACCTCGTCCCAGGTCAGCTCTTCGATCGAGCAGAAGCTGCCCTCGAGAAAACCGCCGCCTTTGGCGCTGCCGTTACAGGTGCCCGCGTCGCCGTCGCCACACCCGGCGGCGGCGACGAGAGCGGTCAGGGTCAAGGCGAGCGCGATGGGGCGATGGCGTCGAGCACGGATCATGGTTGAGCCTCCGCGACGATGAGGTCGTTTTCGCGGGCGTCCTGAAACGCCACGTATATGGTTCCGTCAGGGGCGATGGCCAGGGAGTTGAACAGGCCTACGAACCCGCGGCCTACGCCGTCGTCGACGAGACTGATCTCCCACTCGCCGGCGATCCGACGGGCCAGGCGCACCTCCGAGTCGTTGCCGAGGTTGCCGGGACAGCCGTCGGCACTGAAGCGTCCGCAGTAGGTATAGGCGATGACCGGGCGGTCCTGGTCGTCGACGACCAGCGACGGATGGAGGCCGACCGAGCCTGAGGTCTCAACCTGTTCCGTGCTCCAAGAGTCGCCATCGTCGGTCGAGGTGGCGAGAACGAGCTTCTGAAGACCGGTGTCGAAGAACGCGACGTAGAGCGTGCCGTCGCTGGCCGCGGCCACCGAGGTTCGGGCGGACGTCTGATCGTCCGACAGCTTCGACAGGACCCACCCTTCCGCGGCGTCGCGCCATACGGCGGCCCATACTCCGGCCTCGTCCTCCACCGAGATAATGTTGTAGGCCACCACGGGGCGATCGTCGTCGGTCAACGCGATGCCCAGGAATTCACCGCCGCCCCGGGTGATGTCGACCACGGACGCCGCGGGCGCGACCCCGGACCCGAACACCTCGACGTCGGACTTGGCGAAGCTGTCGGTGCCGAACCCGTTGTGGAGATCCTGGTACGCGACCATGTAGCCGTTGCCGTCACTGGAAACGGCGAGCGCGGCGTGGGTTCCGACCACCACGCCTGTGTTGCACAGGTTCTGAAGGCCAGGGCAGCTGGCGACGGCCTCACCGGATTCGGCGACCAGAGGGTCCGACTGCTCGGACCATACGCCGCCGTTTCGCGTCGAGAGGACGAGGTCGTTGGGGTAGAGGATGTTCGCGTTCGCCGGAGGCCCGCCGAGGTAAACGATGTGCGGGATGCCGCCGACGAAGCCGAACCCGAGTCCGACCAGCTCGCCGCCGATCTCCGCCGCCGCGCCGGGTTCCGCGGCATCCTCGATGGTCCATGTCGTCCCGTCGGGGTTGCGGACGGCATACCGGACCAGGCGGTTCGTGGTGCCGAACGGGACGTAGCCGTAGGCCACCGCGGGCCGGCCGTT
>JANQQN010000025.1 GCA_028289325.1 Myxococcota bacterium | reverse complement strand
GACTGCAGATGAGGTCCTCAACTCCGTTCGACGCTTTGCCGAGCGTACGAAGCACGCGCACGGAGAAACCTGATGCTTTTCAATGATTCAGGGGACTAGTAATCGGCGGCGGGCGTTCCGACGCAGGTCGGAGCCCGGCGCGGAGTACGCAAGCGGAGCCTGCGGAGCGTCAAAGGCTGTACACGACAGGTCAGGGACGTTGAGGATGTTTGCCGCGAGGCGGGGTGTTGAAAATGCGGTCGGGGTCGGTCTCCGCCTCGAGAGCTCGAATGGAGCGGATGCGCTTGCGACGCGCCCAGACCGATAGCGACTGCGACGTCTCGGGGTAACGCTGCCGCAGACGACCTATCCATCGGCGGATCATGCGGGACTCCCGGGCCAACACCAGAAAGCCGGCCACCAGCATCGGCGCGCCGAGCGGGATGGGCAGCGGAAACAGTATCGCCCCCCCGATGAGGAGCAACCAGCCAAAGATGATCGTCAACGTCCGCCGCACTACGTCCCTCGAGCCCCCGCGTGATTAACAGCCAAACCCGGCAACGTCTTTGAACATACTTGTCTTTCGGTCGCGCCGGCTCAAGCTGAGCTTCACCAAAAAGTTGTTCCATCTACCGACTGTGCGCGGTGACTGCGGGCACGCCCTAGGCACCAAAGCAAACATATCCCAGGCAGAACCCGGTCATGAGGCCGATCAGCCAGTACAGACCGGCCGGCGACGAGGACCGCTGGGGCAACACCCGCGGGACTTCGTGCACCGGCGGGCGGGCCTTCGGGGCCACCATTCGCAGATGTACAGCTTCGGCCTGCAAGAACTGGGATACGTCGAGCAGCAGCGCGGCGTAGTCATCCTTGGACACGTCGATCGTACGTCCGAATCGCTCGAGAAAGTACTGAGCCAGGGACTCGAACGTCCTCAGCTCCGCGGTTCGCTGAGCGATGTCGATCCAGCCCACGACCAAGACGTCCCGTGCGCCGTCGTCGGGCGCGAAGAGCACCGAGCGGCGAGCGAGCCGGCCGCCTGCGGTGCTGGGACTGTCGGGCTCCGACAGTCGCAGACGACGCGGCCGCTCCCGACCGAACGCTCGATTCGCGAATTGGGCGGAGAACAACGACGCGAAGTCAAAAAGGCGGACCGCGTTGATCGTGCATTGCTCATCGCGAACCGGCCCCGCCGCGGCGTCCGGATCGCTGGCCGAGCTCGGCGCATCGAGCAGTTGAATGGGGGGCTCGTCGTAAGCTTCGAGTCCGACGTTTCCGCCCGGGGCCGACGTCATGGTGTTCCTCCTGCCCGCGCGTCAATCGCGCGCACCATGGACATCGGACGACAGTAGGGAAGAGTTAAGCGCTACACCGACACGTTGGCCGTATGGCGCTCGAGCACGTCACGGAGCGCTTCGGCCTTCTGTTCCAGACCGCGCACCAGCACAGAAAGACGCGCGAGCGCCGCCGGTTCGACACAGTATGCGACGCGAGGTCCGTCGACCTCCCCCCGAATGAGTCCCGCCGTCTTGAGCTGCTTGAGGTGCTGAGACACCGTCGACTGGGCGAGCGGAAGCTCCTCTACGATTTCACCGCAGATGCAGCTCCGCTTAGCCAACAGCAGCTTGACGATCGCGACCCGAATGGGGTGCCCGAGGGCTTTGCACATCACGGCCAGGGCATCGTCGCCCGCTGGTCCGGACGAAAGATCGGGTGCAAAACAGGCCGCCTCATCTACCGTCATCCGGATAATGGGTAGGGCATTCCGGCGGTCAAAAGCAAATGCCAGGGCGTAAGCTCGCGCACGAAGGTGCTTAAAATTTTCACAATGTGGTCGCGGTCCGCACACAATTGCCATCAACGGGTAGTAGCAACCCGGAGGTCCGCGGTCTAAGAACGTGACGATGAGCGCGTTTCGGCTCAGGAATCCGATTCAGCGGTACGCATGGGGCTCGCCGTCCGCATTGCCGGACTTTTTGGGCGTCGACCCCGACGGCGAGCCGTGGGCGGAGATGTGGATGGGCGCCCACCCCCGCGCGCCGTCGCAGGTGGTCTCGAGGACACGTATCAGGCCCCTAGACGACGTCATTCGCGATGCGCCGGACCGGTTCTTGGGCCCGAACCGCACCCCTGATGACGCCTTGCCGTTCCTGTTCAAGGTTCTTGCGGCCGCGCAGCCGCTCAGCATTCAGTGCCACCCGAACGACGCGCAGGCCACAGCCGGCTATCAGCGCGAAGAGGCAGCCGGCGTTCCTCGGGGGGCCCCGAATCGAGTGTACCCCGACCCTAGCGCGAAGCCCGAGCTCGTCGTGGCCCGCTCGCGATTCACGGGATTGAAGGGCTTTCGTCCGGTCGAAGAGGCGCGTGCGCTGCTCGCCGATTACCGTCTCGATCTCGTCGCGAAGGACGGCCCCACCGAAGAGGCGACCACCCGATCGGTGTTCGCTCGCGTGCTGCAGGCGCCCGACCACGAGCGACAAGGCTGGCTCGAGCGGGCGATCGAAAGCGCACGCCGACGATCGACCCCCGAGGCGCGGTGGGTCCTCGACCTGGCGTCACGATACCCGGGCGACCCGGGCGCGCTGGCCCCCCTGCTGCTGAACGTCATCACCTTGGCGCCCGGTCAGGCGCTGTTCCTCGACGCGTGCGAGCTGCACGCCTACCTGGAAGGCCTTGCGCTCGAGATCATGGGGAACTCGGACAACGTCCTTCGCGGTGGGCTGACCCGCAAACACGTCGACGTTCCGGAGCTGCTGCGGGTCCTGGACTTTACCCCCCGCCGGCCCCAGCCCTTGAACCCCATCGACGACGGTGGGGGTTGGTCGGTTTATCCGACCACGATTCCTCAATTCAGCCTGCGTACGGGGCGGGTCTCGGCGGCCGCGTCGCTCACCCGACCGGTGCCCTCGTGTCTGGAGATCGTGTTGTGCACCGACGGCGAGCTTCGCATCACCACCGAAGACGGCGGCGCCGATGCGCCTTTGATCGTCGCCCGGGGTCAAAGCGCGGCCGTGCCCTGCGACGTGGGGACGTACGCGCTTCACGGCGACGGTGAGGCGTACGTCGCGACCATCGGTCCCGCGGTCGCCGTCTGATCGTCGATCGAACCCATCACCACGCGATCGGCTCCCATGAAGGAGATGTTTGCTTGGCTTCGACGACGACATCCGCAGCGCGAGCAGGCCCACCGGTGGGTCAGCGACGGCGCAACCCTGCTCGACGTCCGCACCCCGGCCGAGTTTGACCGCGGTCACCTGAGCGGGGCGATCAACATTCCCTTACAGGACCTCAGCGCCCGCCTGTCCGAGCTCGATGCGTCCCGCAAGATTGTCGTGTACTGCCGCAGCGGCGGGCGCAGTGGAGGTGCGACCAAGGCGCTGAAGGCCGCGGGGTTTTCAGAGGTTCTCGATCTGGGCGCGATGAGCAACTGGTGAACCCGCTCGTCTCAAACGCCGGTTGACCGACCCGACGTTCGGTTGGCGCCGTAGACGGGGGTGCTATGGTCGCGCCCATGCCCGGCTCATCTTGGCCCTCCGGCTTCTTCGAGGCGGCCACCGCGCTGCTCGGGAATCGCTTTACCCGCGATTCAGACGTGCTTGAGGCCTACGGACGCGACTGGACCAAAGTCTTCACCGCCGCACCATCCGCGGTCGCCTTCACCGAGACCACCGACGAAGTCGCCGCCCTCCTGAAGCTCTGCCATTCGTTCGACGTGGCGGTCGTGCCGTCCGGAGGACGAACCGGCCTCGCGGGGGGGGCGGTCGCGGCCCACGGTGAAGTCGTATTGAGCCTCGAGCGAATGCGTCGTATCGACCCCGTCGACCCCCTCGCCCGCACCGTTCGCTGTCAGGCGGGCGCGGTCACCGCCGCCGTTCACGAGCACTGCGCGGAGGCAGGGCTCACGTGGCCGGTGGACTTCGCCTCCGCGGGACAAAGCCAGATCGGGGGGAACATCGCGACCAACGCGGGCGGGGTGCGGGTGGTGAGGTACGGTCTCACGCGGCAGTGGGTATTGGGGCTCGAAGTGGTCACCATGGCCGGCGACGTCCTGCAGCTGAACGGCGACCTGGAGAAGAACAATACGGGCTTCGACCTTCGGCAGCTATTCATCGGAAGCGAAGGCACGCTGGGCATCATCACCGCCGCCACCCTCAAGCTCGCCCCGCTTCCCGGCGCGAGCCGGGTGGCCCTGCTGGCGGTGCAGGACTTGCGGGCGGGCTTATCGGTGTTTCTGTCGGCGAGACAACAGGTCGGCTTCGAGCTGTTGGCGTTCGAGTACCTGACCGACGAATGCCTTCAGCTCGTCCTGAAGGAGCTGGGTACCCCGCATCCGCTGCCGTCCCCCGCCCCCGCCTACGTTCTCGTCGAGATCGAGATCCCTACCGCCACCGAAAGCGAGGCCGCCGAAGCGTGGCTGGGCGAACTATTCGAACGAGAGCTGGTCGTCGACGGCGTCCTCGGGGCCTCGGTAGCGCAGTCCGAAGAGCTGTGGGCATACCGGGAGCGGATCAGCGAAACGTTGAGCAAGACCGGTTTCCTCCACAAGAATGACGTATCGGTCCCCGTGCGGCGGTTGGCGGATTTCGTCGACGACATGCACGCGGAGTTCACCCAGCGCTATCCTCACTTCGACATCTACTTCTTCGGCCACGTCGGCGACGGCAACCTTCACGTCAACGTGATGAAGCCGGCGGAGATGCCGCAAGCCGACTTTCTCGAACAGTGCCACGGAACCGACCAGGTCTTGTTCGAGCTGATCAACCGCCATCGCGGCAGCATTTCGGCCGAACACGGGATCGGTTTGCTCAAGAAGGAGTTTCTGGGCTACAGCCGCGGCCCCATCGAGCTGGCGCTGTTCCGTTCCATCAAGCGCGCGTTCGATCCGAAGGGCCTGCTCAACCCTGGCAAGGTGTTCGACTTCGCCCCTGGAGACCACTCATGACTCAGCAACTCTCTTTCCCCAAAGACAAGATCAACATCGTGCTGTTCGAGGGTATCCACGATACGGCGGTGGAGAACTTTCGGCGATTCGGATACACCAGCGTCACCCGGCTTCCCCACGCTCTGCAGGGCGATGAGTTGTCCGACATGTTGTCAACGGCGCACATGGTCGGCGTTAGGTCACGAACCAAGCTCACCAAAGAGGTCCTCGAAGCGGCGCCGAAACTCATGGGGATCGGATGCTTCTGCATCGGGACCAATCAGGTCGACCTGACCGTGGCCGCCAAACGCGGAATCGCCGTCTTCAACGCGCCGCACTCCAACACCCGCAGCGTCGCCGAGCTGGTGATCGCGGAGAGCGTGATGCTGTACCGCGGCCTCGCCGACAAATCGGCTGCCGCCCACGCCGGCCAATGGAAAAAGACCGCGGCCAAGTCTCACGAGCTTCGAGGCCGCACCATCGGCATCGTCGGCTACGGCCACATCGGGTCTCAGGTGTCGATCCTCGCCGAGGCGTTCGGGATGACCGTCGTCTATCACGACATCATGCCGAAGCTGCCGATGGGTAACGCTCGACAGCTCGGGTCGTTGGACGAGGTCCTCGCCGTCAGCGACATCGTCACTTTTCACGTCCCCCAGGCCGCATCGACCAAGAATCTGATGAGCGCCGAGCGAATCGCCCAGATGAAACCCGGCGCGATGCTCATCAACGCCAGCCGCGGCAACGTGGTGGACATCGACGCGCTGAGGGCCGCGCTCGAGGACGGTCGAGTCGGCGGCGCCGCCATCGACGTGTTCCCGACCGAGCCCAAGTCCAACGACGAGCCCTTCGAGACCCCGCTTCGCGGCCTCCCCAACGTCGTGCTGACCCCCCACATCGGGGGTTCGACCCTGGAGGCGCAACAGAACATCGGGGTCGAGGTCTCGACCAAACTCATCCACTATAGCGACCTCGGAAGCACGATCGGCACCGTCAACTTTCCCGAGCTCTCGTTGCCCCCCCACGAAGGCATGCACCGCCTGCTCCACGTTCATGAGAACCGGCCCGGGGTACTCATGGAGATCAACCGAGTCGTGTCGGCGACCGAGACCAATATCGCCGCCCAATATCTTCAGACGACGGCGGAAGTGGGTTACGTGGTCATGGACATCAACCACCAGCACACCGACCAGCTTCTCGAATCCCTGCGTCAGGTGAAAGGTACCCTTCGCGCGCGGGTGTTGTACTGATTGCTCCTCGGTCGCGTCTTCAGGCCGTAGCGAGCTCGAGCTCGTCGAGCGCCGACGGTGCAGACACCCGAAAGAGCTTCATCGGCTCGACATTGCGGTCGACCACGGCCGCGCGACCGGAGGTCACCGCCCCGAGAAAACCGAACTCGGCGACCACGGCGTCGGTCGCCGAATCGCGGTGTCCGTAGGGATAAGCGAAGAACTCCGGGCGCCGCCCCACCGCGCGTTCGAGCTGCTCGACCCCGTTCTGGATCTCCGCCCGCTGGGCGTCGGGCGCGAGCGAGGGGAGCGACAGGTGACCGTCGCCGTGGGTGCCGAGTTCGAGACCCGGCTCCGCAGCCAGCGATTTCACCTCGTCCCAGGTCATCGTCCGCCGCGGCAAGTAACCGTAGGTTTCGAGTTGCCGACGAACGTTCTCGATCACCGACCGGCGCTCTTCGGGCTCGGACAGCGCGAACAGTCGCCGATGCAACACGAGATAGGCTCGCCGCACCTGCCCGGGCCACAGGAGGTTGAAACGGCCGCCATCACCGAGGTCCAACCGGCTATTGCGGCGATGACGGAGCACCGAGTACAGGTCGTCGGTCCATGGCGCTCGCTGCCCTACCCACCCCGAGGGCACGAAGAAGGTGGCGGGGAGGCCGAGGGCGGCCAAACGAGGGGCCGCGCACCGGACGTGGTCCAGGTAGCCGTCGTCGAACGTCAAAACCACCGTGCGGGGGGCAACCGGGCGCCTGTTGGCCAGGGCGTCGACCAACTCGCGAAGGCTGATGACATTGCGCTCGGCCTTCAGAAACTCGAGGTGCCGCTCGAAAACCGATTCGGGGATCCACGCCCGAGGATCGATCCACGAGCCCGCCCACACGTCACCGACGGACCGATAGACCAGAATCGTCGCCGGGTTCCCGTCCGATCGGGTGGTTCCCGACCCGCCTTGAAACCACTGCCGAATTCGTTGTCGAGGGCCAGAGTCGGGCCGAGGCAGGAAGTCGTCGCTCCCAAACACGGCCGGGAGCCTAATGGTCTGGCTCGTCCATCGCAACGCGCTTCAAGCGAAGCGCGTTGCTCACCACCGTCACGCTCGATAGGGCCATGGCCGCCGCTGCGATCATCGGACTCAGCCAGCCCGCGGCCGCGAGGGGAATGGCCGCAACATTGTAGACAAACGCCCAGAACAGGTTCTGCCGGATCACCGAGTCGGTCTTACGGGCCAGCCGCAGCGCCCGCGGGACGAGCATCGGATCTCCCGATACCAGCACGACCTGCCCCGCCTCGATGGCCACGTCGGCGCCCGTACCGACGGCGAGACCCAGGTCCGCGGTCGCGAGCGCCGGTGCGTCATTGATGCCATCGCCGACGAACGCCACCACCCGCCCCTCGGCCTGCAGCCGCCGGACGTAGGCCGCCTTGTCCTCGGGCATGGTGCCGGCTTCGAAGGTCTCGATGTGCAGGGCGTCGGCGACCGATTGCGCCGCGGTCCGATGATCGCCGGTGACCATCGCGACCGACAAGCCCGCCCGCTTGAGTCGGGCCACCGCCCGCGGGCTGCTGTCGCGAATGGTGTCCGCGATCCCTAACCCCCCCGCGAACCGCCCGTCGACCGCAACCGCGACCGCCGTGTGGCCGCGGGTTCGAAGGGCGTCCAGCCGGGACTTCGCGTCGTCGTCGACCTCGACCCCGGTCTCCGCTAGCCAGTCCAGACGGCCGACGAGGACTTCACGGCTCTCGACCTGGGCCTTCACCCCCCGACCGGGCACCGAACGGAAGTCTTCCGGGGCGGGGACCGCGAGCTGTCGAGCCTCGGCGGCAGCGGCGATCGCGGCGGCCACCGGGTGCTCGCTGCCCTGCTCCGCCGATGCGGCCCACCGAAGCACCCGTTCCTCGTCGTCGGCGACGATGGCGGCCACGGACATCCGACCTTCGGTCAGGGTGCCGGTCTTATCGAGAAGGACCGTATCGACTCGACGGGCGCGGGCGTACACGTCGGCCCCGCGGAACAGGATGCCCTCTTGGGCCCCGCGGCCCGAGCCCACCATGATCGCGGTCGGGGTCGCCAACCCTAACGCGCACGGGCACGCGATGATCAGCACCGCCACCGCATGGACCAGCGCCGCGCCCAGCGACGCCCCCAACAGACCGAACCATACGACGAACGTGAGCCCGGACAGGACGAGCACGACGGGGACAAAGACCGCCGAAACGACGTCCACCAGCCGCTGGATGGGCGCCTTTTCGCTTTGCGCCCGCTCCACCAGATCCACGATCTGCGCGAGCTTGGTGTCGGCGCCGACCTGGGTCGCTTCGATGACCAGGCGGCCGTCGGCGTTCATGGTGGCGCCGAACACCGGGTCGCCGGGACTCTTTTCGACCGGCAACGACTCGCCGGTCAGCATGCTCTCGTCGACCGCGGACGCGCCCTGAACGACCTGACCGTCGACCGGCAGCTTGTCTCCGGCTCGAACCACCAGCTGGTCGCCGACCCGAACGTGTTCGATCGGGACCTCGACCTCCGTCCCCTCCTTGAGCAGCCGGGCTTTTTTTGCGCCCAAAGCCAACAGCCGAGCCACGGCGTCGGTGGCTCGGCCTTTGGCCCGCGCTTCCAGCGTTCGACCGAACAGAATCAGGGTCACGATCACCGCCGACGTTTCGAAGAATACCGGGCGTCCGGCGAACATCGCCCACACCGAGTAGAAGAACGCGGTCAGGGTGCCGACGGACACCAAGGTGTCCATGTTCGTGGCCCCCGAGCGAGCGTGCTTGACGGCGATCCGATGAAAGTCGGCGCCGAACACGAAGACGACGAGCGCCGACAGGACCGCCTGGACACCGAGCGAAACCGGCGTCGTGATACCGGACATCCCGAGCGCGAACACCGGCAAGGTGGCCGCCGCCGCCCCCATGGTGACCCGAGACAGTCGCCGCGCTTCGTCGGCGTGCTGGGCGCTGACCTGGCCTCGATCGGCGGCGGTCACCGGGTGGGCGGTGAAGCCGACCCGCTGGACGGCCTCCGCAACCTCCTCGGCGCTCATCACCCCGTAGACCGAAACCTGGGCCCCGGCGAAGTTCACCACCGCGTTGGCCACCCCCGGCTCTTTGTTGAGGGCTCGCTCGAGCCGAGCCGCACAGCCCGCACAGGACATGCCCTCGACCGCGAGGGCCGTCGTGGTCGGCTCCGGTGAAACCGTTGCTGTCATTTTGCGTCCTCCGCGATGGTTGTTAGGTCAGTCGCCCGCGCTGGCCCGGTGACCGCTTCCGTGTACCGAAGCGTTTCGAGCAATTCCTCGACCACCCGGTCCCCTTCGCCCTCCGCAATGGCGTGGGGAACGCAGGTCTCGAGGTGGTTCTGCAGCAGCACCCGATTGACTCGCTCCAGGGCGGCCTGAAGGGCGGAGATCTGCTTCATCACCGTGGGGCAGTAGCGCTCGGTTTCCACCATGGAGATCACCCCATTCAAGTGGCCGCGCACGGTCTTCAGTCGGTTCAAGCAGCTCTGTTTGTGCTCCGGCTTCACGGCACCCCTCCCAGGGTGGGGTTGAGCAACTTTATACCCCTCCCCTGGAGGGGTCAATGGACATGAAACCCCGACCTTCTACGTCCCCGAACCCCGCCCCCGCGCGGCGAGGGAGACCGCAGGATTCGTTGACACCCTCGCCGCCATAGGTTGGTCATCCATCATGTCCGTACACTCGCCGCTGTTCGATCCCGCGTCGTGGGATGAGGTCGCCGACTTCGACTTCGAAGACATCACCTACCACCGAGCCAAACATCACGGCACGGTCCGCATCGCCTTCGACCGCCCCGAGGTCCGCAACGCGTTCCGCCCCAAGACCGTCGACGAGCTGTTTCGAGCCCTCGACCACGCTCGCATGGATAGCCGGGTCGGCTGCGTGCTGCTGACCGGGAACGGGCCGTCGCCCAAAGACGGGGGATGGGCGTTCTGCTCCGGCGGCGACCAGCGAATCCGGGGCCGGGACGGCTACAAGTACGAAACGGATCAGGCGGGCCAGGTGGACGCGGCCCGTCTCGGCCGGCTCCACATCCTCGAGGTCCAGCGGCTCATTCGCTTCATGCCGAAGGTGGTGATCGCCGTCGTGCCGGGCTGGGCCGTAGGCGGCGGGCACTCGCTGCACGTGGTATGCGATCTGACCATCGCTTCGCGAGAGCACGCTCTGTTCAAACAGACGGACCCCGACGTCGCGAGCTTCGACAGCGGCTACGGGTCGGCCCTTCTCGCCCGCCAGGTCGGCCAAAAGCGGGCCCGCGAGGTGTTCTTTCTCGGCTTTAACTACTCGGCCGACGAGGCGTTTCAGATGGGGATGGTCAACGCCTCCGTGGCCCACGAGGCGCTCGAAACCACCGCCCTCAAGTGGGCGGAGACGATCAACGCCAAGAGCCCGACCGCCATGCGAATGCTGAAGTTCGGCTTCAATCTCCCCGACGACGGAATGGTCGGACAGCAGCTATTCGCGGGAGAAGCGACCCGCCTCGCCTACGGCACCGAGGAGGCGCAAGAGGGCCGCGACGCGTTCCTCGAGAAGCGGCCGCAGGATTACGCCCGCTTCCCGTGGCATTTCTGAGCGGTCGATCGCCGAAAGAGGCCGAAGCCGGGCGAAGCTCCGCCCCGGCTTCGGCGCGTGTCAATGCGATCTGATCAGATGGTTAAAACCCCGGATCGCAGCATGTACGCCAGCCGGCTTCGCTGGCGCTCATCCAGCATGCCGTGCGTATCCTTCAGGGCCTTGACCACCGCCGACTTAAGCCGTTTTGCGCTTTCGACCCGGCGGTCCGCCGCCGTGTCTGCCACCGCCTCGTCGAACGCTTCCCCGTCCATCGCCTCCGCGAAGGCGCTGATCGTTCGCTGGTCGTCGACCCGCGCTTGCGCGCGCTCCAGCTTCAGGTCGTCGAGGATCCGAGCGAGGACCCGCACTTGGTTTTCGTCCAGGTCCAGCTTGTGGGCCATGAATCGGAGTGGTCGACGAACCCCGAAAAGGGCACCGTCGTGACCGCCTCTCATCGCTTCTCTCCAGAATTCACGGGCATCGGCCCGTCCGTGAGCGCCGTGCTCGTGGCAGGAGCGGCTCCAGCCGCCCCACCGTCGTCCGCGGTACATATTGTCTCCTCTCGCCGCGGCCATCGCCGCTGGCGGGTATCCGACGGGCCAAATGGCCCGCCACACGGGCAAAGTGCCTCGTGCGCGTCCCAGCTTAGGCGCCGGCGGCGCTCGGTCAAGATCGCGGCCGCGATCTTCGCGGGAATCGGGCTCGCCCCGAGCCCGGCCGCCGCCGGTTCGGCCGGCGAACTGCTGCCCCCGTGGTGCCGCCCCGACGTCCTGGCGTGTCGCCCCGACCGGGATCCCGTGTGTCCCACCGACCGCGGATACCCGCTCGTGCCGCCCCCCGGCGATGTTCCGCTGCGGGTGCCGGCGGCGGTCCGCGGGCCCGAACGGGCCCCGCTGACCATCTCCGTCGACAGCCGGTACCGAGTCTACGCCCTCGGCCTTCCGCCCGGCGCCCGCTTCGAGCGGGACCAACTCACCTGGACCCCCGACTTCGTCCAGGGCGGCCGACGATGGACGGTCACCTTCGTGGCGGTCGACGGTGACCGAAGCTGGTCGGCGGAAACGGTGATCACCATCGAGGACACGGTTCACCCCCCCGACCCCGAGATCGTCGACCGTCGGGAGCTGCCCGAGCACGTGCTGTTGGACGTCCTTCAGGCGACGGACCAATTCTTGGGCCCGCCCGGCCACGCCGGACTTCGCTTCGCGGCCCGGGTCGTGGTGCCCAAAGACCAGTCGCGCCGCCACCCCGTGCAGCTCGACCTGCACGGGTTTCGCGGACGGCCCGAGCCCCGGCCCCAACGCGGACAGTTCAGCATTCATCCCTCCGACCCCTTCAACACCTACTGGTGGGGTTATGCGTCTTCGCTGCCCGAACGAACCCCGTCGGGAACCGTGCCCAACTACACGCAACGAAGAGCGCTCCACCTGGTGGATTGGGTGCTGCGGTCGTTTACCGCCGCCGACCCGGAGCGGGTCTATGTCTTTGGCGAGTCGATGGGGGGAACGGGCGCGCTGGCCCTGGGGCTCCTGTCGGCCCGACACTTCGCGGCCGTCGAGTCGAGGGTCGGACAGGTCGTCGCCCGCAACCATCGCCCTCGTCGAATCGCGCAGCTGAGCCGGCTGTGGGGCTCACCGCAGGTGAATCTGCCCGACGACGATCCAACCGCTCCCTTGGGGGTGTGGGACCGGCTCGACCTCGTGCGGGCGATGACCGCTCGTCCCGAAGCCAAGCACCAGTTCGTATTCACCCGACACGGTAAGGACGACTCGGTCATTCACTTCGGCGCCGTCGTCCATCCGAGCCCGGAGCTCGGGCTGTCGTTCTATGATGCGCTGCAGGCCCTGCGGATCGGGCACTACGTCGTCTGGGACGAAGGCGGACACGTCGCCCCCGACCCCGTGCTGGACGACGGATGGTGGGACGACGGATGGGACCGGATCACCGACCGAGAAACCTATCTTCGTCGCGACTTGGCCTTCCCGGCTTTCTCCGGCTCCGACGCCGACGACGACTACGGCAACGGAGGCGGGAACGGGAGCCGACCGTGGCACGAAGACCGGGGCTTCGCCGGCGACCGCTCGGTCCCTCAGGACACCGGGTGGACAGGCGACGTAGCGGGGGCCGTGAACCGCTATTTGCGCTGGGATAGCCGATCCATCGTCGACCGCTGGCATCGATTCGAGATCCGCCTTCGGGTCCACGCCGGCCCCGGCGGGCCGCCGCCGCGGGCCGGGTACCCACCCGTAGGCGACCGAATCGAGGTTCCGCTGCCGATCACCGTCGACGTGACGCCCCGGCGAACGCAGGCCTTTGTCTGCCGGCCAGGAGAACTGATCCGCTGGCGTTTCGGCGCCCAAGGCGGTGCCGCCGTCGCCAACGCCGACGGCACGGTGACCATCCCCCGGCTCGCGATCACCACCCAGTATCAGCGGCTGGTCCTCACCCGGATCTCGATCGACTGAACGCCGCGGCTCATCGAACCGACGGCGTGCGGGTGCTGGTCGCCACCCGGGCTCGGGTCGACAGCGCGCTCGACCGCCGGCGGCCCTCAGGCACGAACAACAGCTCCTGACGCTCCGAACGCTCGGCGGAGGCCGGCGGAGGGGCCGTCGACGGCTCGACGGCGGCGGGGCGCCGAAGGGGTTTCGGCGCCCGGCGTACCGCGGTCGCGTCCAGGATCTTGACCTGACCGATCGCGGCGCGGATGGCCTCGTGAAGCAGCTCGGACAGCGCGCGCACCCCGTGTTCGAAGGCTTGAGGCCCGATCTCCTTGCGGCGGTCGAACTCGAAGGCCCAGATCGCCGCCCCGTCGCCAAAACGGGTGAGATACAGATGCATGGAGAGGTGCGCGAACCACAGGTCGCCCGAGTCGTACAGCTCGATGGCCATCACTCGACCGGACATCGTGTAGCTCGGACGCGCGTCGCGCAACTCGCGGCTGACGCCGGTAAACGTGTTGCTGGCCTCCAGCGCCTGGGCGATCAGATCGCTCACCATCTGATTGGGCTTCACCGCCCAGACGTTCTGGTCGCTGTACCGAAGCTGATACGGGGAGCGTCGTACGACGATCTGGAACTTCTCGTACACGCTGTCGGTGTCCATGTCCCGAACCCGAACCAAACCGTCCACGGGGGCCACGTCGAGCGAGACCTGGATCGGATCCCCGTGGAGGACGAAGTAGTTCCTCTCCACCGCGCGGGCCGACAAACATCCGGTCGCGCCGATGAGCATCCCGACCGCCATCGCCCTCGTGGCCCCCGCCGTGAACCGCCGGATACGCGATGCCATCATTCTGAGATCTCCGTTCCGCGCAGCAGGACCGACGGGTCTTGCGCGATGATCCGGCTGAACTCCCGCAGGTCTTGGGACGCTTGCCGCACGTACTTCAAGCTCAATACCAGGTCCTCACGGCTCGCGCGCACCGTGAGGTCCATCTCTTGGGCCAGGGTGGCGATGTTGGCCAGCGCCTCCCGCAGGTCGGTGAAGGTGGTCTGCAGCTCCTCGCCGGACAGCTGACGATCCAAGCTCGACATCGCGCGACGCGCCGACCGTACGGTCGCCCGCAGGTCATCGCCGTCGACCGCCGCCAAGACCCGCTCCGTCTGGGCCAAGGTTCCGCGGACAGACTGCAAGGTCAGCGCGACCTCGCCCCGCAGCGCCTTGATACTGGCCGCGGTCTCTCCCGACAGCGCCCGAAACGCCGCCCCCGACTTTTCGAACTCCGTCAGTGCGGCCACGATCGGGTCTTTGGTCTCGACCAGGAAGCGGTCCAGATCGACCACGACGCGGTTGGTTCCGTCGAGCAGGCGCTCGACCCTCGACGCGTTCTCTGGTCCCGTCCACCGCTCGAGGTTGCGCACGACGCGCTCCAGCCGCTCCGAGATGGCGTCGGCCCGGTCGCCGATGCGGCCCACCAAGGACATGCCGGCCGGCAGCCGGCTGCCGGGCTCGATCAGTTGGCCCCGCGGGTCGCCGGGGGTCAGATTGATGATCTTCAGCCCGGTAATGCCGGACATCTCGAGCACCGCTTGGGTGCCTTCGTACAGAGGGGTACCCGCCTGCAGCGACAGTTCGGCCTGGATCGAAGCCGCGTTGTCCGGGTCGATCCGCAGCGCCTCCACCCGACCTACCCGCAACCCGCGATACTTCACCTGCGCTGACGGCTCGAGCCCGCTGATGCTCTCGTCGAACGACACCCAGTATGTATCGCGGCGCTCCCAGACCTTGAGACCCGCGAGCACGAGGAGGCTGCCCACGAAAAGGAGGCTGCCGACGAGCACGAACGCACCGAGGCGAATCTTCTCGGATCGGGTGAGGTTCACGAGCGCGCTCCGTCCAGCAAAGCATCGTAGACCGAGCGGCGTGTCGCATCGGCCGATTTACCGACCCGCTCGAAGAACGACCGAACCCAAGGATGGTCGATGTGGCGGGCCTCGTCGAGGGTACCGTCGACGAGAACCTTCCCTTGGTCCAACATCGTCACCCGATCCGCGATCGTTTCGACCGACGCGAGCTCGTGGGTCACCACCACCATCGCCATCCCGAAGCGATCTCGCAAGCCGAGCAGGAGCTGGTCGAGGTCGGCGGCGGTGATGGGATCCAGGCCCGCCGAGGGCTCGTCGCAGAACAGCACGTCAGGGTCGAAGGCCATCGCTCGCGCGAGCGCCGCTCGCTTCTTCATCCCCCCGGACAGCTCGGGCGGAAACAGGTCGATGGCGTGGGCCAGATCGACCAGCTCCAGCTTCATACGAACCACTTCCCGCACCACCGACGGCGGCAGGTCGCTGTTCGCGCGCAGCGGCAGGGCCACGTTGTCGGCGACGGTGAGCGAGTTGAGCAGAGCGCCGCCTTGAAACAGCATGCCGATGCGGCTCAGGACCGCGTTCCGCTCCGGCTCATCGGCCTCGCCGAGGTTGACGCCAAGGAGCCGAACAACCCCTTCTGCGGGCTTCAGAAGCCCGATCACGTGCTTCAACAGAGTGCTTTTGCCGCTTCCCGAGCCCCCGAGCACGACCCGCACCTCCCCCGGCGCGACCTTCATGTCGACGCCTTTCAGAATCGTGCGTGGCCCGTACCGTGCCACCAGCTGCTCGACTTCCACCGGATGCTGCATGACGCGAATCACTCTCCGAAGTAAAAAACCAAGCTGGCCACCGCATCGGCGACGATCACCGCAAAGATACCCGCGACCACGGCGGTCGTCGTACTGCGGCCTACAGCGTCCGCGCCACCGCGGGTGCGAAAGCCCGCGATCGCGCCCACGACGACGATCAGCTGGGCGAACATGACGCTCTTGATCAACCCCGTGAGCAGATCTTTGGCGAACAGGGCGGTCTGAAGCCGTTCGAGGAACGTCGCGGGCCCGACCTCGAGATACGTCACCGCGACCAGGAACCCCCCGAAGATTCCCGCGACGTCGGCCAGGACGGTGAGCAGCGGTTGCGTCAGGCTGATGGCCAGCAGCTTGGGCACCACCAGAAAACGGGTCGGGTGCAGGCCCATGGTCTTGAGGGCGTCGATTTCCTCGCTGATCACCATCGTCCCGATCTCCGCCGCCACCGACGAGCCCGAGCGACCGGCGACCACGATCGCGGCCATGAGAGGCCCGAGCTCCCGGGTCATCGAGATCCCGATCAGATCGACGACGAAGATGTTAGCCCCGAACTGCCGAAGCTGGGTCGCGCTTTGAAGGGCCATCGTGGCGCCGACCAAAAAGGCGATGAGTCCGACGACCCCCACCGCCTTCGCCCCCATCGCGGACATCTCATAGAACACGACGCCCCAGCGAAGGCCTTTTCGCTTGAAGAGGTCGGCGACCAGAAACCACGCCGCGTCGGCGAACAGTTGGAGGACCTGAATCCCCAGCAGAACGGCTTGCTGCGCCCCGGTTCCGATTCGCTCGAGAAGAACACCGTCGGCCTGTCCCCCCGGCGGTGGTTCGTCTTTAACATCGGGGAACAGGCGCAGGGTCTGTTCGATGGGCTCCGGCGTCCCGACGAGGGTCAGCGACCGCCCCTCGGCCCGCAGTCGGCGAACGAACAGCGAGAGCATCGCCACCCCCGCGCTGTCGATGGCCGTCACCGCGGACAGGTCGAGGGTAACGGGACCGTCGTCACCGAGCGCGTCGGCGAGCGTCTTCGTCAGCGCGGGCACTCGCTGGACGGTGACGTTTCCGCTCAAGGAAATCATCACAGCAACTCCATGCTGAACCGAAGGAGGATGTCGTTCTCGAATCGGTCACCGGTCTTTTGAATGGCACGGTCTCGAATGTACCGCGTAACCCACCGGACGCTGAGAAATCTGGTCAGCTTGAGGGCGAGGGAGGCCTCCAGGTCGAGCAACGTCTCATCGAAGGTCGTGAACGGCAGCAGGGTGTCGAGCTCCAGATTCAGGACCACCCACCGCGTGATTCGCGCGACGGCGAGGACGGTGGTTTCGATACCGAATTGGTTATCGCTCGCGACCTCCCGAAACACCAGCACCTCACGGGTGCCCGAGGGCAGTCGGACCGTGCGGCGCCCTTCCTCGACGAACAGGTCGTTGGTGAGGCGATGCCGGCCTCCCAGGCCGGTCCGCACGTTGACCTCCGCGAACACCGCGCGAAACAGACGCACATTGATGCCGCCCCCCTCCTTTAGGCTCAACAGGCCCGCCGACGGCGAAATGCGGAACGAATCGCGCTCCGTTAAGCTGAGGTTACGCACGATCTCTTCTCCCACCCGTAGCTCGCCGACGAACACGGGGTCGTCGAAGAACTGAATCGTGGGAAAGAGATTGGTCTCCGCCCCGAGCCGAACGTAAGGGCCGATCCACTTCTTCCAGCGGTAGATGTACAACGCGTCGAGGTCTACGCGGTCGTTAATCTTCTGAAATGGCTGGTCGGCGACCTTCGCCCACACCTGCTCGACCTGCAGCTGCAGAACGAGCGGGTTGCCGAGGACCTCGATGCTCATGCGGTTATCGACAAAGCCTCGCAGCTGAAAGCTGAGGCCGTCCTGCCCGGCCACGGGCGCATTGGTCCTCGTCGTGAACGACACGTCACCGCCGAGGATCAAGCTCCCGAAGAAACCTTTTTGGGGCCGAAAGAGGTCCTCTTCTGGCACCTCTCCCCCGCCCTGAAACTCTCCTGTCTCCGGGTCGAGGACGAGCAGGAAGTGGGTGTGCTGCCGTTCGACCAGCCGCACGGTCGCGAAGTCTCGCCGGGCCCGGTAATTGTCGCCGACGCGGACGATCTTGTAGAGCCCCGGCTCGAGGATCCAGGTCGTGACCGGCTCGCCGGCCTGTTCGTCGGTACCGAACCCGACGCCGACATACTCGCGGTCGCGCACCCGGATGATCTCGTACGACGAGCGAAGGTTGCCGAACTGCTCGTCGACGACGTGAATCGACAGTCCTGCCCAGCTGGCAGGGATGATCGTGGTGAACTGCTCGCGAACCGTAGCCTGGTAGCTTTGCCGCTGCTCGACCGCTCCTGAGCCCAGCCGGACCTCGTAGGTGCCGGGCGCGAGGACGATGCGCTTGCCGGTGGTCGCTTCGGCCACCTTGGTCTCCGCTGAGTAGACCGAGATCGGCGGCTCGTCGAGCGGATTGGTCATCGCGGGAATGAAGATCGCCCCTTTACCGAAGGGGACCAGCGTCTTGTCGCGGTCGAGTTGGTCTTGGATCGCACCCGCGGGCCAGCCCGGGTCGTCGACCAAAGCCGATGTCTTTGGCGCGAACGGCGCGTCCGCCATGGCGGGCGCAGAGGTGAAGCTCCACGCGGTCAACGCGATCAGCGCCCCAGCGCTCCGCAGCCGCCGTCCTCCCTCCACCGATATTCGAGGTACCGCAATCCCTTGGGCGCCACAACCGAGGCCGGTCTCCCGTCGTGGCCCCCGTTCGCCTTCGGCGCAGTCGGACCGGGCGCGGCCGTCGGCGACGGCGCAGGCTAGATTTCAACGCCGCTCGCCGAGGCGAGCCGGGGTCAAGCTCTCACTGAGGACCTCCGTATGGAACTCTCCGCACTCGCCGAATGGATCGACGCCAGCCGGGAGACGATCCATGAGATCCCGATCGAATCGATCGCCGTGGCCCACGGGGGCGATGCGAGAAAAATCGGGGCTCGCACAGACCCGCGCCTCGACGCCACTGGCATCGAGCTCGGCGGTCAACTCCGCATAGTCCACCTGCCACAGCGGAAAGCGCAGCTCGGCACCGAGCTCGTCGGCGATCGGGGCCAGCTGGTCTTCTCGCCACGCCCGGATGTGCTCGAGATGCAGATCACCAAACACCAGCGACGCCACGGCGACCTGGCTAGCCATGTAGCGCAGCCCCTCGGCGACCGCGTACGTATAGTCGCTCTGCGGATACAGCGGGACCCCGAGCAACGGGAGGTCGAGCGCTCGCGCCTGCTCGATGATCCGCTGAATTGACAGCTCTTGGTGGGCGACTATTCGAGTCTTCTGGCCGAACGTCGTGAGCAAGACGATCGGCCGGTCCGGGTCGGCCTTGAGCGTGGCCCGAGCGGCGAGGAACGAGTCCTTGCCGCCGCTCCAAAACACGACGTTCACCTGACCGGTGGTCGGTGGCGCGCCCTGCAGCCACGCCGGACGCACGATGCGAACCGCACGCAGGTCGGTGGGCACCGCCTCATGCCCCCATGGGCAGTGACGACATCCGCAGCCGCAGCAGTCGCCGCGCTGTCGAAGTCCGAGCTCGGTAAAAACGCGGTACCCGGTCTCCGGGTCTCGATAGTGCCGCTCCCCCGCCTCGCAGGCGGCCCGGTGGGCCTCGTGCCAGGGCGGCGTCGTTCCTCGCTCGTTCACCACGCCATCATGTACCAATGGTCATCACGGCCAAGGGACAGTTTGGCGCGCAAACCACGATTGGCGGCCAGGCGCCGGTTCAATGTAGGTGTTCTACGCCAGTCGAGGCCCGCAGATCAGACTCGGTCTGCCCAGTCGCAGATGTGCTCGATGGCCTCCACGGTTTCCGGGCACCACGCGCGCAGGAAGGCCTCGTCGAGGGTCCGCTCTTTGGAGATCGCCTCGCTCGCGGTGATCGCGCGCGCGCCATCGAAGTTGACGTAGGCCAGGCGCGCCGACAGCTCGTCGTCGCTGCGGCCGAAGTCGCTTCCGGGGAGGATGGCTACCCCGGTGTCTTCGAGCAGCCGTTGACAGATCGCGGCGCTCCCCTGAACCCCGCGCTCGGCCAGCGCTGACCGTTTGGCGTCGAAACATGGAAACAGGTAGAAGCCACCGTCGGGCAGACACGTCGACAGTCCCGCTTCATTGAGGCGCTCGGCCGACCACCGCCCGAGCGCACTCAGAATCCGGCGCGAGTGGAACAGGTAGTTCTCGATGTCCAGGCTGCTTTGAAACGCGCGGACGGCGGCGTACTGGATGGGCGCGCTCGTCGACGTGAACGTTTCGCTGGCCGCCACGGCCATCGCCCGCCGCAGCCAGGCCATATGCGCGGGGAAGGTGAACGTTCCCAGTCGCCAGCCACCGGCGCCACACCACTTGCTGAGGCCCGAGCTGACGATCGTCCCTTCCGGATAGAACTGCGCGATCGAAACGTATCGACCGTCGTGGTGCAGCTCTCCATAGATCTCGTCGGAGAGGACGACCACCTTGTACTTCTTGGCGACCTCGGCCAGCGCCGCGAGATCCTCGTTGGTGTACGAGCCGCCATGAGGGTTGCTCGGGTAGTTCATGACCAAGATCCGGGGACGGTCGGGGTCTGAGATACACGTCTTCTCGAGCAGCTCCGCGCTCAATCGATAGTTCTGATTCTTATCGGTATGAAGGAAAGATACCTTGCGCCCGATGATCGCGGCTTGGGGCGCATAGGACACCCACGCCGGCGTCGGCACCACCAACTCGCCGTAGTACACGAGCTGGAGCAGGAACATCAGCTCTTTGGATCCCGGCCCGATCAGGACATCATCGGCCCGCGCGGGCATGCTTTGGCGGCGGTGGTGATACGCGGCGACCGCTTCTCTCAGCTCCCGGAGCCCCACCGTCTGCAGGTAGTCCTTCTGAAAGGCGTTGACCTGCAGCTCGGTGACCACCGAAGCGGGCACCGGAAACGGCGATTGGCCGAGGCCGAGCTTGAATACCTGCTCGCCGGCGTCGAGCAGCTGGTTCGACAGCTCGTTGATCGCAACCGTGGCCGACGGCTTCATCCCACGAACGTTGAGATTGAGGTTGACGTCGGGAGTGGGGCCGGTGGGCATCGCCGTGATGATGTCGTTCATGACCGCTCTGAAACTGAAAACGGCCCCAGGCTCGTGGACGTTACAAGAGGGCGGCGACCACTAACCGCATTAACGGCGCGTGCAGGCTCATAGCGGCACGCTCGACCGAAGGCCGACCGGGAGCCAAATCACGTCTTCGGGCCGTCTCCACGGATCAGTCATCTTCGCCATCGCTGGGCTCGGTCATCAGGAGCGCGCTCCTGGCCCCGCCAGCGCGGAGAAGATCCGCGATGCGCGCCGCTCCCGGAAGCGCCGACTGAACAACCTCCGCCGCCAGCGCCTCGGCCTCTTCCTCCATCCGGAAGTAGTCGAGGCACCGCTGAGCCAGGCGCTCCGGCGGGACGCGATCGACGAAGTCGGTGCCCTCTCGATACACGATTCGAGCCGCGAGGCGGGCGGCGACAATCCGGTCTCGGTAGGCCGCCGGGAGCCGTTCGAGGCCGGGTCCCGCCGCCTCGAGCAGGTAGGTCGGCAGATGCTGGGCGACGACCGAGGCCAACGCGGCTCGGGTGGACGCGGTCAACGCCGGCAGCCGGGCGGCCAACGCGTGGGTCGCCCGCAAGATGGCCCGGCTGACGGCATCCGCGCGGTCGGGCACCGACGCCGTTGGGTCCTCCGCGCAGTCGGCCAGCACTCGCACCGCTTCGCTTCGGGCCAGCGCCTGTAGCTTTTCGAGCACTTCGCGGTCGAAGCGTTCCCGGCGCTCGCTCAGCGCCTCCGTCGACAAAAGCAGACTCGCCGCAACCTCGTAGCTGGAGCATACGACCCCACACTTGTTCGCGGAGCTGTCCTGGATGATGAGAACCCCGGCCGCGGATAGGTGTCGCCGAGCCTCCGGGGTAATGAAGTTGTCGATGCCTTCGACGACCACTCGACTCGTCGGCCGCTCATCTTTCAAGAACTCACGCCAGTTCTCGCCGTTGATGGTCTGGGCCCGGCCTCCGACGGCGACGAACGCATCGGCCTGGACGTCGAAATGGAGCCGGTTTCGGCGGCGCAGGCCGTCGGGCTCCTCGATGGCCGCCACCGCGCCGTGGGGACCGACCAGACTGCGATCGAATCGAGCGATCGACGAATCTCGATCCACCAGCCGCAGCAGCTCCCGGTGATCCAGGCCCGCCGGATCCCATGCCGCCCCCGAGCCGTCCGCGATACCGACGATGCGGGCAAGGGCGCCGAACTCTCGATGGAGAATGCGGATCAGGTGGCTGGCGAGGTCCCCGTTGGGACCCCCGATGAGCTTCACCGTGAACCCCGTCCGTCGGGGGTCGATGCCCACCGCCTTGAGCGCTTCCTCGACAAAGACGGTCAGACCCTCGCTGGTCACCTCGAACACCCGCCGATCCAGCGCCGAACCGGACTTCGCTCCCATGAACGCGGCGGGCTGAGGGTAGCCGCGGTCCTGCACCCGTTCGACGACCCAGTCGACCAAGGACGCCGAGATATTCTCGTCGGGGCTGAGATAGATGCGCTCGGACCGGCGCCCGTCGCCAGGGATCATCAAGTCGAGGATTCCGTCCATGAATGGTTTGACGCCCTCCTCGACCGTCGCTTCGGGCTCCACGAGCACGATCGCCGCCGCCCCGCCCTCCGGGATGTCCTTGTTTTTGAGTTGCTGCGCGAACGCTCGGTCGTACACCTCCTCGAACAGCCGCTCGGAAGCGATGACGTACTGTTCAGCGCCCCGGGGGTGCACCGCACGCACGCTGCCTCGCGCGAGCTCCTCGAAACGGACGTGAAAGCCATCGACCCGACTCGCATGCACGAAGATGATCCCGTGGGGTTCGGCTTCGCGGTCGCGATGGGCGAACAGCCCAGGATCGATCATCAGCGCGAGGCCGTATCGGTCCTCGAGGTTGATGTTGGTCTGTTTCACCGAGGCGATGGCGCGCAGGAGCGTCGTCCAGTATCGACGCGCAGTTTGGTCGTCGACCTCCGCGTCGATCCGAGAAACGATCGCGCGTTCCCGCTCGAGCAGCCGCTCGCGAGAGGGCGGGTCATCCTCCGAGAAACGATCGAGCAGCAGATCGGCGACCGTCGCCGCCAGCTCCGGGCCTCGGTCGAGATGCTGAAAGAGACGGTTTCGGGTGTAGGAAAAAGGATTGTCGCGCGCCAGCAGGGGGTGAACGAGCCGGGTCAGCGCGACCAAGCTCTCGGCCCGCAGCAGCCCCAGACCCGGCTGCGCATCGAGGCGCTCGATCACCTGGTCGTCCACCCACCGTAGCCGCTTGAGCGCGAGACGAAGCGCCGCCCACGGCGCCCCGTCGAGATCCAGAGCCCGATCGGGGTCGCGGACCACGAACGATAAGAGCGAGACCGCGTGTCGGCCGTCGGATCGAATCACGTCGAGATACGCGCGCGTGATGTCCAGCCCCAGCCGGCCGAAGTGTCGGACATATCGTTCGAATAGCGTCCGCGTATCGGCGTTACCGGCAACGACGCTGATGCGAGCGAGCTGGGGGTCGCTCTGGGGCGCAACCGCACACGCGACCTCGTCGGTCTTCTCCACCGTCCGCGCCAAGCACCAGGTCTCGTAGACCCGCAGCGGTGAAGCCGCCATGACGAAGTCGGCGCTGCACTGCGCGACGTACGCTGGCAGCTCTTCGACCGCGGGCGTATCGCCCAAGCCCCGGGCGTAGGCGACGATGGCGCCGAGCTTCGCCGCCTGCTCGGGACGGTCGGGATCGAGCCTGGGCGCCTCTCCGAATCGGAACACGTCGATAGCGAGGCCGCCGTCGGTCGCGGTATGAACCTTAGCTGAGGACAGCACCTGATCGCGGGGAAGCTGTTCGACCAGATCCGATAACAAGCCACGGTACGACTGCTCTTGAACGAACGTCCACGTCTGCTGCTTGGGATCTTTGAGGATCATTCTCGGGGCCATGCCCGCCGCCCTCGCCGCCACCACCGCGCTCAGGTGGACGAGCAGCGTCGCTTCATCGGTATCTCGAAAATACGGGTCAGGCATCTTGCGGAGGAAATCCGGCGTCGTGCGCTCCGCAGTTCGCCGTAGACCTCGGGTGAGACGGAGCAGGAGCTCTTCGTTATCGAAGTCGTTAGGCGGTGGCATCGCGACAGCAGCAATAGCATGGACCATCAGAGTCTATTCAAGACCATCACTGCCGCCGCGACGCTTCGCGCGGGGTATGAAGGTACTCCGTCGTCGCCTAATGCCTCCGGCCGTCGCCATCTCTTTGCTTCGACGAAACATCGAGCGCGGCGAACACGAGCTACCGGTCGGCATCCGGATCGAGATCGCCGACCGAGCCGTCGCTCATCCCGTCGGGACGAAAGACCTCGAAGCACAACTCGGGCGTGCGCTTTCGATGAATCGCACCTGCGACGACCTCCCGCAGCTCGCTCTTGACCCCCCGCAGGCGGTCGAGGACCGCATCGCGATCGATGGGCTCGTCGGGCGACGTCGGTTCCACGACGACAAGCAACCGGCTCGCATTGGGCCACGGCAGAACCGTGGTCACCGCGAGACCCAGCAGAATATCGTCGGCGACGTCGTCCCCCAAAGCGGTACTCACCGCTCGTTCGACCTGACGGCAGAGCTGCCGGAGCTTACGCTTGGCTAGCCCTCGGTCGTCGGCCAGCGGGTCGTCGGCAAAAGGCGTCGGCATTCGCCGACGTCGTTTCGTAGTGGC
>JANQQN010000014.1 GCA_028289325.1 Myxococcota bacterium | reverse complement strand
GTTTCGTTCCGAAGTAGACGATCAAATGCGATCCGTCCCGCATGAATTCAACGTCGACGGGCGCTACCGGCTCGCCTGTGGCGCGGGATCGCTGGCCTTCGCCGTCGTCGGGCTTGCGCTCGCGACTGCATACCCAAGACTCTTCCGTCACTGGTGCCGAGAAGACGCTTGGGTCGAGTGGGCGACCTTTGTCGCCTCCGCCGCCGCTGGCGCCCGGGCGATCGCGAACGTACCGGCCCGGCACCTGCCGGCGGTCGGTCGGTCGGTTCTCCTGGCCGTAGGGTTGTTTTGCGTCTTTGTGGCCGGTGAAGAGATATCCTGGGGGCATCGCCTCTTCGGTTACCGGCCGCCCGATGTGTTTCTTGAAAACAACTTCCAGCAGGAAGCCAACCTGCACAATCTCTTCAAGGCCTATTTGGACACCCGCTGGATGGTTGCTGCCGTGGCCCTCGGGTATGGAGTCACGTTGCCGCTCGTGGCAAGGGCTTGGCGTCCGCTGAGGTCCGTCGCACCGGACGTCACACTGGTGCCCACGTTCGTCACCGTAGGTGCGCTTGAACTCTGCTACCCGTTCAAGTTCACGGGGGAGCTGGCCGAGGCCATCTTGGGCCTCGCGTTTCTCGGCGACGTCGCGATGCGGACGCGCGTCGGCGACGCGCCCCGCGGCGTGATCCGGCCCATGGTCGCACCCTCGGGGGCGGTGATCGCCGGCGTGCTCCTGGTGCCATTGGTGCAATTCGCGCACGGCACGGATCCCGCAGGTGTAGCGGTAAGTCGGGCTCGTCTCGAATCATGGGCCCGGCAAGTTCAGGCGGGTGCCGTCCGCTCTAAGGTGTTCTCCAAGGGCCGAATCCACAAGCGACTGTTCTCGGCGGTTCGAAGTGGCTATCTTCGCTTCAAGCGAGATCGGCCGGATGCGCCGCAGGTTGGTCGGGCTTCCCAGCGGGAGTTCTACCTTGATCCATGGAATCAGCCATACTGGATTCTCGTGCAGCGATTCGGGATCGAGATCCGCATCGTACTGTACTCGTTCGGGCCGAACCGACGCCGTGACTCGGAGTTCCACCATTGGCCAGCGTCTCGAACGGCGCCGCTTCTAGCGGGTGACGACGTTGGCGTCATCGTCGAGGGGACGTTGTACTGAGCCTTGTCGCGCCCGAGCGACGTGAGCGGCGGGGTGGGAGAGCCGTCGCTGGCGAGGAGGGGACTGGACTTTTCGACACTCTCGCGATTACAGGTGTGCCGCGGAGCCGACGGTGGCTACTCGGCGACGACCTCGATGTCGTCGACGTACAAGTGGTCAGAGCTCGAGCTCATGTTGCCTTCGAAGGCGATGACGAAACTCGAGGTCTTGTCGAAACCGGACAAATCCAGATTGTAGAACTGATACTTGTTGTTGCTCTGGAAGATGGTGAACAGGTGGAGCGTAGTGAAGTTCACCCCGTCCGAGCTGACCGCCAGCTTCGCCGTATCGAACAACTCGAAGCTGCTGACCTTCGCCCAGAACTTGAGCCGGACGTTGTCTTCGCCGGTCAGGTCGACCCGTCGCTCAATGCGACCGTTTGAATGGAGCCACATGTGATGCGACGGGCTGTAGGGCTCGTCGCTGCTGCTCACCTGAGCGTAGCCAGACATCGCCCAGGGGCCCAGCCATCCCATTCCCCCGGCGACGTCGCCGGAAGAGAAGTCCTCGGAAGCAAGGGCCGAGGCCAGCGCGACGCACTGGTTGATGGTCTCATCGCAGACGCCCTCGGAAGAGCAGTCCACGACCTCGCCGGCCTGGCAGGCGTTGTCCACGCAGATCTCTGCGCCGTTACAGAACAGCCCATCGTCGCAGTGATCATCCGTGACGCACTCGGAACCGAGGATGCCCATCACCTCGACGTCGTCGAGGTAGAAGTAGTCGGTCGTGGCGCTCATCGCCCCCACGAAAGCGACGACGAAGTCCGAACTCCGGGCGAACCCAGACAGATCCAGGTCGTAGTGGCGATACGTGTCATCACTCGTCTCGCTGTTAAAGGTGTAGATGGTGGTGAAGTCCACGCCATCAGCGCTGACCTGCACGTGCACCTCATCGTTGGCCTCGAAGCTTCGAGCCTTCGCCCAGAATTGCAGTCTGACGTCCCGGGCGCCGGTCAGATTGACGCGTCGCTCCACTCGGCCTGTCTTGCGCAAGCGCGCATGGTGAGACGGGCTATGCGGGCTGTAGTCGGTCCGCATGTACACGTCGCCGGTGTCGGCCCAGGGGGCCTTCCAGCCGGCACCGCCGCTCAGGTTGCCGGAGGCAAAGCTGTCCGAGGCGATGGTTTGCGGGGCTTCGACGCATTGGTCTTCGACCTCGTCGCACACCTCGCCGTCGGCGCACGGTATCGCTTCACCGGTCTGGCATTTGTTCGCGACGCACACTTCGACGCCGTTGCAGTAGCGATGGTCGTTGCAGTGTGCGTCGGTGGTGCACTCAGGCCCGCGCACGCCCACGACGTTGACATCGTCGAGGTAGAAGTAGTCGGCGGTGGAGCTCATCAGGCCTTTGAAGGCAATGACGAAACTGGAGGTCTTCTCGAGCCCGGACAAGTCCACGTCGTAGAAGTGGTACGCGTTGTCGCTGAGATCGGCCCCAAAAGTTCGGAGGGTTGTGAACTTCACCCCATCCGAGCTGACGTGCAGCTCGATCGTGTCGCTGGCTTCGAAGCTCCGCAGCTTGGCCCAGAACTGGAGCCGCGCGCCGTAAACGCCACTGACGTCAACCCGTCGCTCGATCCGGCCCGACGATCGAATACGAGCATGGTGCGATGGGCTGTGCGGGCTGTAGTCGGTACGCGTGTCGGCGTAGCCGGTCTTCACCCAGGCCGTCTGCCAACCGGTCCCGGCGCTGAAGCTGCCGGAGGCAAAGTCGTCCGACGCGATCGTCTCTGCTACAGCATCCGCGATGCACAAGCTCGGCGTGTCATAGCAGCCGTAGCCGCTTTCGACCTGGCACTCCGATGAGCAGCCGTCGCCGCCGCTCGCATTTCCGTCGTCGCAGGTCTCGGTCCCGGTGACAAAGCCGTCGCCGCACAGGCTGCTGATGCCGGCGCAAGACGACACCGGTGGTGCCCCTTGGTCCTCGGGCGCATGGTGGGCTCGCCAGGCTCGCCAGGCTCGCCAGGCTCGCCAGCCGATGCTTTGATAGGCTCGCCAGGCTCGCCAGGCTCGCCAGGAGGCGTCGGTCCCCAGGAAGCTGTTCCATGACGGCGCGCCGGCCGTGAAGCTCGCCCAGCTCGTCTCGCCTTCGCTGTATGCGCGCCACGCTCGCCACGCTTCGTCGCTGTCGAAGGCTCGCCAGGCCCGCCACGCTTCGTAGACCTCGACGTCGTTCTCGGTGAACGCGCGCCACTCGGGGTTAGCGTCGAGGAACGCGCGCCATGCGTTGGTGCCTGCTGAGTGCTGAGCCCACGCCGTCGCCGCTTCTTCGTCGGTCGCGAAGGCGCGCCACGCCCGCCAAGCTCGCCACGCGCGCCATGCCCGCCATGCCCGCCATGCGCGCCACGCCCGCCACGGATGCGTCGAGGCATCCTCGGTGAATGCCCGCCAGCCTATGTCGGTGGTGAAGGCCCGCCAGAGGTTGTTGGGCTCGTTCAGGGCGCGCCAGGCTCGCCAAGAGTCTTCCATATGCGCCCGCCAGGCCGTCTCGTTTCCGTAGACCCACCAGGCGCTAGAGTCGCTGTATGCGCGCCACGCGTCGTCGGTAAACGCGCGCCAGGTGGGCGCGTCCATCCACGCCCGCCACGCCGTGTCGCCGTCGGTCTCGAGGTAGGCTCGCCAACCGTCGACGAGATAGGCCCGCCACTGTTCCATGGTCGCGAATGCGCGCCATGCGTCCCGGGTCTTGGCAAAAGCCCGCCACGCCCGCCACTCAGGGCCTTCACGGGCCAAGGCATCCTCCGAGAAGGCGCGCCATGCGTCTTCGAGCATCGCCCGCCATGCGTCGTCGGTCATGAACGCCCGCCACGCCGTCTCATCGGTGAAGAGCTGCCGGATGGCGTCCTCGAGGAAGGCCGCCCACTGAGTGCGGTACGCACCTTCATCCGAGCCATCGCTGTCGTTCGAGAACAGAGAGGCAATGAGGTCCAGCCACCCGGTGATGCCCGTCGGCATCTCCGAGCCGTCGACGTACGCTCTCCACTGCGTGTCGATGAAGGCCCGCCACGCGTCGCTCTGCATAAAGGCTCGCCAGAACTGCTCGACGAATGCACGCCACGCCGGTTCGACGTTGGCCGCGAGCCACGCTTGGCCAGAATCCGAGCCGAGCCATGCTTCCCAGGCTTCGCCGGGGTGGTGCAGGGCATTGAGACCACTGTCAGCGGACCAAGCCTCGTAGTCATAGTTGTTGTCGTCTTGCGGCAAAGGAATCTCGCCGAGCGCGGCGCGCCACGCCGAGCCGGGGTACGAATTCAAGAACGCGTGCCAGAACAAGCCGTCGTCCGAACACAGCCAGGTGGTACCGTTGTCGCTGGCCAGATAGTTGGCCCAGGTCATCCAAGGCATCTCGCGATTGACCCTCGTGCCGATGTCTTCCAGCCGGGGATCAACATAGCCGTAGTCGCTGCAAAGCTTCGAGACGGACGCGCTTTCGTGAAAGACCGATAGATGCGAGCCCGCGAACAGGATGTAGTCGGCGTCTTCGATCGCAGTGACCCAGTCGACGAATCGCGGCCGCTCCGGCTCGTCGGTCGACGTGGAGTCCGGCGCATCGACGGTCAAGTGCAGCATCGATTCGAGCAGGATACGGTCCGTGATGTCCGATCCGAAGTTCTCATGGAGTTTCCAGGCTGGATAGCTCGTAATCAGACTATTCGCGTGGGTCTTGAGCTCTCCTTTGTGCTTGCCTTTGGCGTGGATGCGAAGTCCCACGTCGGCGGTCGGACCTTGGTAGTCCTGGGCGCTACCGCTGCTGCAGTCTTCGCAGTCGTCGGAGTCGTCATCTGAATCGTCGTCCGAGTCGACGCCGGTGCTGTGGTGAACACCGGTCAGGTGGCGCGAACAGGTCCACCGGTCGGAGTTGGATGCAGGCTGGAATTCGTTGTGCATCCACGACGCGTACTCCCCGAGGCAGTCGTCGTCGCCGTAGGTGCGCGCGAAGTAGTCGGCGTACGACTCGTGGATCATCGCACCCTGTATGGTCATGATGTTCGGCTGCACCGCGTGAACGATGGCGTGGCTGACCTCATGGATGACGACCTCGCCATCGGCAGCATACCAATAGCGCTGACCGTCCTGCTGGTTATCGTGGTAGCCAAGACTGACCAGCCATTCTTCCGCTTTGAAGTAGGCGTTCTTGTGGTCGCCACGAACGTCGACCGTCAATCGCTCCGGCAGATGAGTCGGCCCGTAGCCGGTCACGGCGATCCGTTCGTACATCCACTTCACGTGGTAGTAGGCCGCGACCTGGTCGTGGCCGGCCGAACCCTGCGCATAATCGTTCAAAACGTCGTCGACGGTGATTCGGTTCGACGTGCTGTCTACGATCGAGAAGCGCTTGACGACGCCGTTTCCGAAATCTAGGACGCCGTCCAGCTTGCTCTTGTCGCCATCGAGACGAACTGGACCGCTGTCTAGGCAGACCGAGCTCTTGGTCGGCGACCGGATCCAGTTTGGCGTGTAGATGCGGGCTTCATGGCTACATGTCGCCTCTGCGACCTGGGGCGCGACTAGGATCATCAAAGCGACCGTCGCCGGTCCCGCAAGTGGGAATGGACATAGGCGTGTTTTCATCGGAGCACCTCGCAGCGACTCAGTGCAGGTCCCGGGCCACGGCGCGATAAACGGTGCGGGCCACGAAATCGGGCCTCGTCGGTCAACTCAACACGGTCATCCTGACCTGAACGGTCACAATGACCTGCGGGATTAGATTCGGCTCTTCCGGGGCCGCGTCTTTGCGGGCTCGACGCCCGCAGATGCTCACGGATGTGTCCCGCGCGTAGATCAACGGTGGCCGAGAGCGTTGGTTGGTCATGGCTAAGATATTGGTATGGTTGTTGAATGGGGTTCTTGAGCCCCCACCCGTTGAGGAGACCACTACCGACCCGCTAAACGCCACTCATGTCCCGGTTGCTGCCTTTGCCCCTCGACGACACTCCCATTCGCGGCGCCCTTCGAGAAGAGGTCAACCGGGCGGTCGAAAAGGGCGCGCAGCACACGTTCGGGCTCACCGCCCTATCGGGAAGCATCGCGGGCGTCATCGCTCTCCTCAGCGGCGATCAGATCTGGCGGCTGGGCGCACTCTTTTCGCTGATTTGCGCGGCTTACGCGCTGGTGTTGTGGCGCGCCGGTCGCGCCCACCGGGTGCAAGGCCAACAGCGCTACGTTTTCATGTTGCCGCTGGCCATCTTGCCGAGCGCGTATTTCATCGCTGCCGAGTGGCTCTATGTCGATGGCGCAGCGGCATTCATCACCGGTCCCGTTTCTTATTGCTACCTGTTCTTCGTCGTGATCACCGGATTCACGTTCAGCTTCCGAGTGTCCGTCGCATCCGGGTTCGCCGCCGCGGTCGGATACTTCTGCTGCTACCTGATGGCCCAACCGGGCCTCGGCAACGTTCAGACCACCAATGTTCTGCTGTATCAAGACCTGAACAGCACCGTCGTGGCGGGGTTCAAAGCGCTGGTCTTCATCTGCACTGGCCTTGCGGTGGGCACGATTGGGCATCTTGGCAAGCGGCTCGTTCTGCGGACGCTGTTCGAGGAGCGCGACAAGTCCCGCCTGCAGCGCCTGTTCGGCCAGTACGTGACCGGCGTAGTCAGCGATCGAATCCTTCGTCGAGCGGCCGAGGTCAGTGGGGACCGAGTCGAGGTTGTTATCTTGTTCTCCGACCTCCGGGGCTTTTCGAGCTTCGCGGAAGGGCGGGACCCCGCCGTCGTTGTACAGCGATTGAACGCGTATCTGGAACGAATGGTGGCCGCCATCCAGGCCGAGGGCGGGGTTGTCGATAAGTTCATCGGCGACGCGGTCATGGCGGTCTTCGGCGGGCTCGTCGCCGTCGATCACCCATGTCGACGTGCGTTGCGCGCGGCCCACGGGATGCGCGCCGGTCTTGCTGACCTGAACGCGCAGTGGGCCGACGCGGGGCTCGAGAGCTTCGAGAACGGCATCGGTCTTCACGTCGGCGAGGTCATTCAGGGACCGGTGGGCAGCCACGACCGCAAGGAGTTCACGGCCATCGGCGACACGGTCAACACCGCTGCTCGTCTCGAAGAGCTTACGAAGACCTTGCCCAGCCGAATCTTGATGTCGGAGGCGGTCTACGCGCAGCTCGACGAACGCGGCAGGGCGCCTTTAACCCCTCTCGGGGAGATTCGCGTGAAGGGACGGTCACAACCCGTAACGGTCTTTGGCCTCCAGCGCGGAACAAGGTGAGCGGGGCGTCGTTGGTGCGCCGCCCCGCCGATGGGGTCAGATCGTGGGTGTGTGCCCGGATGCGTAGGCCGGACACACGTGGAGCGTTCTTACGATCTGCAGGCCGGTTCCGCCGGGGTCGTCCCGCCGCTTCCGCTGGCGGCGGCCGGTTGGCCGGCTCCGATCGATCACGGGATGGGCGCGATCTCGTTGAGGGTGCTGATAGACTCTGCGCTCGACGGTGAGCTTAACCATCGGGGTGCGTGCGGCGATCGTCTGCGCGCACAGCTGGCATTGATACATCGATTCACGAAGCCCGTAGGGGGCGCCGAGGCGCCGCAACAGCCGCCGGGTGGGCCGAGGCCCGACGGGGTCGAGGTATCGTCAGAGTGGGTTATCGGTGGGGGATTGGCAAGAGCACCGGACCCTCCAGCGGGGGCGGGGCCGATGGAGGTAACGTCTACCAAGACGTTGTGGACGTGGCTCGCCCAACGCCTCCTCACAACACCGAGTCGGGTCCTTGGGAACGAGCGCCGCTTATCGGGATCCGGACGGCCACCGCGGTTCCGTGGCCTTGGGTGCTGTCGATGTCGATCCGTCCTCGGTGTCCTGACACGATGCGCAAGCAGGTCGATAGGCCCAGACCGGCGCCGACATCGACGGTCCAACGGGCAAAGCCGGGCTCGAAGACTCGGGGCAAGTCCTCTCGCGAAATGCCGGATCCGTCGTCGGTCACGGTGATCACGGCGTTACTTCCGTCGCGGTCAGTGGCGACGATGACCTGCGTTGCGCCCGCACTCTTGGCGTTGAGGAGGAGGTTCATCACCACCTGATTGATCTGGTTCGGGTTGCATTCGACGAGTGCGTCGAGGGCGAATCGGCGGAGGATATCGATGCCATCGAGCTGTTGGGCCAGCAGCAGCAAAGTGCTGTCGATCCCTTCGTGAAGGTCGGCACGCTGGTGTTCCGATTCGTCGAGCCGGGCAAAGTTCTTCAGCGCTCTCACGCGCTCGTCGACCCGCTGACCGGCTTGTGTACTGGCTTCGTGGCTCTGCTCCAGAGCGGAAAGAGCGCGCTCGACGCGAGCGGTGTCGCCGAGGGTGATGGCCTCGCGGAGCTTAGCCAGCGCGCGCCGTTGGACGTCGGCGCTGGCCATCAAAGCGCCGAGCGGCGTGTTGAGCTCGTGGGCCACACCCGCCACCAGCCGGCTCAAAGCGGTCATCTTCTCGCTTTGGATGACCTCGACCCAGCGCGCGTTCTCCAGCGCGAGCCCGGCCATGCGGGCGAAGGTCTCGAAGCGGTCGAGATCGCGGCGGTCCATGCGACGCGAAGGGTCCGCCGGGCGCCCCATCAACACCGCGACCGCGTCATCCTTGATGACGATGGCGGTCACAAGGGTCGAGTGGCCATCGCGGTCGATCCACTGCGCGCGGCGCGACTCGAGCACGGGGCGCAGCCCCGGGACCGAGCGGGCCTCATGACGAGGCACCACCCGCGCATCGATCATCTCCAGCGAACGCTCGAGAAGGGTGGGCAACTGCGCGATGAGCGCCTCCTCCGTGCGCAGAGACTCCATGGCCCGGGCGACGTCGTTCAGCGCCGCCAGCTGGCGCATGATGGTCGTCGGTGCGCTCAAGGCCCGCTGCATCTCGTCGACGAGGTCGGCGAGATCGTGACGAAGGCCGGCGCCGATCGAGGTCGCAGCGAGCTGAACCGCGGCCACCCCGAAAGCGCAGCAGTACGAGATCCACGCGAGTCGCCGGGGGTGAATGCCTTGCGGCAGATCCGTGCCCCAATCGTCCTCAAGCCGCCGGGCGAGGGCGTCGAAGCCCGGACCAGCGACCGCGAATACCCGCTGACGGAAGGCGTCGTCGGGCTCGATGATCCGCGCCGCGCCCGGCTGCGTGAGCGCCATCTGTAGGGCGATTTCTTCCGGTCGTTCGAGACAACGGCGCGCAACCAATTCGATGAATCGACCGAGCGCTCGTTCGCCGGTATCCTCGTTGGCCGCCTCCAGCGCCGCGGCCGCCGTCGGGCCGTATACCGCGTCGAGAAGCAAGGCTTGCCATCGGGCCGACGACCCTCCGTCGTCCGGATGGCGAGCAGCCGTCAAGCCTCGTTCGAGGAACAACGCGCGGACCTGCCTCAAATCGTCATCGTCGATCACGTCCGGAGCAAACTAGACCACGAGCGGGTAGAAGATCGAGACGCTGCGTTGCCGATGCCCATAGATGCGTTCCAGGCCACCAAAGCGCCGGCCGATCGACGTCCGGATCGGGCGGCTCGTCCCTCCAAACGAATCCGCGGTGCGGGAGCTCGGACGAACGCTCCGCCACGACCCGACCCGGGTTCGTGGCCGGAGGCGTTTAGGGTTTATTTGTGGACGGTCACCGTCTAGGCTGCGGGCCCGTAGCTGCCCATGAGTACTTCACACATTCTCACCTTGATGATCCTCGTGCTGGCCGTCGGTTGCAAAACGACCGAGCCCGCGCCGGCGCCGACTTCTGCGCCCGCTTCGGCGCCGGCCTCTCGGCCGGCCTCGATGCCTAAACCGGAGCGCCCGAAGCAGCAGTATCCGGCGGCCACCTTCTTTGAGACGACCACCTATCGAATGGCGAGCAGCGCAGGCTTCGGCTTCTCGCCCGACGGCGCGAAGATTCTCGTCCATCACGACAAGACGGGCGTCTTTAACGTGTACGCCCTTGCGGTCGATGGCAGCGACGAGGCGCCGCTCACCGCGTCCGACGACCGCGCGATGATCGCCGTCAGCTACTTCCCCCAAGACGAGCGCGTCTTGGTGACGGCCGACAACAATGGCGACGAGCTCAACCACGTTCTCGTCCGAGAAGTCGATGGCTCGACCCGGGATCTTACGCCCGGCGACAAGTTAAAGGCCGCGTTCGTAGGCTGGCACGACGACGGAAAGACGTTCTGGCTGATGACCAACGAGCGTGATCAGAAGTCGTTCGACGTATACGCGTACAGAACGAAGGGGTACCGCCGCAAACGGATCTACACCAATCCTGGTTTCCAAGTCGCTGCGATCAGTGGGGATGGGCGGTGGCTGGCCCTGACAAAGCCCAACACCAGCGCCGACTCGGACCTTTATCTGGCCGATCTTCGCCGGCCGCGGCGAAAGCCGAAGCATATCACGCCGCACGACGGCGACATCGCGTACGCTGTCTATGGCTTCACCCCCGACAGCAAGCAGCTGATCTACGCCACCAATGAGCATGGTGAGTACAATCAAGCTTGGACGTACGATCTCAGGTCAAAGAAGCGTGAGGTGCTGCTCGAAGCCGATTGGGACGTCGTGTTCATGTCCTATTCTCCCAGCGGTCGGTATCGCGTCAGCGGGATCAACGCCGATGCGCAGACCAAAGTCACGATCGTCGATACGACCACCAACCAGCCGCTGACGCTGACCGGCGTTCCGCCCGGCGATCTGGCGCAGGTCCGCTTCGCGCGCGACGAAAAGACGATCGCGTTCGCGGTCACCTCCGACACTTCACCGTTCGATATCTATGTCGCGCCGTTAGATACCGGCAAGGCCACCCGGCTGACGCGGGCGCTCAACGCCGACATCGACGAGTCCGATCTCGTCAGTGCGACGGTCGTGCGATATCCGAGCTTCGACGGGCTCGAGATTCCCGGAATCCTCTACAAGCCCCAACAGGCTTCGCCCGAACACAAGGTCCCGGCCATGGTCCTGGTGCATGGAGGCCCCGGTGGTCAGACGCGCCAGGGGTATTCGGGCCTCATCCAACACATGGTCAACCACGGCTACGCTGTTCTCGGCGCCAACAACCGCGGTTCGTCGGGTTACGGGAAGACGTTCTTTCACCTCGACGACCGCAAACACGGCGATGTCGATCTGAAGGACATCGTGTACGCCAAGGACTATCTAGCCTCCCTTGATTGGGTCGACGCAGACCGGATCGGGGTCATCGGCGGTTCCTACGGCGGCTTCATGGTGGCGGCGGCGCTCGCGTTCGAACCCGAGGTGTTCGCGGTGGGGATCGACATCTTCGGTGTGACGAACTGGGTGCGGACCCTCAAGAGCATCCCGCCGTGGTGGGAGGCGTTCAAGAAGGCGCTGTACGACGAGATGGGCGACCCCGCCACCGACGAGGCGCGCCATCGAAAGATCTCGCCTCTGTTCCACGCCGAGCGCATCCAGCGGCCGCTTCTGGTCGTTCAAGGCGCCAACGACCCCCGCGTATTGCAGGTCGAAAGCGACGAGCTCGTCGCGGCCGTCAAGAAGAATGGTGTGCCGGTCGAATACGTCGTCTTCCCCGACGAAGGACATGGCTTCCGCAAGCGCGCGAATCGCATCAAGGCGTCGGAGGCCTACGTGTCGTTCCTCGACAAGTATCTCAAGGGCGGCGGACGCTCAGGCGTTGTTGGCCTTTAGCGTGCGGCCGCTTGGTCGCTGCGGATCCTCCGCCGGCAGCAATCAAGGCGCGATGTCGTTCTTCTGTTTGAGCCACGCGAGCGCTTCGTCGATGTATGTCTTCGCGTAGCCGGTCGGCGTACGCTTGCCCGATTCCTCCTGTTTGTAGGTTACGATGCCATGTTCGGTTCCGTCGAATATGCGGATATCGATAGGTGAACCCTTCGAACGCAGGCGTTCAAGGACGGCGATCGACTCTGGCGTCGGAGCGCTCGAGTCTTCACCCGCGAGGATCCAGTGCTGAGGAATGTCGAACTCGGCCAGGGTCGGGGCCGGGTCCCAAGTTCGTGGGGCGGACGGTGGAGGCTGAAACCAAAGGAAGATACGCCAGACCCAGGACGGCATGGAGGTTCCGGCGACCATGCCCAGTATCGAATCGCTGCCCGCGATCGCTTTGTACCAGTCGCTGTCCTGATGTTCGTCGATCAGCTTCTTTAGGTCCGACAAGGCCTCCGCATCTCCGTCGTCGATAATCTGCGCCAAGATGGCGTTCATCTCGTCCGCCTTCCGGATCGCGTCTTCGCCGAAGCCCTGTTTGGTCAACTCGTACACGTAGCCCCATCGGTCCTCGCGCGCCACCGGTACGGCGACGCCGTAGTGGATACTCACGGCGCGCACGCCGGGAATGTCTTTGGCCGCCAACGGCGCGATCCAGCCGCCCTGGCTGAACCCCAAGAGGTTGATGCGGCGGCCATCGATCTCCGACTGGCTCGAAGCCCAGGCCGCGGCGGCGGTGGCGTCGTTGGCCAGATCGAAGAAGTTCTGCGTGTACTCTCCGGTCGACGCCCCTGTTCCTCGCTTGTCGTAGACCATCGCCGCGATGCCGTGGGCGGCGAAGAAGTAGGGCATGTAATAGAAGTCTACGGCGCTGTAGTCTTCGGAGCCGTGCACGAAGATGACGACCGGGTGGGGCCCGGCTCCATCCGGCAACACGAGCTTCCCGCGTAGCGACAGCTCATCGCTGTCGAAGTATGCGATTCGTTCCCCGAGGGGCACGCGCTCGGCCGTCTCACCGGGGGAGAGTTCAAGGCCGTTCGGATTTCCGTTTGCGTCCCGTGTGAAGCGACCCGAGGCGACAGGCGTCTCGGCCGGCACGAAGCCGTCGAAGACATCGAACGCGTCTCCCTTCGACATCTGGAGCAACCGCACCTGCCCGCCGCGCTGAAAACGAAGCCGAAAGCGGCCTGTTCTTAGCGGAGTGACTACGGCCAACCGACCTTCGGCGAATCGATACGCGCCCGTGAACCGCGTGTCGGCGGGCTGGTAGGCATCGCGGTACATGTACGCGAATCCTGCGCCCACAACGACCAATAGAAGGAACAAGGCCCAGAACCATCGTTTCCTTAGCATCGGTCACCATCGAAGACGTCGCAGGGCCAAGCAGGGCGGTTGGGCCGCGGATCGAAAGAGGAATC
>JANQQN010000006.1 GCA_028289325.1 Myxococcota bacterium | reverse complement strand
GTCTGGGAAAAGCTGATCTTCGTCGCTTCCGTCGGCGGCGTGGGCGCGGTGACCCGGGCCCCGGTGGGCGTGCTGCGAAGCGTGCCCGAGACCCGCGCCCTCCTCGTGGCGACGATGCACGAGATCCAGCGGGTCGCCGAAGCCCGCGGGGTTCGGGTGGCCCACGAGGCGGCCACCGACGCCATGCGGTTCGTGGATTCGCTGCCCGACGCAGGAACGTCTTCCCTACAGCGAGACATCGCCGAGGGTCGTCGCTCGGAGCTCGACGCGTGGACGGGGGCGGTAGTCCGATTCGGGGCGGCGGCGAAGGTCGAGACGCCGGTCAATGACCACCTCTATGCGAGCTTGCTCCCCCTTGAGCGGCGCGCTCGGGGCGAACTGCAGTTCTAGTCACCTGTCTCATGGATTCCTTACAGAACTTCGTTCTGCTTGGAACCCCCGAGCCAGGCGCCTAGACGGTCTTCATAGGTAGGTCCTTAAGGCGGCCTGATCCGGGTGGATCGGGGAAGTCTGGGGTGCGCGTGCGAGGAAGGGTTGGGGGTAACGTCGAGGGTTGAGCGGGCTCCAAACTCCTACGCTCACGCTCGACCCGCACCCGCACCCGCACGCCAACGAGTCCCGCCAACGACCACAGGCCGTACTGGACAAACTGCTAGACCCGGCCGCTTGAGCTCGCTGAATCGGCCCCTCAACCGAGAATGTCGGAAGCTCAGCGGCGAGGCCGGGCTACGGCGCGGTTGTTGGTCGCGTCTGTAGCGAAGCGGCGCCCTCATCAGCCGAAGCCGCGTATAGTCGACAGGTCAGAACGTGGGGCAGGTGTCTCCGGTGAGGGGAAACAGTTGGGGCCCGGTGGCGGGGTCGAAGTCGGTGACCTCAGGAAGGCCGGCGCAGGTGGTTCGGCACGTCGCTTGGTCCGGGAACGTATCAGGGCAGAAGCGCTCCATGATGTCGCAGAACGTGATGCACGGCCAGTCGGCCTCGACCGGCGAAGCCCGACACTGTTCCTCGTTGTAGACCCGGGTGTGGGGGCAGTGAATCGCGGGCTGGGGCCCCGCCGCGACGGGGCCCGCGTGGTAGGACCGGCACTGCACGGTGTCGTTGGCGGTGTTCGTCCAGTCGTCGAAGTTTCCGTCTTGGCGCATGTAATCGCAGACCCGCAGACACTCGTCTCGGTCCTCATAGATGCGATTCCCATCGGTGCAGTTGAGCATCACGAGGTCACAGTACGGCTCGCACGGCGTGCCGCAGACATCGCCGCCGGTGAGGCTGGCCGGTTCGCAGGCCGCAGAGGAGGTCTCGGTGAGCCGGGCGTTGCGCAGCCGACACTCCAGGGTGTGAGCGTCGCCAGCGGTGTCGTCGCTCGGGAACAAGACGCAGTTGTCCCGGCAGGCGGTGGGGCTGGGGTACGCATTCGGACAGTTGGCTTGCATCAGCGTGCAGTACTCTTCGCAGCTCGATTCGCTGGCCCCTACGCAGGCGACGCTGGACAGCAGCCCCACGTTTTCGCACTGGCGCTGTCGCACGAAGGTGAGGCGGCACTCCAGCGTGTTGCCCGAGGTCTCGTTGAACTGGCCAGGGATGGTCATCGCGGGGTTCACCGGCTCGCCCGCGCAGTCGACGAGACACGATGCTCGGCGGTCGTCGGCGTTATCGCCGGTGAACAGCGTTGGGCACACCTCGACCGCATTTTCGCAATACAGATCGCATCCGCTCTCGCAACCGTCCGTGCCGCTGGCGAAGTCGATGCAGTTCTTCAGCTCGGGGCTGCTGAGGCAGCCGGGAGCGATGGCCGCGGCGATGAGCGCGATCGAGGCCGTCGAAGCGACGGCGAGGATGATTTGGGAGCGTTGCATGATGACCTCAGAATCGGACTTGCAGCCCGGCCGGGCTCGCGCGGACGGATGCGGTGAGCGGGTCTTCGTCTTTGTCTTCGTCTTCGTCCAGCAGCCACCAGACGATCCCACCGACCACGATGGCCGCCCCCGTTCCGTACATGACGTAAGAGAGCGTGCGGTTCGTTTCGAAGTCGTCGACGAGGGCCTGGCGGTCGTCGCCGGGGGGAAGCTGCTGGGCATCGTCCCGATCGCTGGCTGCGGTGAGGGTGAAGTAGCCGCCCGAGGCGGCGACGACCAGACCGGCGCCCATGGTCATCCACGGCCACAGGTTGGGCGGTGGCCCCGCGTCGACGACCAACGATGGGGGAGGCGCCAAAGACTTGAGGGTCGCTTCTACCTTGAACGACTTGCCGGCCTCGATGTCGATGGTCTCGATCTTACTCTCGTAGCCAGGGTGGCTGATCTTGACCGCGTAAGCCCCCGGTTTGACTTCCTGGCTCTGCCACGGGCAGCTGGCCGCACCTTTGGTGATGCCAGCGATCTCGACCAGGGATCCCGTCGGCGAGCACGCCACGGAGAGGGTTCCGAAGACCTGTCCCCGGAGCTGCCGCATGGCTTCAAAGGCGCGCTGTTTTCGGTGGGACGCGTCAGGCAGCTCGTTGTATCGGTCGTACGCGGCCATCGCCTCGGCCGGGCGCCCCAGCTGTTCGAGGCACCGAGCGATGTTGAAGCGAATCTGGGGCAGGGCGGGGTCGTCGGCCTTCTCGGCGAGCGGCTCCGCCGCCCGCAGCGCCTTCAGCGCGGCGAGGTAGTCTTTCGATCGAAAGGCGGCGCTGGCCTCGTTGACAAGCGCCTGCGCTCGGCGAAGTTGGGTGGGCTGGTCGTCCGGCGTCGGCGCTTGGGCCACGGCGGTCGCCGGGCCCGCCAGCAGGGCCATGACGGCGATGGTTCGTACCGTGCGGGTCACGATGATCTCCTAAAACTCAGGGACTTTGAGCGGCGGCGGGGGCGGCACCTCCTCCGCCTTGGTCGGCGGCACCTTGCCCGCGGTCGGTCGTTTGGGCTTCTTACCCGTTCCGCCGACCGATGGCGAGGCGGGCGCGAACGACCGCAGCTCCGGTTGGTCGAGCAGGTCGCGCAAGACGGGGTCTTTGGCCGTTCGCGCGTACAGCGCGGCTCGCCGCTTTGCGGTCGGCAACGCCTCGAACGCGGCCACCAGGTTCTTTAGCGCCGCTCGGTCATCCCCCTGTCGAGCGAGGACCCGCGCTCGCGCGTAGGGCGCCGTCGGCAGCGAGGGGGGCCGGCGAGTCTCCGCCGAGGAACCCAAACGCTCACTTGGTTCGGGTTCGACGGTCGCCGAAGGGCGGTCTTCGTCCGCCGGCTGCGGGTCGCGGTCGCTGGTCGCCGACGGTATCGGTTCGATCGGTGCCGGCCCGGTCGGCGATTCGGCCTCGGTGGTTCCGTCCGCCGAGGGCGCGGCCTCGGTGTCGGTGGATGGAGGCGGGGTGCGCTCCAGCGCTGAGGGCTGATCGGGGACCGGCGGCATGCCCACGCTCGAGGGATCGACGACCACCAGCTCATCGGGGTGGCTGGTCTGCAGCGCCCACGCCCCGGCGGCGGCGACCAGCACCACGATCAGGAGGGTGAGGATGGCGACCAGCGGGCGCCGAGACGACGTCGAAGGCTCCGTCAGCGAAACGGAGCGCACGCTCGGGCTCGGATGGGTGACATCGAGCAGCGACGCCGAACCCGGCTCGGAGAACGGGGCCGAGACCTCGATCGCGCTGATCGACGGCTGCGGGGTGGGGGTGGCGAGACCGGAGACCGGGGACCCGAAGCCGCTTCGCGGCTGGCTCCACGTGGACGCATTTCGGGGCGGCGGCACGCCTTCGAACGCGGCGTGGATCGCCTGGGACATCTCTTCCGCGGACGGGTAGCGCGCTGCCGGCTCTTTCTCGAGGGCTTGGCGAAGCACGGTCTCGAACGCCGGCGGCACCTTGAGCTCCGGTCCGAGCGGGGGCGGAGGCGCCTGCACGTGGGCCATGATCGTCTCGATCACCGACGGCCGCTCGAAGGGGTTCTTACCGGCCAGGAGCGCGTAGCCGAGGACGGCCAGCGAATACAGGTCGGACCGGGCGTCGATGTCTCCGTGTCCGCGGGCTTGCTCGGGCGACATGTAGCGGGGCGTTCCGAGGACCAGCCCTTCTCGGGTTTCTAACGACGCCTCCCCGTTATCCCGAGGCAGAACCTTGGCGATGCCGAAATCCAGCAGGCGCGCTCGTTGGCGGCCGTGGGCATCTTGGACCACCATCACGTTGCCCGGCTTGATGTCGCGATGAACCATCCCCATCCGATGCGCTTCGGCCAGCGCACCGAGGACCTGGAGCATGATGTGGGCGGTCCACGTCGGGTCTTGGGGCCCGGCCTTGATCATCTGATGCAAGGTATGGCCGCGCACCAGCTCGAACACGATGTACAGGCCGTGGTGCTCGTCTTCGCCGTGATCGTATAGGGCGACGACGGTGGGGTCGGTCAGCTGGGCGACGATGCGCGCTTCCCGGAAGAAACGCTGGCGCAGCTGCTCGTTGGTCAGGTGGCGCCGGTGGACCAGTTTGAGCGCGACCTGACGGCCGATCGGCTCTTGAACGGCGAGGTATACCGTGCCGAATCCGCCGCCCCCGAGGATATCGATGATCGCGTACTTCCCGCTGATCGTCGCGCCCAGGATCCGGTCGTCGCCGTATCGAGCGATGACCTTGACGTCGACCAATACCCCCCGCACGCATCGGGGGCACCTTTCGCCTGCCGTGGCGTGATCTTCATGGCCGCAGCTACGACACCGGACCGCTGTTGGTTCACTCGGGCTCATCGCACATTCATTCGCCGAGACGGAGCGCACGCACGAAAGCGCGTAGGACTCCCTGCGTTGACTATACTTCAGGCTACCCCAGGGTTGGCGTGCAACTCAATCAAACGGCGAGGTTGAGGGCCGAGCGAGGCCCGGGCGCGGTCGCCGGTTCCCGGCGCTCGGGAGGGGTCTCGGTAGGGTTTCACGAGCCCCCGCCACGGACGGCGAGATCCGGTCGGCGACCGCAAGATGTCTTTCGACTCGACGGTTGCCGCCCACTCACGGGTAGAGTCGGCTCGTGACCAATTCGAGATTGAAGCGCAGCATGCGCTGCGTCGTGTAGACCGCGTGGC
>JANQQN010000567.1 GCA_028289325.1 Myxococcota bacterium | reverse complement strand
TCTGACGCGGGCCATCGACATCGAGCAGAGCATCGATCTCATCCTCGAGCGAATCTTGACCACGGCGTTTCGGCTGCTTTCCGCGGAACGCGGTATTATCGAACTGTTCGACTGCACCGGCCTTGCCCGCACATCCGCACAAACTCGCGCCGGGCCCGTCGACGACCTGACGTTGTCCCAGACCGTCATCCAGGAAGCCATCCGCGACCGAAGAGGGCTGATCGTCGCCAACGCGCAGACACACACCGTCTTCAGTCGGGCCGAGAGTATCTGCGCCGACGGCGTCCGGTCGGTCATGTGTGTGCCGATGCTCTATGACGATACGACGTTGGGGGTGATCCAAGTCGACAGTCTGCACGCGACACACGCCTTCGACGAGCGCGACCTCGTTCTGTTCAGCGTCATCGCCAGCCGGGCGGCGGTCATCATCAAAGACGTCGCCACTCGCGCCGCGGTCGTCGAGGCGAAGAACGCCGAATTGATACGGCACAAGTGGGTGGTCGATCGGCTGCCGGTCGCCATTGTCACCATCACTTCCGACGGGACGGTCACCGCGATGAACGCCGCCGGACGCGATGCGCTCGCCGCGATGTCCGTACCCGAGGGCAAAGCGGTCTCGTCGTTGGCCGGGCGGAGTATCGAGTCACTGCGGAACCTTACGCCGGACACGCCCACCCCCCTCGCCTCACCGCGAGGCCCCACGTACATGGCCCATTCGACGGGTCAAAGCGAAGGCGAGACCATCCTCTGGCTGGAGCCGACCGCGTCTCAGACCACGACGCGACCGATCTGAATTGGTTCATCGACCCGTCTCGGCATCGGAATCCGGCGCCGCCGCATCACCGTGATACTTGGATTCCGGCGCCCTCGCCGTCGGCCCCGGGAAACGGAATTTGAGGGGCACGGTCCGCTTTGCCGCCCTTTTTCACCGTCAGCCACCGCGGCTCCCTCTTCAGGCCAGACCTTATTTCATCAACGACATATATGCCGACTAATGCGCGATGCGGCTGGGGACGATTCATCACTTAGGGCGTCGCGTCTCCTCGGCGGACGACTCGAACAGAAAGGAGAAGATGAATCATGAGGCCGTACTATTGGAGAGGCGCGATCTGCGCGGGGTTGATGGCTTGCGGGGCGCCGGAGGGCGCTGACAATCAGATCGACCGAACTGAGACCATCGCTTCTTCGACGTCGGCCCTCACCACTTCGAACGGAACAACGTTCAACGGCATCTCCTACGGCGGCTGGAGCCTCCGGTACGCCTATTCGCGGACCTATGCCCCTTCGGCGTTCGTCACGCCGTTGTACGGCGCCACCCGGACCGTCTCCGGGTCGCTCGATCGGGTGTCCGGCCTTTCGCCGAACGGAACCTCGACCTACGACGCCGATGCCGTTCGCCTGGACGGCGCTCAGATCGCTGACGACAACGGCGACGGGGTGATCGACGCCCAGGACCTCGCCGGCTCCGCCCTGCAGGGGGCGATGGACAGCGGAGAGGAGCTCGTCCTGAAGATCGAAGAGATCGCGGTTGGGCCCGACGGTCGATTCCGATTTGCCCTGTCCGCGGGGTCCAGCCTGACCGGCGAGCGCGTCGCGCTTTGCGGTCTCGACAAGTCGGGGCGGCCGCGCAAGGCCATCGCCGTTCCCGGCGTATGGAACACCCAAGCCGGGGTTGCCGACGGGGGGGACTGGTCCAGCTCCGACGGTTCGTTCAGCTTCGCCTGCGAAGGCAGCAGCATCGAGAAGTGCGTACGGCTGGGCTACGGTTCCGATGAACTCGACTTCTTCGGCCGGCCGCATCGACTGCTCGCTTGCGTGCGGATGTTGCGCGCCGACTACTGCGGGGACGGCAGCACTTGGACCACCGACGGACGTATGATCGAAGTGTGGGACGGCCGAGGCATCAACACTCGGACCGAGCCCGACTGGCCGCGCGAAGGGGCGTGGACGCCTGAAGGTGCGATGTGTTTGGACAATCCGAGGCTTCTGTTCCCCGAAGAGTCCGCAACCCCCCTGTGCCTGGCCCGGCTGAAATACTTGCCTTGTTCTTCGCTCACGCCGGCCTCGGTATGGAGCAGCTTCCTGCGGGTGACCGACGAAGAAGGTGCCCCCGAAATGGCCGACGAGACGAGCGTCGATGACGATGGCGACGAGTCCGCTGCTCCTGACTCAGAGAAGAAGAAAGACAAGAAGGACAAGAAGAAGGAAAAGAAGGACAAGAAAAAGAAAAACAAGAAAAAGAAAGAAAAGGAGGATCGCGACGACGACTGACGCTTCGGGCCGGCGGCGATTACGAGCCCCGGCGATGCCATCGCTGTAATGGCACTCGCGGTACCGCGCTGATGTCGTAGCTCAAGAAGAACAACAGCATCTGAACCCCCAGGATGATCGGCAAGGTCGCCAGGATCACCGACCCCGTTGGCGACGCAATGCCGGTAACGATCGACTGCCGCCACTTCACCGCCCCGTAGGTCGTCCCGAACAGCAAGAATCCGATGCCCACGAGCAGATTGGCGGAAGCGATCGTAAAGTCGCGCAAGAGGTATTGGTACAGCGTCCGCTGGGCGATGGCCCGCAGGTGGCGCATCAAGAACTCGCTCGCGACTTTCGATATCTTGAGACTGCTGTGTTCCTCGCCGTAGTGCGCGCGCATGGGCATATCGACGACGACGGCCCGAGCATGACCGAGATGGATGAGCATATCCGATTCGAAAAAGTAGCGAGTGCTGATGCGATCGAGGTCGATCGCCTCCAATGCCGCCCGGTGGATCGCGGTGAAGCCGTTCGTCGGATCGAAGACCTGCCAGTAGCCACTCGACAGCTTGGTGAGGAACGACAGCACCGCGTTGCCGATCAGCCTCATTCTCGGCATCCCCTGCAGGGTGCTGATGCGGTGGAATCGATTGCCCTTCACGTAGTCGGCTTCACCGACCCGGATAAGGTAAGTGAGAGGCTCGATCAATCGAGGGTCCATCTGCCCATCGCCGTCGACCTTCACCACGACGTCGAGCCCCTCTTCGAGGGCCGCGCGATATCCGCTGATGACGGCGCCGCCCACCCCCTTGTTGACCTCGTGTCGGATGATCCGAACCCGAGCGTCCACCACTTCGGCCTGCACGAGGTCCGCGGTGTGTTCGGGGCATGCGTCATCCACGACGTAGATGCGCTCGACCTCGGCGCCGATGGCCCGAATCACGCCTAGGATGTGCTTCTTGACCTGAAAGCAGGGGATGACGACCGCGATCCGTGGCGGCGGCGAAGGATCCGCGACCGGAGCTCCAGTCCCCACGCGAGCAACTGTCGGCGAGTGCCGACCCAGGTCAAGAGCAATCCGCGTCCCGCATTCGATACACTCGCTGATCCGAAGGCCGGAGCGCCTGGTGATTCTCGAACAGCCACCAGACGGCGTTGACCACTTCGTCGCCAGCTTCACGATCCGCCGCCATGAACAGCTGATCGACATCCACGTCGACGAGCCGCTCCGACAGCTGACGCCGCAGCTCGGGGTCGTCGACCAATCGCAACGCTGCCTCGACGTACGCGTTTTCGTCGCTCGTCAGCTGCCACGACTGAACGCCGGCTCTTTCGAGTAGCTCGGTTTCTTCGGAGTCCGTACCCCGCATCGAAACGATGGGCAGACCGAGGCGCATGGTGTCGATGTTGGAGTTCGTCCCTCCGAACGGGAATACGCCAAGGTGGACGTCGCATCGATTCAGCCGATCGAGGTAGGTCGGATAGTCGGAGCGCCGGTGCACGATCACGCGGTCGAGGTACCGGCCGACACACCTTTCGATGCGTCGGTGTTGAAACCCAACCTCATTGTGGAAGAGCTCGAATCTCACCGGCTTCGTCGACGCCCGCTCGATACGGCGGCACGCGCTCAGGAACCTGGAGTTGAGCTTGTAGGCGTAAGACGGGATCGCAAACACGACCTCGTCCGAACGTCGAATCTGCGGGGGCGGAACCTGCGCTTCGACCGGCACGAATCGGAAGGCTCCCTTGCCGAGCAAGGCGACCTTCTCCGTGTACCGATCCGTATCGCCTTCGTACCCTTCCTCGACGAGCACGTAGTCGATGTGGCGCGAGCGCGATGGGGCGGGATGGCCGAGCATCATGAGCTGCAGGGAGGCCAAGCGAAGGTTGGCCAAACACACCGTCCAGATCGACATTCCCAGGCTCGGGTACAGGATCACGTCCGGCGCCAGCTTGCGGACGGCCTCGACGTAGGGCTCGACGGATGGAGGCTTGAACGGGATCTCGAGCACCGCGTCTACGGACTGACGAGACTGCTCGTCCACGTGCTTGGGGTCCGTCAGCAACACCACGTCGAAGCGCTGGCGAAGGCGGCGGATGGCCGGACCGTAACAGCGAAACATCGCATGATCCGACCGCCAGCGCTCAGCGCACACCAGCAACCGAGGTCGAGCCCGGTCATCAGCGGGTTGGTCTCGCGTCGTCGCCCCTGCCGCCGTCGACCCTCGAGCGGCCAGCCACCGTTCGATCACATGATTGAGGTGGCCTTTGATGTCGCTCTTGTCGTGCCTATGCCCGTAGCTACAGGTCATCCAGGTGATGGCCAGCGTTTCTACGGTCGGGTTCGTGAGCGTCGCCTTACGCAACCGATGCCCGCTTCCGATCAGCATCTCCCGCGCCGTTTCCGCCGTCTCCGTAAGGGCGCTCGGCCCCGTCAGCAACCCGCATACGCCCGGCAGGGCGATCTCGGGCGGGGCTGCTCTCAACGCGGACACCACCTCCGGACGCATCGCGTCCATGGTCGCCACCGCGAGATACTTCCTCCACTCGTCAGGCTTTTTGGGCCGTTTGGCGATCGCCTCCATCACGTGGCCCGAGTGATCGAACGCGCTCGCGGCAAAGACCACGTTGAGGGCCCGATTGAAGACCATGAGCCGCTCGAAGCCATCTTGCGACAACCGCAGCTTCGGGTCGGAGAAGACGGCCGCGGTCGCCGACGCGATACGGGTCGCCGTCGCGGTCATGCCCACCGAATCGTCGGGGCCCAAGGTATCGCCCTTTTCCACTTCCCGCAGCAGCTGGACCACGAGCGCCAGCGCCGCCTCGCGGTGACGCCCGTAAGCAGCGCGCTCGAATTCCGACAATCGAGACGTCATCGAGAATCCTCCCCACGAGTGGGCCCGCCGGACAGCGAACCGGTGGGGAACCATCCCCGACCGCGCAACGTTCCCATACTCATGGCTATCGGTGTGGATCGGGCTATTGATTTTATTATTGAGCCGCCGATTCATGACCCGAGCCCATGCACGTCGCCGCGGCCGAGAAGCGCTTACGCACCGCGAGCGCCGATGCGAGCTATCGAACGTTCTTCGAAGCGCTCGAGGGGCTAGACCCCCAACAAGGCCTCGATGCGCGAACCGCATCTCGCCTCGTGAGCGTGCTCAGCTCTCTTCTCGCGCGTCACCAACCGTCGCCCACGATCTTCGCGGGCTTGATCGGTCACGGCGCGACCCTTCGCGAGGTCTTCGCCAAGAGCGGATTCTCGAACCACGATCATCTGGTCAGTCTAGTCGCGACTCGTAACCCGAACGGCGACGAGACCATCGATAGCGTCGAACAGCTGGAGAAGCTCCTGTGTCTCGCTTCGGTCGAGCACACCCCTACCCCGCTTCTCGGCATGATACCCAAGCTTCGATCTCAGGCCGCCTTGCAGGTATGCCTGCACTTACTCTCCGATGAAGCCCTGGCCAGCATCCCCTCCCTGCTGGCCTTCGTCCTCGGGCTGTGTGCGCTGTTCGCGAAGCTGGAAGTCTCGGACGAGTTGATCCCCGCCTTCGGCCCCGCCTTTGCTGCCGCCCCCCGTTTCGAAGGGGGGACGCGGATTCAAAGCGAGCTTCAGGCCGCGCTCGGACGGTGGCGAGCCAGCAAAGGATGGCCGGACCCCGAGCCGGGCAACCCAGATGGACCGGACGTGATCATCGCCGCGGAACCGGTCGACAGCCCTGCCTCGACGTCGATTCTGGTTGGACCGTTCGAATCGCGGCCCGGTTTCGCCCGCACGGTGCAGATCCGGCCCCGGGTCCGCCAGACGGCGGCCCTCCTCAAGCAGCTGCGCACCTTGGCCCCGCGGAGCGTGACGTTCGCGGGCCACGCAACGCCGTGGTGGCTGCTGGTGTTGTCGCAGATCCGATGGGCGGCCACCCAGACCTCTCGTCACGTCGACCTGCGGGTCGAAGCGACCACCTTCGCGCCGACGGCGGCCACCGCGCCTCGACCGGGGTGGTCTGCATCCGACCGGCCCGCGATCGACGCCGGTCTTTCGAGTAGCGTCTAACCCGAGCGCGGCGGCGGCAATCCGAACGTTTCGCGCATCGACCGGCCGGCCTTTAACGAGGCGACCCACTGCCCCTCCAAGGTCAACTTGGCCTGGGCCTCTTCCTTACGCAGCCGGTCCCCACGCACGTCACTAACGGGTCAAGACCGCGACGTTCATCTCCCGGCGAATCCGAAAGCCAAGTTGCTCGTACAGCGTAATGGCCGGCGCGTTGTCGCGCCACGCGTGAAGAAAGGGCGTCTCGTGTCGAGCCTCGATGTGGGCGGCGACCGCCGCCGACAGCTCTCGCGCCAGGCCACGGCCGCGATAATCGGGATGAGTACAGACGCCGCTGACTTCGGTAAAGCCGGGCAGCCGCATCCGCTCGCCGGCCATGGCCGCCAGCCGCCCATCGATACGGATCCCGATAAACCGGCCCATGGTGCGGGTTCGAGATAAGAACGGCCCCGGCTCGGTGAGACGGGTCAGCGCCAACATGTCGGGCACGTCGCCGTCGTTCAGCTCAACGATGGGCCAAGAAGGCGACAGCTTTGGCACGGGTCCGCTCGCCACCATCTGGACCGCCTTCGCCTGCAAGGTGGCCGTCAGGTCGCGAGGCACGGTTATCGGGGCCGCCTGCAGGAGGTAGACCGTCTCTTTTGGTCCCACCAACGCCGCCAGCGATGCCGCCGCGGCCGGGCCGTCGTCGCGGGTACCGGCGAACATATTGACGTCCGGAAGGTAGCGTCGGGCGCGATCGTCGCCGGTCGACAGCGCCGCCTGGTGGGTTTCGAGGCTCGCCCAAACGGGCCGATCAAGACTGGGATGCGCGGGGAGGCGCTCAAGGCCGCCAGGGACGGCCATCGGCGCCGAACGCGCGGCCCGACGGTCGAGCGGCGCGTCTTTCAGCGCGTCTTCGAGCCCCGCGAGTTGGGTCAGCAGCGGACCGGAGAGGCCCGAGCAAGCATCGGCGACCGCCGCTTCCACCGCGGGCCACGCCGTATCCTTGGTCTTGGCGACGATGCGCCGGCCGGCGTCGGTCAGCGCCACGGTTCGCACTCGGCGGTCATCGGGGTCCCGGGTCGACCCCACGATCCCATCGGCCTCGAGCCGAGCCACGAGACGGGTCACGCCCGGCTGCGTCACGCCGAGGGCCTGCGCAAGTTCGCCGACGCTCAAGGGGCCCAGGCGGTCCAGGGCGGCGAGGACCGGAAACTGCCCGGGCGGTAGGGCCGCATCGAAAGCCGCCAATACGGCCCGCGTATCGGTCTGGAGCCGGTCGCCGATCCGCTTCAGCCGGCTACCGAGCATCAGATACCCAAAGCCCCGAACGACGTCTTCCACCTTGCGGTCCGGCCTATCCATGCCTTGTTATATATTACAGCATCGACAATGGGAGCAACCCTGGGATGACGACCGATGAGCGACGGCGGGCGCCACCGCCCCTCGCCACCGGCGGTTCAGTAGGCCGTCTTGGCCGGCCCGGCTGACGCTTTCGCGATCGCCCGCAGGGTGAAGAACCACGCGGGGCCAAGGAGAGCGAACGCGAACGGTAGTCCGTAGGCCGCAAACAGGTAGGGATGCGCGGCGCGAACGATCGCCGCCGCCACGAGCCCGCCGACCAGCCCCCACGCAGACAGCTCCGATAGAACCAACCGCTGCCGGCCCGCCGCGATCGCCGCAAATGGAAAGAAGGAGGTCGCGGCGAGATACTGCGCGTAGGCGGGGCCTCGAGCCCGTAGAAGTCGACGATCCTGCAGCACGCTGCCCAGCACGGCCAGAACCGCGAATCCGGCGAAGAAGATCGTCCCCGTCAGGCGAGTCGCCATCGCGGCGTGCGCGAGGCCGAACAAGGTCGCCCCCACCATGAAGCCGTGGCGCGTGATTCTCGCCAAGCCCCGCGGTTCGGGCGCGCTGCCATCAACCTGGGCCATCGGCGAACGCGGATACACCGCCAGCGCGGACGCCATGAAGACGAAGCCGACGGTGACCACCGCGGGCAGAAGCACGCCCCGAACGCCAAATCCGGACCGGCCCTCGAAATGAACCGCGGCGTAGGTCGCGCAGAGACCGAGGAAGGAGACGGAGGCGACGATGAGGAACACGACCGCGAACCGTACGGGGCCGAGATGGCGTCGAAGTCCGGTCGCACCGAGCCCAACATGGGTTCCGAAGAACACCACCCAGGCGATGAACATGTACACAGCGGGCCAATAGTCGTTCATGCCCGGCACAACAGCAGCGGTCGTGCCATCACGGCGCCCTTCAGCCGAACGTCGACTGCTGTCAACGCCGTGGACGGCTCGCCCCGACCGTAGACAGGCGCCCTGCCGTTTATTGCGAATGGGTCGGGCGCGATCGACCGGCGTCAGCCATCTTTGCACTGGCGGTCCGGCACCACCCGGCCGCCGTCCCGGCGGCACTGCCGACGGGTCGAAAAGAAATCTCGCTTGCCCCGCTTGCAACACACCCGACCGTCCGGCTCCACACGGCACTGTCGGTTGGGCACCACTCGGCCGCCGTCACGGCGGCACTGCCGACGGGTCGAAAAGAAGTCTCGCTTGCCCCGCTTGCAGCACACTCGACCACCGTCCGGCTCCACACGGCACTGTCGGTTGGGCACCACGCGGCCACCGTCCCGGCGGCACTGCCGGCGGGTCGAAAAGAAGTCTCGCTTGCCCCGCTTACAGCACACCCGCTCGTTGGTCGCTGCGCCCTCGCCATTCGCGAAGCCCACCTGAGGGCCGATCAGCGCGACCAAGGCCACGGCCGCCATCGCGGCCAAACATCTCGTCATCCCACCCATCTTCTGACCGCCCCCATTCCCGGAGATCTACCGCGCTTCACTATCGATCCGCGCGAGGATCTTCTGTCGCGTCGCGTCGTCACAGAACGCAGCGTACATGGCGTTCCGATTGGCGGCGTCGAAGTCGGCCCGCGTCCAGCCGTGATGCTGCGCGAGCGCTTCGTACTCCGCGGTCAAGGACGTGTGAAAGTACGGGGGATCATCGGTCGAGAGGGTGACCCGAACTCCGGCGTCGCGAAGGCGGGTCACCGGATGCGATGCGAGGTCGGGATACAGACCCAGCGCGAGGTTCGAACCCAGGTTCACTTCCAGAACGATGTTCTCGGCCGCGAGCCGGGCCACGAGCGCGGGGTCTTCGATCGCGCGCACGCCGTGCCCGAGTCGGGTCACGCCGAGGATGTCGAGCGCATCCGTGACGCTCTGCGGCCCCATCAGCTCACCGGCGTGGCACG
>JANQQN010000533.1 GCA_028289325.1 Myxococcota bacterium | reverse complement strand
AACCGATCGAGGGCCACCAGCGCGCTCAGCCCCACGATCACCGCGATTCCTGCCCGCCGATGTCGGCGACGGCGAACCTTCTCGCTCACTCCGGCGGCGGCGAGAAACTGACGGGTCGTCTCGCCTAGGGACGGCAACGACCGTTCTCCTGACCCCATCTCGCCGTCGGCCGGTTCCGAGGGAAGACTGGCTGGGGCAGCCGCGGGCGGTTTGGACCGGTCACCAAATGTCCCCGGCTCAAGGGGGCGCGACGGGGAGCGGGTTTTCGGTGGCCGAGCGCTCACCGTCCGCTCATCCGGCGCCGGCGGCGGGTGGTCGACGGACGCGATCACCTCCGGCTCGAGCGGAGGATTCGAATCGTCGTCGTCAACGGGAATCGGGGGTGGCCCGTCTTGGCCCATCAGGCCGTCCTGCTCGGCGGCCCGGACCCACTTGCGCATGCCGCTGCACCATACCCAGTCGCGGGGTTCCACTAATCCCTTATCGGCGGCCGTTCGGAGCTGGGGCCACGTATAGGGCCCCTTCGATTCGCCCGCCCGCGCGACGAACCAGCGAGCCGCTTGCGATGAGTCCGGCATGGTCACCGGATCTATCGGACCGACCTTGGGCGGTGACAGCGAGTGCGCCGACTTGCGACACACTTTGCGAGCGGCTCAGCCGGGCGGTATCGCCACCGAGGTGAGCCTGCGCGCGGTACGCAGCGGGCCAGCGGCGCCCCGTGTGGTCATCGGCGGGCCATCTGGACCTGCTGGCGAGCAAAACCGGCCTTCTCGAGCCGTTTTCGCGCTTCCTTGGCCAGAAGCGGATGCACTCGCTTTTGGCCTACGAATACCCCGAGCAGCTGCGGGGACACCTCCTGCAGCTGCTTCATGGCTTTTCGCATCCCCCCCAGATCGTTGCGATGCGCGCTCAAGAACGCCCGCGCTCGCCACAACTGCACTTTGACCTCGCTCATGTCCGCCGCGTCGGGATCGTACTTGTCCATGAGCTCTCCCGCCTCGATGGGATTGCCGCTGCGCGCCCACGCCTCGGCCACGATGCCCGCCAGGTTGGCCCGGGCTTTCGGATCCGGCGTCTTCTCGAGGGGGATATCATCGGCCAGCTGACGGGCCGCCTGCACCTCTCCGTGATTGAGATGAATCATCGCCCGCATCCCGCGCACCTGGTTCGCGACCAGCTTCGGGGCCTTGTCGAGATTGGCCTGCTCCAGGGTCGCCAACGCCTTGCGGGCGTCGTCGTGCATTTCGATCTGGGCCTTGGTGAGAATCGCGCTCACGTCGCCCTTGTCGACCTTCTCCTGGATGGTCGCGATGCGCGCCGCGCGCTCCTCGGGGCTCATGTCCGGATCGCCGATCAGATCCCCCAGGGCTGCGCTTTGGGCCATGTTTCGGCGCACGAAGAACGCGCCCACCGCGGCCGCGACGGTCAGAACGCCGGCGATCCACAGGGGGATGCTGCTTCGAAGACCGCTCCAGAAGCCCAGCGCGAGTAGCCAGATCACCACCAGCGCGATCCCGGCCACCTTGGCCAGGGTTCGGATCTGGCCGCGGGCCGTAGCGAGCGCGTCGTCTCGGGCCTTGGTCGGGTCGGCCAGGCTCTTCAACTCGGACTGGGCGTCCTTGATCCGTTTTTTTCCGCCTCGTTGCGCCACCGGACGAAGAGGAATAACCGCTTGGGCGGCGTAAACCCAAGCTTCTTTCGAAAGGACGAATGTCGGGTCAGGTCGGGGGATCCTCGACCGGGCGCAAGGGCGTGATGGGCCGAGGGGTGTCGGTCGGGCTCGACTCGGACGGCGCTTTCGGCCCGTCGGGCGACGGGGGCCGGTTATCCGGAGGATCTGTGCGCTCCGGAGCGACGCTGGGCCCGCGGCGAGGTCGGCCCTGCAGCGCGAGGGGGTCGTCAGATTCCCCGATCAGAGCCAGCCGAAGCCGCTGGAACTGGGCTCGCGCCTCCTCGGCGGTCCGGAAGTCCGGCCGAGATCGAGGCCCCACCCGAAGCAGCGCCGAGGGCGAATACAGATGCCAGTTGTCCCGGGACCGCTGGAGGTCGGTCTCCACGGAAAGGCAGCGCAGGGCGTGGCCATCCTCGAACACCATCTCGAGGTCATACCCCGGGGGCTCCGCGCGAACGGTGACCGCGTTTTGGCCAACGAGACGATCGAGCGCCGCCCGGCGGACATCCGGAACATCCCAACACGAACCTACGACGTGACCCGGCGCATCCACCCGCCACGCGCACTCTACGAGCAGGCTGTACGCCCCTTCGTAGGTCCGCTGGAGAAAGGTGAGGCGAGGATTCGCGAGACGGAGCGAACGCCGAAGCTTCTCGCCGAGGTGCAACACGAAGGGGTAGTCCGAATCCGGGCCCACGATGGCGCTCCAGCAGGGAAGGCCCGCGACTTCATCCAGGAGCTCTCGAACCCGATCCTCCATAAGGCGTATCGCCCGATGTACCATGAGGTCCCGACCGGTGGCCATTGCCTGGATCTGCGACCCGGCCTACGGTCGCCCCGTGGCCGACCGGAGCCATCGAGGCCTGATCGACCTCTTTTGGGGCCGAGAAGGAAAGCTGACCCCGCAGCGGCTCGCCGACGTGTTGTTGATGGCGGTCCTCGCCGACGGTCGCCTCACGGAAGGAGAAGCCGACGCGCTGTCGTGGAGCCTCGCCCACCGATCGGAGTTAGCGGGGTTGGCGTGGGACGACCTCATCCAACGCGCGAGAGAACTGGTCGAGGACGCGCCGCTGTTCTCGGACCTCCGCGCGCAGCTGGTCGAAGAACTGACCGATCCCGCCGACCGCCGGCGAGCGCTCGCCCTCGCCAATCGGGTCGCGGGCGCCCAGGGGCCCCTCGCCGAGGAGGAACAAGCCCTCCTGCGTTCTTTGGCCAACGCGTTCGAGATCGGGGAAGCCGAACAGGCCGAGCTGTTTCGCGCCCCCCCACCGGGCTCGCCGAGATTCACTTGGCGCCGCAGCCCATACTCGGATCCGACGATCCCCAAGCCGCAGCCGTTCTTCGATCTGCTGGCCGCCGCCCGCGATCCCGGCGAAGTCCGCATCCTCCTTCATCGCCTGCACGTCGTTCGGGCGATATGGGACACCCGATTTCGCGACGCCAAACTCGGCATGCTCGGCCACACCGTGGCCACCGACGGCTACCATATCCGGATCGACGCGGTGTTCCGTCACCACACGCGCATCGTGTGGATCAAAGCGCTGGCCCCCGGTGAATCGCTGTACCCCCGGGAGCGGCAGCTGTGGGGGACCTTGGTGCAAAACAAGCCCCACAATACGGACCTGTATCTCGTCTACAGCGGCCCCCTGTCGCCGGCGGACATCGGGACGCTGGACGGCCATCCCGACGTCGAGCGCATCGAGCTCAAGCCGTAAACAGGCCACCGATTCCTTCCCTCGAATCGGTCCGCGGTCCCTTCAGCGAGGCGTCGGCCAGGCACCCGCAGCGTCGCGGACCGCCAGCGCGGCCTGGGCGACCTCGAAGCGCGCCTGCTCCAATGCGACCTTGGCCTCGAACGCGCTGGTCGACGCGTCGGCGACCTCCAGCGCGCTCGCGAGCCCGCGGGCGAAGCGCGCCGCCACCTCTTCGCGATTGTCGTCGGCGAGACGGGCCCGAGCTTCCGCCTGCTCCAGGATGGAGACGCTCGCTTCGAGGTCCGACGACGCCCGGGCGACCTCGGTGTCCGCCGTTCGTTCGAGCGCCACCAACGTCAGTCGCGCCGCCTCCGTCTGGGCGTCGCGCTCGGCGATCTGCGCGTACCGCGCCCCGCCGTCATACAGCACCCAGCTCATCGTGAGCGACACGTCCCAGTTGAACACCCGGTCTTGAAACCCCGTCTCGTTGGTCGCCCGCAGCGAGGCGACGAGATCGATGGTCGGGAGCATGGACAGCCATGGAGCCCACGCCGCTCGCTCCGCCGCGTCGAGGAGCAGCCGCGCGGCCGCGATATCAGGACGGAGGTAAGCGGCCCGATCGGCGATCGCCGCCGGGCGCGTGGGGACCGTAAGCGGTCCGTCAGGCATCGCGCCGACAAGAAAACCGAGCGCGATACGCGCCAGGCCGCGAGCCCGCGCGGCCTCCGCTTGGGTCTGGCGCGCCTCGGCTTGCTCGAGCCGGGTTCGGTTGATCTCGCTTTGCGCTACGAGACCCGCCTCGAATC
>JANQQN010000525.1 GCA_028289325.1 Myxococcota bacterium | reverse complement strand
GCCACCCGGGACGTCACCCGACGCATCGGACCCCCCACACCGTCGCCAGACGAGGTTCCGCGGGGTCCTCTGCCGGCCGGACGAGAACCCGAGGTTCTGGTCAAGGCCGTGCCGCGACGGTTTCCGCCCGCGGTCGTCGCGATGGCCGTGGTCGCGGCCCTGGTAGTGATCGTGGCGGTCGCGTGGCGCGTGTCCAAGCCGACGATGGTTCGCGCGACCTTTCCTCGAATCGTGCTCGATGACCGGACAGCGCGTGGCGCGACCGAGGCGATCGGCGACGATGATCTCGACGTGCGGCCGTTGCCGGATCCGCCCCTCGCACCGATCCGGCGGATAGTGGCCGCGCCGGGGATCGATGACCGTCCACTGCCTCCGGCGCACCGGTTCGTGCTCGAGGACGGCGTCGAGCTGAGGGCGAAGGCGGCCGGGGTGGCAGACCCGCTGTTGCGGCTGAAAGCGGGCCAGGTCGTTCAGGTCCTGCGACGGGTGGGCGCTGCCGACCTGGTGATGATCCCACCGAGCGGGCCGGCGGGGTTCGTCGATCCCGCTAAGCTTGGCAAACGGCGACCGATCAGCGCCCTCGCGCGTCAGATCGAGTTCGACGACTGCCTGGTGCGCCCGGGGTCGCGGGTCGATGACTGCCTGTTCGGCGCTCGTCAGCAGTGGGACGAGTGTCGGCTGCCGTGCCGGCCGGGAACGCGGTGCGCGGAGGCGTGTCAGGTAGCCTTCGACGCTTGTCTGACGTCGTGTCGGGCCTCTCAGGCGACCGAGCGGGCTCGCCGCGTCGATCACTGAACAAAAGTTGCCATCCCCCTTGCTCCGCTGATTGCTCATCTGTACAGTGCTCACCCGTGCAGATGTCGAGCGGCGAGTTCGAGCGTCCGTCCGTACCCTGGGCCCGTCCGGTCGGGGTCTCCGCGGTTGTTGACGCGTGGCGGGCGGATCCGAAGCTCTGGAAGAACGTGGTCTTGGACCACGCGATGTCCGGGCGGCCTGGGCGCTACGCGCCGATGCCGGACGACCTTCATCCCCAGATCGTCCGGGCCCTCCAAGCGCGAGGCCTCAATCGGCTGTACGCTCATCAAGCGGAAGCTTTCCAGCTCGCGAAACGGGGTTGTGACCTGGTCATCGCGACCCCGACCGCCTCCGGCAAGAGCCTGGCGTTCAACCTCCCGGTGCTCGACCGGCTGGCCCGTGCGCCGGAAGCGCGGGCGCTGTATCTGTTTCCCACCAAGGCGTTGTCTCGGGATCAAGAGCAGAGCCTGCGGCGGTCGCTGAAGGACGCCGACCTCGACCATGGCGCGGTGACGTTCGACGGCGACACGCCGGCCGACGCTCGCCGCTCGGCTCGTGAGCGCTGCGGCGTGTTGATCACCAACCCCGACATGCTCCACGCGAGCATTCTGCCGCATCACGCTCGGTGGGCTCGACTGTTGTCCAATCTCGAATTCGTCGTCGTCGACGAGGTGCATGCGTATCGTGGGGTGTTCGGCTCTCATCTGGCCAACGTGCTGCGCCGTCTACTGCGGGCGGCCGCTTTTCACGGTGCGCGGCCGCAGCTTCTGTTTTCTTCGGCGACGATCGCGAACCCCGAGGCCCACGCGAGTCGGCTCGCCGGGCGGCCGGTGGAAGCGGTCACCGAGAGCGGCGCGCCTTCGGGGGGACGTCGGGTCGTGTTCTACAACCCGCCCGTCGTCAACGCGGAGCTCGGGATTCGGCGGAGTTGCCTGAAGGAGGCGGTCCGATTGGCGATCGGCCTCATCCGCGCCGAGGTGCCCACGATCGTGTTCGGGCAGAGCCGAAACCAGGTCGAGGTCATGCTGAAGTACTTGCGCGATGCCTCGGCCGGCGACCCGATCGACGCCACGGCGCTGCAAGCCTATCGAGGTGGCTACCTGGCCGATACTCGCCGTCGCATCGAGCGGGGGCTGCGCGATGGCTCGGTCCGATGCGTGGTCGCGACCCATGCCCTCGAGCTCGGCATCGACATCGGGGGGCTGGGGGCGGTGGTCTGTGCCGGCTTTCCGGGGTCGATGGCTGGGCTATGGCAGCGCTTCGGTCGGGCCGGACGCCGCGGCGAGGCGCAAGAAGAGAGCCTGGCGGTCCTGGTCGCGTCGAGCGCGCCCCTCGATCAATATCTCGCCGGCGCGCCCCGCGCCTTGATCGACGCTCCGATCGAACACGCGCGCATCGATCCCGATAACGTCGAGATCCTGGTCCAACACCTGAAGTGCGCCGCGTTCGAGCTGCCTTTCGACCAAGACGAAGGCTTCGGCGATGTGCCGAAAGAGGCGGTGCAAGATGCCTTGCGGTTCTTGGCCGACCACCGGGTGGTGCAGGCAGTGCCCGGCCGCCAGGGGCGACAGGTCTATCACTGGTCGGCCGAGGCGTTTCCCGCCCACCACGTTCCGCTACGAAGCGTCACTTGGGATAACTTCGTGATCATCGATGTGGAAAAAGAGCGGACACTGGCGGAGATGGACTTTCGCTCGACCCATACGATGCTCCACGAGCAGGCCATCTACCAGCACGACGGACGCCAATACCAGGTGGAGTTCCTGGATTACGACAACCACAAGGCCTACATCCGGGCCGTTAAGCCCGACTACTACACGACCGCCCTGACCAACACCCGGGTCAGCGTCCTTACGGAGATGGCGATAGGGGTGCTCGAGTCCCGGCTCGACGATCGGGGGCTGGATGGGTCGCCCGACGCCGTTGTTCCTCCGCTGGGGACGGGTCACGGCGAAGTCAACGTCGTGGAGAAGGTGGTGGGCTTCAAAAAGATCAAGTTCCACACCCACGAGAACGTGGGGTACGGCGACGTCAATCTGCCGGCCATCGAAAAGCCCACCACTGCCTTTTGGATCACCGTGCCCGAGGCGGTGATCGTCAGCCTGGCCGCGCCACGGGTGGTGGTGATGGATGCGTTGCGAGGTTGGTTGACCGCGATGCACGCGGTGGCTGCGGTTGGGTTGATGATCGATCCCCGTGATCTCGGGCAAGCGGTCGTCGACGAACCGGGGGTGGGCGAGGGCGCAACGCCGGACAGTGCTTCCGGGGGGCGCCGCTTCGAGCCGACCCTGTATCTGTACGATTCGGTCGCGGGGGGCATCGGCCTCGCCGAGCGCCTGTTCGCGGACCGGGCGCGTCTGGTCGAGCGGTCGTTCGCCCTGGTTGATGGGTGCGCGTGCGTCGACGGTTGTCCGTCGTGCGTCGGGCCGGGGGGGCAAAGACAGTCGTCGTGGTCTCGTCGGACGTTGATCCGCCAGCTTGGCGACAAGGTGGGGTTGTGGGCGCCATCGGCCTGAAAGCCAAACTCGCTCGCCTCGGCGCGGTCATGCCCGGGGGGGCGGTGACGACCGACCCCCTGCCATCGAAGCGATCCGACGCGGGGCGTTCGGCGGTGCATTCGTCGCCGAGCGTTAACGACCAGGGGCGACTGGCCATCGGGGCGCCGGAGACGTCACGGCCCGATGTGTCGGCCCTGCGGGCAATGCTCGAAGCGTTGGCGGCCCGGCAAGCGCGCCGGGTGGCGGCCGAGCGCGCCGAGTCGGAGCCGTGGGCGACAGCGGGGGAGACGGTGGCCGCGGCGCGGGCATCGGCAGCGTGGGCGCGCAGCCCGTCTTGCGATGGGCTGCGCATACTTCGTTACGCGCTGGAGCCGGATCATCACCACGGTCGAGTGGCGTTGACCTCCGGCCTGCGCGCGGATCCGGAAGCGTTGGCGGAGCTGGCTCTGGATCCCGTGGTGGCGACCGTCGACCCGTCCCGGGTCTTGTTCTTGGATACCGAGACCACGGGGCTATCTCTCGGCGGCGGAACGGTGCCTTTCCTGGTCGGCCTGGCCTACGCCGAAGAGGGGGCGATCATCGTCGAGCAGCTGTTCTTGGAGAGCCTCGCTGCGGAGCCCGCGCTCTTACAACACCTGCGGGCGAGAGTGGAGGCCGCGAGCGCGCTGGTGACCTACAACGGCAAGGCCTACGACTGGCCGTTGCTGATGGCTCGATTCGTACTGAATCGGGTGCCGCCTCCTTTGGCGCGGCCTCACCTCGATCTGCTGTCGCTGGCCCGGCGGGTGTACCGCGCGCGGCTCGGTTCGGTTCGACTGGTGCAGATGGAGATCGAGGTTCTCGGTCACCGCCGCGAGCGGGACATCGATGGCGCCGAGATCCCGGGCACCTACTGGGCCTATCAACGGCATGGCCGGTCGGCCGCCGTGCTTCCGATTCTCGAACACAACATTCAAGACCTGCTGGCCCTCGCGGCTTTGCAGGGCGAGCTATCGGCCCGATACCGAACCTTGAGGATCGAGGACGACCCGACGGATCAATGGGCGCGCGCTCGGGTTGCGTTTCGCGCCCGGGCGTTTGATCGCGCGCTGTCGTTTGCCGAAGCGGCGCTCGACGGCGGCGCTGCGCCGCGGGTGGTGGGTAGAGCGGCCCTTCTTGCCGCCGACGTTCACCGCAAATCCGGCCGCTACGCCGATGCGGCGCAGCGTCTGGAAGACAGTCTGGTCGACCTGGCCCCCGGGTCTCTCGAAATGGCCCAGGTCCGGTTGGCCCTGGCGAAGCTATGGGAGCATCGACTGAAGGATCCGGTGCGCGCTTTGTATCACGCGCAAGCGACAGCGTTGGCGGAGGGCGAGACATCGAGTGATCGCCGTCAGTCGCGGCTGCAGAAACGGATCGCGCGTCGACGGCTTGAGTCGTCCGCTTCGGCGACGGCGTCGAGCCAACGGGCCAGAGGCGTGAACACTCGAGACTCCGCGTGATCGCTGATGAACATGTCCGCGTGGGCGAACTGCACGACGGGCCAACGCAGTGGGGCCCCGATGGCCACGGCAGCGCAGAGTCGATGTTCCGCCGGCCTTCGCGCGAGGTGTCCGTAGGCCACGGATCCGCCCGTAGCAGGACGGATTGCGTGACTTGCACCCTGATCTTGCACCCCGATCGACGGCCCGGTAGCGTCGAAGAGTGGCCCGGCTGCGTCGAAAACTGACCGGTGAAGTCCATCCCGTGCCGGCCCATGCGCTGATCGGGCGCTCGCCCGCCTGTTTTGTCCAGCTCGACCTGGAACACGTCTCCAAGGAACACGCGGTGATCGCCTGGCGCGACGGTGGATGGCGACTGCGCGATCTCGGCTCCCGAAACGGTACGTACCTCGATGGTCGCCCCGTCGAGCCGGGGGTCGTGATGCACCTCGTCCAGGGAAGTGCGGTCGCGTTTGGGCGGTCGGAAGACGTATGGATCCTGACCGATGATCGACCACCGGAAGCGATGGCGTTGCACCTCGCCACGCGAACGGTCAAGGAAGGGGCGGGCGGATTGCTCGCCTTGCCCGACGACGAGGCGCCGCTGGCCGTCGTTCTACAGCGCTCCGATGGCGGATGGGCGGTCGAGCGAACCGATGAGGCCGATGAACCGGTGCCGGTGCGAGATCGGGAAACGCTCGCCGTCGATGACGGATCGTGGTGCCTCCTGCTGCCTGAGCCGCAGGAAACGACGCCTCTGTTGCCCACTGCGCTCGGACTGGAGTCGGTGTTGTTTCGCTTTGGGGTCAGCCAAGACGAGGAGCGGGTGAAGTTGACGCTGGTGGCCCCCCATCGCGAGGTGGTGGTCCAGGCGCGAGAGTTCAACTATGTGCTGCTCACCCTCGCCCGGGCGCGCCGCGACGACCGCGACCTACCGATCCCGCAGCGGGGTTGGATCGATCGAGAAGTGCTGCTGAAGATGCTCCGAATGCGCACCACCGCGCTCAACGTGGCGATCCACCGGGCTCGTCAACACCTGCTGGCGGCGGGGCTCGTCGGCGCGGCGGGGGTGGTCGAGGTTCGGCGGCGCGCTCGTCGTTTCGGGAGCGACCGGATCGACATTCGGCCGCTTGAGGAGTGATCCCTCGCGGTTCACGGATCGTTCGCGACGAGGCGAAGGACGCGACCCGACCATCCCAGGAGGGCGTAAATATCGCCGTCGCGGCGGATGCCGAACGCGGTCGCGGCGGAGGTTCCGGTGAGGACCGGCCCTGGTAACAGCCGGGCTGACGGTCCGTCGAACACGTGAATGATGGCCCGGGTTGGTCGGTCCGTGGTCACCCCCCCGATGAGCACCCGGCCCGGCTGGGCGGGCCACGCCGTGACCGCGCTGGGCTGAAAGTTGCGGTCGAGCGGCCCGGCGACGGCCGTCGTCGTCGGGCCCCACGCGATGATCAACGGCTGGTTCCCGGAGATCGCGACCACCGCGTCGCGCCCGAGACCCGAGGGCGACATCGCGATCGCGCGAAGGTCGGCCCGCAGGACTTCGGGAGGTGAAAAGGGCTCCCGATCTTGGGAAGGGTTGGCGAACGGTCCGCGCAGAAGTTCGATGTTGTCTTGGCGCTGGCTGCTGAGGAGAAGGTCTCCGCTCGGATAGGCGGCGAGATTGGTGTAGCGCCCGTCAACAACGACGGTGTCGACGACTTGTAAGGATTCGCCGTCGATGTGCAGCAAGGTCGCTTGCGTCGAACCGCCAACCCGCCCTGCGACGGCCAGCGCGAGCAATCGGCCCGAACCATCGGTGGTGCTCGCGAGGTCCTGGATCCGCGTGTTCGCGGGCAGCGGAACCGGAACATCGGCGATTACGCCGCCGGTTCGGTCGGTTCGCACGACGGACCAGGTATCAGCGTCGCGTTCGAGGTGCGCAAACATGAAGCCGGCCCCGGTGGGCGCGGCGACCAAGTGTTCGGCGCAGCTGGGCACGACCACCGTCGAGGTGACCGTGAGGCCGAGCGGCTCCAGTAGATACAGGCGACGGGGGCGTTCTTCGTTTTCACACGATGCGTCGGAGCGATCGACTTGGGGCGGCAGACCCAAGACCGCCACCCGATCGTCGCTGACGACCAGGTCGAGCAGCGGTCCTCGTCGGAGGTCTCGGGTCGTCAACACCGGGATCCCGTCGATCCAACTCGGAAGATTGGGCGATAGCTCCACCAGGCCGCGTTCAGCAACGATCCGCAGGCGGGGGCTCGGTGTCAGGTACACCTCGGTCGGGCACGCCTCGAAGCGGTCTCCGATGTCGGTCACACCCTGGCAGACCAAGCTCGCGGCGGCGTCCAGGACCGGCGAGCTTTGTGCACACCGGCGTTCATCACGGTCGGCCAGGCAGGCGGTGCCATCCGGTCGAACCGTGACGTCGGCGGGAGGCTGACCACATCGCGATAGGTCGAACTCGAATCGACACGGTCCGAGTTGCCGTCTGCTTTGCAGGCAGGGGTTGCTATCGCACGCGACGTTCACGGTGACCTGATCCGGCACGAATGCGGGGCATCGGTCGGTGAGCCATGGTGCGGTCAATCGGGGGGCGGCGGCGGCGTCGGTCTGAGCGAACGTCGGTCCGCCGTCGTTGGTCGCCATCCAGATCGGGGGCGGGAGCTCGGCCATGCACCCTGCGACCGGCACCAGCTCCCCGGAGGGCAACGAGCCGGCGAACCATTGTTCGAGCCATGAGGAGATGGGTTCGGCGCCGTAACCAATGACGGCAAGGTCCCGGTCGAGGAGGCCAAAGAACGTGACCGAATCCTCGGTGGACCGAAGGACGGAGGCATCGACCACCCGACCCTCGCTGCGCTCAACGACGGCAACGTACGCGACTTCCGGCGGGACAGGAGGCAAGGACACCGTCTCCGGACACGCGGTGAGTCCGAGGATGGCCAGCCCGATCATTCGTCGACGGGTGGACGTCCGTCCGCCGGTCCTCGACCCGTCAACGGGCGCGGATCGAGGCCGGCGGCGCGAACGGCTCACGAGCCACCACCTACCGCAGTGCCGATTCCCACCACCGCGCCCCCGACCGCCGCGCCGAGCAGGAGTTCGCCCCACCATGGCCAGTCGTCCCACAGCCAGCTCCCGGCAGCCAGGGTTGCGCCCATGCCCAAGAGGCCTGCACCGAGAGCGACGGTGGGAACGCCGGATGGGTTGACACGGTCGCGGCGGTCGGTCAGCGACGGGTCGCTGTCGAAGCCGAGGGTCGGGGCGCCAAGCTCGGCGCACCCATCCCCGTTGGCTTCGGCCGGCGTGACGCAAATGGCCCGCGGTCCTGTAGAGGCCTGGACGATGCCGACGGTGACCAGGGCCGCACCCGCGATGCCGGTGGCGAGTCCGCCGTACCTCAGCACCAGCCGCTCGATAGGTGTCTCGGTCCCGACGGCGACACACGCCGACGGCCGGACCACCGTCGAATGGGGCGGTACGACCGAGAAGCGGCAACGTACCATGGTGACCCCGTTGCGACGCAGCTGCAGCCGGTGCTCACCGGCCCGCACGCCCATGATCCGTAGCCGGCCGAATCGCGCGATACCCACCAGGCGGTCGTCCAGGATGACCTCGCAGCCGTCGCACGAGGAGTTGAGGGTCGCGGCGCCGAAGGGGGACCAACGCCCGAGGCGGGCCAGGGCCTCCGCGAGGTGGCCGGTCACCAGGGCGTCGATGGTATCGCGCACGGAGGGGCCATCGCGGATGGATGTGTTCACGGGCGGGGTGCGAGGAGAGCGGGTAAAGATGGCTTGCTCGATCTCGTCGCGGGTGATCGGACCCCGCAAGCGATCGACCAGGGTAGCATCGAGCATGGTGATCGTTAACCGATCGGTTGCGTCGTCAACTCGTCGCACCGACAGTCCAAACAGCAGCTGTACGGGCGCCCGACCGTTCTCTCGAGTGGCGCGTACGACCTGGCTCCAACACGTGAGCTGCTGCCGGATCGGGCACCGTTTGAGCGCCGCCAGATCGATGCCTGCCTGCTCGGCGGACAGGGGGCGCAGGTCCGTCCGTTGTTGCAGGACGTCGGCCATCGCGTCGGTGAAGCGGGACGTACCCCCAGCACTTCCGGCGCCGAATGGCGTGAGCACGACGATGACCGCGGGCACTCGGTCCGCCGCCGACAGCTCGACGGGGGCGGCGGCGAGCGGGCTCGCGACGGCCAAAAGAACCAGCGGCGGCATGACGACGTCAGCTCTGTTATCGTAACCACCGTTTGACGGCGAGTCGGATGGTACCTGCCGAAGAAACCCTCAGCCCTGGAACGCTGCTCGACGGAACGTATCGCTTGCAGCGGCGCCTCGGCGTAGGCGGGCACGGAACCGTATGGCTCGCCAGCGACGAGTCAGGGCGCTTCGAACGAGTCGCCATCAAGATCTTGAGCAGCCGGCTCGCGGACAGCGAAGACGTTCGTCGCCGCTTTCATGCCGAAGCCGTGATCCTGCGGACCCTCCACCATCCAGGGATCGTCCGGGCGCTAGATTTTGCGGCGAATAACGGGCGGCTGTACATCGTCATGGAGTACCTGCCGGGTCGATCGTTGGCCGAAGAAATGGTCGAACGGGCCCGGCGGTCGAGCCCGTTTCGTATCGACGAGGTCGTCGATCGCTTTGCCCAGGTCTGCGAAGCGCTGGGGGCGGCCCACGCCCGGGGCGTGGTTCATCGGGATCTCAAGCCGCAGAATGTTCTCGTGCTCCAGGAGGGCCAGCGCGTGGTGACCAAGGTCCTCGACTTTGGGATCGCCAAAATCCTGGCTCGGCCCGGTGAAGACGCGACCACTCTCGGACGCATGCTGGGCTCGTACCTGTATACGTCCCCCGAACAGATCAGCAGCCATCCCGTCGACGCGCGGGCCGATGTCTTCGCGCTCGGCTGCGTCCTGTTCGAGATGTTGACGCTCCATCGGGCGTGGGCCGTCGACGTCGACGGCCGCAATGCGCGCGTCGGCGACCGCTCGCTCCGCTTCGAAGGTCCGAATGCCTACGTTGCGATCCTGCGCCGTATCGTGAATGGCGCTCGACCGGTACCGACCGACTACCGGTCGGATCTTCCTTCCGAGGTCGACGCGCTGGTGGCGCGGGCCCTGCAGGTCGATCGAGCGGATCGCTACGAGTCGGTCGTCGCGCTGAGTCAGGCCCTGTCTGACGTCACCACGAGTAGGGCACCGATCGTTCAAGGAGGGCCGACGTTGCCGGAGCCGTCATTGCCCCGATTGCCGGTGCCGGTCCGGCTCGCGATGAGCGACACCGGGCTCATGGGGGACGAAAAGACGGTGGCGGAGCCGGCGTCGGTGGACGAGGTCGGAGACACGCGGTTCGTGCCGTCACCGCTGAATACGATAACCAAGGTGATGAGCGAAGCGGTGCCGAAAACGCCGGCCTGGGTGTGGCAAGTGGGGCTCATCGGCGTCGGTGGGATGCTCGGCGCGTTCGCTTACCACCTCACGGTCGGTCCCGCGGTTGGACCGAGCCCGCCGGCGTTCGATTCGTCGCCCAGCCCAGCCCTGGTGTCTCCTCCGGCGCCGGTGGTCGCCCAGCCGCGAGCGGTGGCGAGCGGCTCGTCGGTGCTGCCCCGATCGCAGGAACCGGACCCGCTGCCGCCCCCGCTCGAGTCGTCGCCTCCAGTGAAGGCGGGCGCGGCCGCACGAGGGGCGAAGCGACGGGGGCGGGTGGTGCGCAGAGGCAAGGGGCGGTACGCCGCGCTTCGGCGTCAGCTCGAGCAGCTCCGGGCCGAAGCCAGCGTCCCTCGGCTGGAGGCGTTGGTCGATTCGATCCGGGCGGCGGCGAAGGGACTCGCCGACAAGCAACGAGCCGGGCTCGTCGAGCGTCTCGCGGTGGCGAGCCTCAATACCGGTGATCTGGCCGGGCTCGAGGAGTGTATCGCCCTGCTCGAGCGAGGCCGGTAACCCGACGAGCGGGCCTGAGGGGCCGTGCTCATCGCGGCCGGGGTCGGGCGGCGTCGGCGCGAACCACGTCTTCACACTCCGCGGGATCCGGGTTGAACGACGCGGCGTGGGGAGCGGCGTCTTCGTCGAGAACCAGCGCGTGCAGTGTGGCGACGGCGACGGCCATGGGATCGCCGCCGGACGGCAAGCTCGACCGAAGCGCCTCCAGCCGGCGTCGAGCGTCGTCGAAGTTGCCAATGCGACGAGAGAGCTCGGCGGCGAGAAGCTGCGCGGTCGGTCGACCGAGTCCGACTTCGCCGGGCGTGTCAGCGGCGAGGTAGCGATCGAAGGCGGCGATCGCGGCCTGGCAGTACGCGGTGTAAGTTTCGGGGTCCGAGCGTTCGACTTGCCATGAAGCCTGAAGCAAGTGCCAGCCCACGAGATCGGGACCTCGGCCGAGAAACTCCATCATATGCGCGACACGATAATATGTCGAATGAAGACGAAGCTGCTGCTGGTACGCTGGCGACTCGATCCAGTCGGTCAGCTTCTTCAGCTCTGCGTCGGGTATATGGCTGGCAAACATGACGAACCCGTTGCTCGGACACTCGGGGAGAATCGGCGGCTCGGCCATCGCGCCTACGCGCTTGAAATCGAAGCGACGACAGACGACCGCTGCGGTGCGCTCGACTCGGGTCTTGAAAACCTCGCCACCGATCGGACAGGTGAGCTCGATGACCGCGGTTGTTCGCGCGTGGGCCGCCGACGCGAATCCGATAAAAGCCGTAGCGGCCAGGAGCCCGCATCTAAGCAAGATGGTTTGCATGAACTGATCGTAGCGAGGGCGGGCAGTGAGACAACGCGGACAAATAACGCAGGGCGCCGGGTATAATTGTTGGTCTGCCGCGTCGATGAAGAATCGGGCCCGCATCCGGGGCCTGTTGCGCGCGTGGCCTAAGACAACTTTTTGTGACCGCGGATGGAAGTGCTTCGAATCGGCCCAATTGGGGTTGGCTCGACCAACGTAAGGGGCGTTGAAAACATGCAATTCGTCACGTTTCTCAGACGGTGGCGTGTCTTTCTCTGGCCAGGGCCGGCGACGATCGCTACGCAGTTAGTGGGCAACGACGGCAGCCGAAGGCTGACTTCTCGCTACAGGTCTGCTGCATGGTCAAGGCTTGGTAGCTCGTGTCTACTCGTCTTGTCGGAATTGACTGCATGACGAAACCTAACCTCATCGAAGCGGTGCGGCGGCTCCACGAAGACGTCGATGCCGACGCGGCGCCTATCGTGCAGGCGAACCGACGCCGAATGAAGTGCAAGGTTGGTTGTCATGACTGCTGTGTGGACAACCTGTCGGTGTTTGCCGTGGAGGCGGATCGGATCCGTGCTCGCTACCCGGAGTTGCTCGAGGAAGGCCGCCCCGCGCCTCCCGGACGCTGTGCCTTTCTCGACACGGAAGGCGGGTGTCGGATCTACCCCGACCGACCCTACGTCTGTAGAACTCAGGGCTTGCCCTTGCGTTGGTGGGATGATGGCCCGGATGGTGTCGCTGAGTTTCGCGATATCTGCGCACTCAATGAGCCGGACGGGCCACCGTTGGTAAAGCTCAATCCTGACGAATGCTGGACCCTTGGGCCCTATGAAGGCCGGTTGGCGCAGCTGGAATCCGAGCGGTCGGGCGGCGGTTTGCACCGCGTTCGACTGCGAGACCTCTTCAGCGGCGCTTGCTCGCGGAGCGCGACGAGATAACATTAAGAGCTCCGCGGAGCCTGCGGTCGCAGCTCGGCGCTGATAACGCACTGATGACCGCCACCGACCATGTGGGCGATTGATTTAGGGACGACCAACACCGGCGTGGCCCGCTGGAGTGAGACGGAGTCTCGACCGAGGTTGGTCGAGTTGCCGGACATCTGTCGGCGGCCGGGGGGTGAAGATCACCTGGAGGCGCCGTTGATGGTCCCGTCCGCGGTGCAGGCGTTCGAGACCCTGAGTTTTTGGGGCAAGGTGGGCGCCTGGTCGCCGGTCAATCGCCGGCTGTTTCTCGGAAAGCAGGCTTTCATTGGACGCCCGGCGGTCGAGGCCAACCAGGGACAGGCCCGAGCCAGCTTCGCCCGGGCGTTCAAGCCGTTTCTGGGCCGATCGCCGCTGCGGACGATGGCGCGGATCGGGAGCCGACCGCTTTCGGCGCGGGAGATCGGGCGCCTTTTTGTCCGCGAGCTTCTGGTCGAGATCAAAAAAAGCACTGGCCACCGCATTCGGGACGTCGTGGTCACCACCCCTGTCGATGCCTACGAAGCTTATCGGGCCGAGGTGGCGGAGCTGTTCAAGGCCAACGGCGTCCGCCGGGTCCGCTTCCTCGATGAACCGGTCGCGGCCGCTATCGGATACGGCCTTGGCCTCAAGCAAAACCGGCTGGCTTTGGTCGTCGACTTTGGCGGCGGCACGCTCGATCTGGCTTTGGTGTCCCTAACTGCGAAGGGGATGCAGGAAGGCAGTTGCGAGGTGATGGGCAAAGAGGGCCGGCCGCTGGGCGGTAACCTCGTCGACAAGTGGTTGCTCACCGACTTCTGCCAGCGCCTGGGCTATCCGGTTCCCGACGACCTGGAGGACGATGCGTCGTCGTTTTGGACGCGTCTGATGATGGTCGAGGCGTGTCGGGTCAAGGAGTCCGTGTTCTTCAAGGACAGCGACGAATTCGTTCCGACGCCCCCCGACGAGTTTCACCGTTTCGACGAGCGGATCCGCGGGGAGTCGGCGAGCCTGAGCGTGACCCGGGACGACGTGGTGCGGATCCTCAGCGAGCGGGGGCTGTACGACGCGCTCGACGAATGCATCGATGGGGTGCTCGCTCAGGGCGAAAAACACGGTATCCGGCCCGAGGACATCGAGGATGTGCTTATGGTGGGCGGGTCGACCCTACTGCCCGGTGTCTATCCGCGGTTCGAGGAACGGTTCGGACGGGGCGCGGTGCGGGCGTGGCAGCCGTTCGAGGCCGTGGCGTATGGTGCCGCCGTGTATGCAGCGGACGCATCCCACCAGTCCGACTTCATCGTCCATGACTACGCGTTCGTAACCCACGACCTGACCACTCATGAGAAGCAGTACTCGGTGATCGTCAACAACGGCACTCGATTTCCCACCGCGTCGGACTTCTGGAAACGACAGCTCGTGCCCACCTGCTCCCTCGGTGAGCCAGAGACGATGTTCAAGCTGGTGATCTGCGAGGTGGGACAAGACTTCAGCGGTGACCGGCGGTTCACGTGGGATGCGGATGGACGACTACACAAGGTCGGCGGTAAGGAAGGAAACGGTAACAGTCGGGAGCCGCTGGTGGTCCCGCTGAACGAGTCGAATCCGACCTTGGGGTATCTCAAGCCCCCGCACCAGCCGAGCGACAAGAAGCCGCGTCTGGAGATCTCGTTTGGGGTCAATGCCGACCGGTGGCTCTGCGCGACGGTCTACGACCTCCGCACGAAGAAGTTCATGATGCGCGAGGAGCCTGTAGTTCGCCTTCTGTAGGGTGTTTTGCAGTTTAACGAGTGAATGCCCCTTCCGCTGAGCCTAGCCATTCGATAGGACCCGAGGCGTGCAGCCTGACCGGCCCATAGGTCCGCTGGTGGCCCTCGGATCGTCTTCCACCCGCGGCGCGGGGGCGTCCGAACCCGGCGTGACCGGCTACGTTGCCGTTTTGATGCGCGGGCTCAACGAAGACTGGCCAAGTCTGTCCGCCCAAAACCTGGGCCGACCGGGCGCGCGGCTGCTCGACTACGTCGCGGACTGGGCGACGATCGAAGCCGCGAATCCATCGATCATCACCGCGCTCCCGTTCACGGACTTCGCGAACTCGCCGCTGGCCCGATTTGAAGCCGACTGCCGGGCGTTCTTCGAGGCCGCGCAGCGCCTGGCTCAGGCGCGTGAAGCGGCCGGCATGCCCTACCGGGTTTTCTTCGGCGACCTCAGGATCGACCCGATGTACGTGGCGGGGGCCAGCAGCGGCGGCAAGCGCTACCGCACCGAAGACTTCGAAATGATCCAAGCGAAGAACGCGGCTGTGGCTCGGTGCGCCGTCGATGCGCCAGTCATCGAGCTGGTCACCGTCGTCGATCAAAACGCCGCTCACCCCGAGTGGATCGGCGACGACGGACACCCCAATGATCTCGGCCATGCGTATTTGGCCGGACGATTCCGCGCGCCGATCCAAGCGTGGCTACGAAGCCTCTGACCTTCGGTTGCCTTGGCAGGCCCTCTCCTAAACAGTAGACAAGAGGGCATGCAGGGTCACTCGGCGGCCGCGCTCGCCCTAGCCATCATCGGTTGCGCAGGCGCAGCCCCCCAGCCCGTCTCGGCCCCGGCCGCAAAAGCGGCGACTCAGCCCGCGTCGAAGCCTGTCGTCTCTGCGCCGACGATCGAACGAAGGGTGGTCGGCCAGCTGGTCATGGAAGACGTGCCTGAGATTCCGAAGGCGCTTCGAGACCGGATTCGCCGATACCAGAACGCGCGGTCAGCGTCGGTGGCGGGCTTCGCGCCGGGTGGGGGGCTGCTTATCCGAACCCGATTCGGTCAGACGGCGCAGCTGCACCACGTTCGAGTGGCCATGGGGGCCCGACAGCAAAAGACGTTCTTTCGCGAGCCGATCGGGGCCGTGGCGACGTCGCCGGATTCTCGGCGTCCCGGCGTGGTGTTCACCATGGACGCGGGCGGGAGCGAGTTCAGCCAGCTGTTCTGGCTCGACGTCGAGACCGGCCAAACGCAAATGCTGACCGACGGTACGTCTCGGAACACCGATCCCCTGTTTGCGTCGGATGGTCGCTCCGTCATCTACAGCTCGACGGAGCGCAACAAGAAGGATTTCGACCTGTGGCGGATCGACGCCCAGAGCAAAGAGCGGACGTTGGTGTTCGAGGGCGAGGGACTGTGGTTGGCGCTCGACGTCGCCCCCGGCGGCGAGCGCATCCTGGCCTTGCGCTACATATCGGCCACCAAGACCGAACTCGCGGTGATCCGCCCCCAACAAGGTATCGAGTATCGCTTTAACGCGAAGGCTGATGTGCCGATCGCGTTCGGGGCCGCGGTCTTCGACGCGAAGGGCGCCGGGGTGTACTACGTCAGTGACGAGGGTCGGGAATTCAAGGCCCTTCGTTATCGAGACCTGAGCTCCGGCCGAGATCGGCTCATCTCCGATGCGTCGTTGCAGGCTGACGTGGTCGACGTGGTCACGAATCCTGCCCGGACGCGGCTTGCCCTTCGTTACAACGACGGAGGCTTTTCGAAGGTCGACGTGTACGATGTGGGGCGGCGCCGCTTTCGCAGTCGCCGCCGGATAAGCCGTGGGGTCGTCTCGGGCCTGCGGTTCGCGCCCGATGGCCGAAGACTAGCGTTCACGCTCACCAGTCCCACCAGCAGCGGCGACGTCTTCGTCCACGACGTGACGCGCAATCGAACCGAACGGTGGACGGCCAGCGAACTTGGAGGCATCGACGCCGATCGGCTGCGCCGCTTTAGCGTCATCGAGTATCCGACGTTCGATGAGATCGCCCCCGGGCGAAAGCGCACCATCCCCGCCATGATCATTCGTCCATCGGGCGAGGGGCCGTTCCCGGTGGTGGTGATCATTCACGGCGGTCCTGAAGGTCAGGCTCGCCCCCGGTTCTCGAGCTCCGACGCCCTGATTGCCGGTGAGCTCGGGGCGGCGGTGATTCGACCGAACGTCAGAGGGTCGACGGGATACGGACGGTCGTACACGCTCCTCGACAACGGCTACAAGCGGGAGGATTCGGTCAAGGATATCGGCGCGCTGCTGGATTGGATCGACGTCCAACCCGACCTCGATGCGTCGCGGGTAGCGGTCCTCGGGGGGTCGTACGGCGGCTACATGGTTCTCGCGTCGGCGGTCCACTATAGCGACCGACTGCGGGCCGCGGTCGACATCGTCGGCATTTCAAACTTCGTGACGTTCCTCGAGAGCACGAAGGCGTATCGCCGAGACCTGCGGCGGGTCGAGTACGGCGATGAGCGCGACCCAAAGATGCGAGCCTTTCTGCAGTCGATCTCACCGCTTAATCGTGCGGAAGCGATCCGGGTTCCGATGCTGGTCATCCAAGGCCTTAATGATCCTCGCGTACCGGCCACGGAGTCCGAGCAGATCGTGAGTCGACTTCGCGAGCAGGGGCAAGACGTCTGGTACATTCTCGCCAAGGACGAAGGTCACGGCTTTCGCAAGAAGGAGAACCGGGACGCGTCGCTCGCAGCGACGTACCTCTTCCTGCAGAAGTATCTATGAGGGGCGGTCGATGAACCGGATGGACGGCAAGCTTTGCTTGGTGACCGGCGCTGCGCGCGGCATCGGGGCGGCGATCTGTCGAGCCTTCGCTCGGGAAGGCGCGATGGTGGTGGTCACGGACGTTGACGAAGCCGGAGGCCGGGCCGTGGCCGACGAGGTCCGTGGACGATTCATGAGTCTCGATGTCGCGCGGGAGGAGGATTGGCGCCGCGCGGAGTCCGAGGTGCCTGCGGTGGACGTCGTGGTCAACAACGCAGGCATCACCGGGCTCGAGGCGGGCGGGGTTCACGACCCCGAGCGGGCGACGCTCGCCGATTGGCGAGCCGTGCAGGCGGTGAATGCGGAAGGGGTCTTCCTCGGGTGCCGGTATGCAATCCGCGCCATGAAGGCACGGCGGACGGGATCGATCATCAACATCGGATCTCGGTCCGGCGTGGTTGGAATCCCCGGCGCGGCTGCGTACGCAGCAGCCAAGGCCGCGGTTCGAAACCACACGAAATCGGTCGCGCTGTACTGTGCGCAGCAGGGGTGGACAATCCGGTGCAACGTCATTCAGCCGGCGGCGATCCTGACCCCAATGTGGGCGTCGTACCTGGGTGACGAGGGGCCGGATCGAAACGCGAAGGTCGCGGCGATCACCGCCGACGCGCCGCTGAAGCGGTTTGGGAAGGTCGAGGAAGTGGCGGCCTTGGCCGTGGTGCTGGGCTCGGACGAGGCGCAGTACATGACCGGAGCCGAGTTGACCCTGGACGGCGGGTTGCTGGCCGGGTCGGCGGCGACCCCAGATTAGACGGAATGATCAACAGCCCCCGCCTCTCTCGGCGGTTGGTGCTGGCCATGGTCACACGGCCGCGCCCCGGGCGCGGGGCCGGGACGTTCAGCTGGACGTGGGATCGATCTGGGGCGTGTGGTCCGGCTCGAGCGGTTGAATGAGGACGTAGGGCTGAATGATGATGAACCGGAAGCGCTGGGCCTGGTCGTAGTCTCGGGTCGTGTCGACGGTCAGTTTGGTCAATTCGCCTTGCGACAGCCAACGGGCGACGTTGTCGGCGAGGTCCAGGCTAACGGCGAGCGCGGCCATGACCAACGGCACGTCCGTATGCACCCGAAACACGGCCCCTCGCTCCACGTGAGGACGAAGCGCGTCGAACTCTACCTCCATTACCTCGCCCTCGAGTCTTCGCTGAAGGTCGGTCGGTTCCATTCGCGGAGCGTACCTGATTTCGCGGGAAGCGGGCCCGGCGACCGAAACGGGCCGAGCGCGGAACAAGGAGGTTCGGGCGCAGGGGGCCCGGACGCAATCGTGGGTCGACGGGCGGGACGAACCCGACCAAGGGGAAAGCGTAGCCCAATGAGTAGGCCCAAGGCGCGACGGTGGCTGGAGGCGTGGGGGGCCGTGACCGGGGCCGAGGGCGTCGCGCGTCGGCGAGGGCGGCCAGGCGTCGGGCCTCCCTCGCTTCTTCGAGTCGCTCGGCTCGCATCTTGTCCGCGAGTCTTCGCTGGGCGGCTCGACGCTCGGCGAGGGCCTCTCGGTCGGGATCGATCCAGGCGCCGTCCTTACGCACGTGGCCGAGGGCGCGCCGAGACGTCCCGTTGTCGGGGTCGACGGCCACCACGCGACCGTGAAGCTGCTGCGCGCGGTTGGTCAGGCCTCGCCCTTGCGCCCATCTGGCGAGCGCCTGCAGCGCCGAGATGTCGTTCGGCGCCGTGGCGGCCAGCCGCCGTTCCAGCTCATGGACCACGGTGGTGGCTTGTTCGATGGACCTGACTTCGCTGCGGTCGAAGGAGATCACCCCGACATCCATCGCCACCGAAACGAGATCGCCGTCGATCTCGACGGCCCCCTCGAGGCGTTGACCGTCCCGGAGAACCACGGTGTCGGCGTGGGCAGGGGTGGCCGCGAACCACAGGGCGAGCCCGCAGACGGCGAGGATTCGATTCATACGCGAAGGGTAGCCGTGGCGGGGCGCGAACGCCATCGACGTCGGACCCGGGATGGCCGAGCTGTCGCGGCGTGAATCCAAGGTCTTCGACCGGGTAGAACGAAAGCCGACCATCCTCCCGTCGAGGGCACTACCGTTCGAGCAGCCGCAAGAGTCGCCCACGGATCCGCGCGGCCACCCATCGATGGCCCCGTTCGTTGAGCAGCACGGTGGCGGGGATGTGAAGGCCATCCGGCGCGCCGGCTCCGGGGCGGCCAAGATCGAGGTAGGGCGCGCCGAGGCGATGAAAGACGTCTTGGGTGTGCGGATGGGGACTCGGCGCTGGCGCCGGCAGGCGAACGAACAGCACTGGCCGAGCCTGCGCCCGCGTGCGCTCGAGGATGGTCGTAAAAACGTGATCGTCGATGACGGTCTCATCGCCCCATGCCGTGAACCGGCCGACGTAGCGATCGAGCGAATACAACTGGGTCCACAGGGTGCTGTTGTCGCGAAGCCATCGAAACGCGGGGGCCACGCCGTCTTCGGGCGTGCGCAGGCGGACAATCCCATCGTCCACCGCGAATCGAGGCCGTGGCCACGTGAGCAGGAACGCAGGAACCGGCTGATGGCGTCGCCACGCGGGGTCCACAAACGCCACCACAATGGCCGCCAAACCCTCCGAACTGGACACCTCATCGAAGAGGTGAAGGATCGCGGCCGGTGGCAAACCAGGCAGGGCCCGCAAAACCGGACGCCGGTTGAGCATCGCGGCAGTGCGGGCGGCAAAGATCTTCTGGGCTGGCACGCCCGCCC
>JANQQN010000516.1 GCA_028289325.1 Myxococcota bacterium | reverse complement strand
GGGCGGGGAGGGTTCCTGTTCGCGGCCCGGAGACCGGCCGCATCGAAGGGCCCGGCCCCATCGTCGAGCGAACCCGAATTTCCGAGCCTCGCCGACTCGAGGTCACCGCGCCCCCGATCCGCCCGGTCCGGATCGCGCTCGCGGCGGGGGCGATCCTCCTCATGGCCGCCTACTTCTTCGGGTGGTCGGTGTTATTTAAGGACGCGCTGTCGATCTGGTGGATGCAGTGAGTCAGACGGTCGTTCAGAAGTATGGCGGGAGCTCGGTCGCGACGCCCGAGAAGCTGAAGCGGGTCGCGGAACTGGTCGTCGCGCGACGCAATCAAGGTTTCAACCTCGTGGTCGTCGTCTCCGCGATGGGCGACGCCACCGACGAGTTGATCGAAAAGGCGAACGCGATCACCCCGGTGCCGGATCGCCGCGAGATGGACATGCTCCTCACCGTCGGCGAGCGGATATCGATGGCCCTGCTGGCGATGGCCATCCGAGACCTCGGTCACGAAGCGGTGTCCCTCACCGGAAGCCAAAGCGGCATCATCACCACCGCGAGCCACGCGAACGCCCGCATCATGGAGGTCCGCCCGTTCCGAGTGCAGGACGAGCTCGACGCGGGGCGGGTGGTGATCGTCGCCGGTTATCAGGGCGTGAGCTACAAGCGCGAGATCACGACTTTGGGCCGGGGCGGCTCGGACACGACCGCCGTCGCCCTCGCCGCCGCGCTCGACGCCCAAGCGTGCGAGATCTACTCCGACGTCGACGGCGTGTATACCGCGGACCCTCGAGTGGTTCCCGACGCGGTGCCGTTGGCCAGTCTCAGCTATCAAGAGATGCAGGCGTTGGCCTCCGCGGGGGCCAAGGTGTTGAACCCGCAGGCGGTGGAATTCGCCAAACATCGCCAGATCGCGATCTACGCCCGTAAGACCGGCTCGCAGGCGCCAGGAACGGTGGTCCGCCGAGACGCGGCGAACGCCCCGTCGGCGGTGCGGGGCATCGCCCACCGCACCCGGGTGGGCCGAGTTCGTGCCGACGAGGCCGACCTCGCCGACGTGCAGGCATTCCTGCGTGCGCTCACCCCCCTCGGCGCGTCACCGACCGACGTGACCTTCGAGGGTCCGTACCGGGGAGCCTTTCGCTGCATGCTGCCCGTCGACGACGTCGAGGACGAGCTGCGAGCGGCGGCGAAACGGGCATTCGGGCCGACCGCGTACCACGATGGTTCGGGAACGATCACGCTGGTGGGCGAACGGGTCGGCGAAGCGCTGCCGACGGCCCTGGAAGTCTTGCCCCAGCATCGCATTGCCGTGGCCCAGGTCTTCGCTGGCGCCATCCGGGTGACGTTGGTCGTCGCGTCCGACCGCGTCGAGGACGCAGCAAGGGTCCTTCATGAGTCGCTCGACGTCGCCGGTGTGCAGGCGTGACTTGATTCTGTGGGTCGACTGCGCGACAACGCGGATTACGGCGTCGAGCGCGCCCTTTCGCGCCATTAGGACTGACGTCGAAGCCTCGTGATTCGAGGCATGCCAGGAGGTCCTGTGCTCTCGCTCGCTCGTCGGCCCGGCCAAAAGATAAGAATCGGAGAAGACATCGTTCTCGTCGTGCGCGAGATCCGCGGTCGACAAGTCAAAGTCGGCATCGAGGCGCCCCCTCACATTCGCGTGCTTCGCGAAGAGATCTACGAGGAGCTCGTCGCCGCGAACAAGAAGGCCGCGGAGGCCGGAGCGTCTCCTGAGGCTCTGAAAGAACTGAAGAAAGCCCAAAAAGCGACGAAGGATGAGGACACGTGAGGATCGAAACGACCAGGTTCGGTGTGCAAGAGGTCCCGGACGATTCCGTCGTCCGGTTCCCCGAAGGGCTACCCGGCTTTCAGAGCAAAGCCTATGTGCTGTTGCATCAGGAAGAATCCCCGATGGTCGAGTGGCTCCAGTCGGTCGACGATCCGTCGCTCGCGCTCATGACCGTAGCGCCGACCGACCTCCTGCTCGAGTATCAGCCGAAAGTTAAGTCGGCCGAGATCCAGGCCATCCACCCCGAGGACGGCCTCGAGAAGATCTCCTGCCGGGTGATCATCCGGCGCGGCGACGTCGACAAGACCCTGTACGTGAATCTGTTCGCGCCCTTGTTCTTCAACGTCGAACGCCGCCTGGCCATCCAGGTCCCCCTCGTCGGCAGCGGCTACTCCGTACGCGAGGTCTGGCCGCCGGATACCGCGATCCCCGTCGCCGCCGAGAGCGCCTGATTGACATCCGCGCCGGCGCCCCGGACCGTTCGGGCGTGATCGAGCTGTTCACGTTCCTCGAACGGAACAAAGACGACATCGTCGAAGATCTGATGGAGACGATTCCGGCCACCGTGCCGGCGTACCTCAAGGTGCCGAAACCCGAGCTTCGGCAGACGCTCGATCACCTGTTGGAGGCGTACGGAGACTACTTGGTCACCGGCGAACCCGACACGCTAACTTCGGTGCTTCGCTACATAACCAGAGTCCGCGCCCAGCAGAGCTTCAAGCTCTCGGACGTACTCCGCTCCTTGCTCATGCTCCCTCCGGCCATCCGGCAGCGCTTGCAAGACGAGTTTCGCAACGATGACCGCGAGGACGCGAAGGCCCAGTTCGACGCGGCCATGGAGAAGTTCGAAGAGACGACCTACAACGCGGTCTGTCTATTCGTAGACATCTTCCAGGAGTACCTGATGAACATGGTGAACGAGCATCAGGACTACCTGAAGAAGACCAACCAGAAGTTCGGCGTGGACCTATCGAAGTTTATTCTGTTCAAAGGCTGAGCCCCGATGGCCGTCAAGCCGCCCAAGCCGACGCCGGGGGATCCCGGGACCGCGGAGCCACCGACATCGTCCGCGGGCCCGGCGGAAGTGGGATCCCCGCCGACAACCACGCCTGCCCGCTTGCGTCATGACGCCAACTACCACCGCGCCGCTCACGATCGACGTCTGTCCCTCGATGGTGGTCCAGAGGTCGGGCGAATGCTTGACGGCGCCCCCGGCGCTGGCCGCTCAATCGCCGAGCTCATGCCCAGCTCCGTCGCACATGGGCATCCGGACCTCCCTGAGGCCGATAAGAGGCCTCCACCCTTCTTGTCTCCGCTCGCCGCGATGAAGGACATTTATCTCAAGGTCAAAGGGCGAGCGAGCCCACGTACGACCGAGCTTCTCGATGGCCCCGACCTGGAAGCGCTCCTCGCGCAGCTGAAAGACCTGTTCAGCGACGACGCGCGGATGGCGCGGGTCGAGGCGCGACTCGCGCCCCCGCTGTGGAGCGAGCTGACCGAAGACCCCGGGCCGCTGTTGCTCGGGTTGCACGATCCTCGCCTAACCGAGCTCTGGCGGCTGTTTTTGGACGGCTGGGACATCTGGCGGCCGGAGGGAGACGACGCGGAGGGCGTGGAGCTTTTTTGGGAAGGCGAAGCCGACAACGACCAGGGCCACACGATCGAGATCGTGCAGTCATTGACCTACCTCCGGGGCGACATCGTACTTCATACCCGATTGGGGGACCTCGAGGACCACCTCACGTTCGATGGGCAATCCTTCTACCGCTTGCGTCCTCGATGACCGGTCGACCGCCCGACTGTGATACGATTCGAGACATGCCCTCAGAAGGGCGTAAGCCGGCCGATATGGAGTGTCCACGCTGCTCAGTGACGGTGGCCGCGGACGCGTGGTGCTGCCCGCACTGCGAGCACATCATCGATCCGTCGTTCCTGCAGGAAGACGACAGCGATCTTCACGAAGAAACCACCCGCCTCTTCTCGTACAACGACGGACCCGCGAGCGAGCCGCAAGGCGCGATTATTCTCGGCGACGTCAAGGTGCAGGAAGACCAGTTCGCCGCCGCACCGAACCTGGCCACCGACCAGCGAACCCCGAGCTTCGTCTACTTCACCGGCGACGCCGCAGCCCGCGTCGTTCATCCCGACGCGGTGCCCATCGTCGTCGGCGCGCTCAAGTCGGAGGCGCGCAGTGAGAACGTCGACGCGTTGTTGCGGTCGATCGACGGTCAAGCCTCGGTGCGCGAGCTTCAGAAGCGCAGCGGCCTGTCGCCGCAAGACGCGGTCGGCATCCTGCTCATGCTTCGCGACGAAGGGGTGATCGACCTTCCGGAAGCCAAGGCGGTGCCCGCCGGCTCCAGGCGACGGCGGTCTCGCGTGACCCGGCGCCCCCTCGGCATCAGCGAGCCATACACCGGCCGACATGAGCGCCCGACCGCGCTCGCGCCGGATCGACGCCGGACCCCGGGGCCCGACCTCGAGATCACCGCGCCACCGCCGGCGCTCGGGCTTCCCGAAGACTTCGACGAGCTGCCGGCCATCTCCGACGTGGAAGAGCTCGTCGAGCCCTCGAGCGCATCGGCCGGCTCGGCCGGCGGCGCCTCGTGGACCTTCAGCGACGTATGGGCCCAGGAAGATGCGGTACCGGCCATCAACGCCGCCGCCCTGATCGAAGACGAAGCGCTGGTCGGCACCAACCCCGACTCGCCCCCCGGCGTCGAGCCGCGGATCGTGTCGGCGGGGGGCCGGTGGACAACCGGGGTCCGCGCGGCCCTCGATGTCGCCGAAGGGCGGGCGCAAGCCACTCGCGATCTCAGCCCGTCGCCGATCGCGTTGCCCAAGGTCAGTCGGCCGCCGAGCAACTCGGTGGTCGAGCGGCTGACCAGCCGGGCGCGACGCGCCCCCGAAGAGCGGCCGACCAGCGTCCCCGTGGACCTCGACTTCGACGAGGAGGATCTGCCCCCCGTCGTGCCTCAAGACGGTTTGGGCTCGCCGGACGACGTCGCCCACACCAAAGAGGTGCCCGTTCCCTTGAGCCCGCAGTTCCTGCAGGAGGTGGAGCCGGAGGGCCAGGCCGAACCGGCCCCGCCGCCAGCCATGGCCGGCGTCGCGACGGGACCGGTCAGTCAGGCGGTGGCGCTTCCGCTGCGGACGGGGCCCATGCTTCCCGAGAGTCGGGCCGGGGCGCGCCCGCTGACCCCGCGGCCGGAAGGCATCACCCCGCGCGCCCCCGCGTCGCCGATGACGAGAGGACTCGATGCACCGCTGCTCCCGGCCTCGGCCGAGCCGCCGGTCGAAGGCGTCGACGCGCCCGTTCGCCCATCGCTGCCGCCGTTGTCCGGCCCCGCCGTGGATCCGGGTGAGGCTGCAGCCCAACCCGTGAACCGCGAGAGCAGATCGCGACTCGATAAGCTCCCTCGACCCGACAGGCCCCTCCGGCCCACCAAGCCCCTCGAGTCCCCACCCTCGCCCGAACGGGCGAAGGCCGAAGAGAACAAGGTCGACCCGCCGCCGAAGCGGTCACGAAGGCGCAGCGACGGGGTGGACAGCGTTCGGGTGCTGAAGGCCGAGAAGCTCTTCGAACAGGCCCAAAAAGATAAGGCCGAAGGCAACCTGGTGTCCGCCCGCATGAACGTGAAGCTCGCGCTGACGTTCGACCCGCGGAACGAACAGTACATGGTCGAGTTCGAGAAGCTGAACCGAAACCCCAAAGCGAAACCGCGCTCGATCTCCAGCCTCCGTAACGAAGCGCGAGCGCTCTACGAAAAGGCGACCGAAGCCGAACGACGCGGCGACATCGACCGGGCGGTGCAGCTGTTGGAAAGCGCGATCGCCAAGTCGCGACGCGCGCCCTTCTTGAACCGGCTGGGCATCATCTTGGCCATGAAGAAGCGCCAGTTCGAGCGGGCCCAGACGCTTCTCGAAGAAGCGGTCCAGCTAATGCCGTCGAACACCACCTACGCCCGCAACCTCCACAAGGTACTGGCCGTCGCGGCCGCCACGGGGCCGGGAGGCGGGGCGAAGAAGAGCCCAGCGGGCAACCTGCTGCGCGGGATCTTGGGTCGGCGAAAGTGAGCCGCCCGCGCCAGGCGAAAGACCGGCGCCGGTCATCGACCTCGGCGCTCAGGCGCGAGCCTCATTCAAAAAACTCGGCCAGGTAGGGCCCAAAAGCGTCGGTCAGGGTCTCGAGGGCAGCCACCGCCTGCTGGTCGAACGGTCCCGGCTCGTATCGCTCCACCGCGAGCGCGCCGGCGACGTCACCCTGCACGCGAATCGGAACCGCCAGCGCGTAGATCGGCTCTTCGATCGCGTCGGGCGCTTCTTGATCCCCGGCCAAGGCGGCCGCGTCGCTGCCGACAGCCTCGATCGCAGCCGCGAAGATCGGTGAGTCCTCGAGGTCTTCGTGGAGATCGTCCGGCTCGAGATCCGGACCTGGGTACACCACGAACTCCTCGTCTTCGTCTTGAAGCACCACCAACGCGAAAGACGCGGCGACCCGGTCCACCGCCTCCTGGGTCAGCAGTTCCCAGAAGGCATCGGGGTCCGCCTCCGCGTCGAACGTCGCCAGCTTATCCCGCACGGCATCCAGGTTGGACATGGCCGGCCGGACTCTAGCAGGACGCTGCCTTCGAAGTCTCGCCCCGTTGTCGGCAAGTTCGAGTGGTCGACAGTTAACGGTCGAGCGAACGTCGCCAGCTCAAACCAGGCCGCCCGCGTCGCGGGTCACCGCCTGCAGCCAGTCGACCATGCGCCACACGTCCAGCGGCTTCTCGAGCACCATGTCTGCCCCGAAGCCGACGACGTCTTCATAAGCCCCATCCCAGCACAGCTGACCGGACATCACCGCGACCGGAAGATGGCGGTCCTGCGCTTTCAACACCCCGAGCAGCTGCCGGCCCGGGATCTCGGGCAGCATCCAATCCATCACCACCGCGTCGACCGGTCGCGCGGAAAGGCGCTCCAACACTTCGGGTGGAGATGATGTGATCTCCACCTCACAGCCGAACGTGCGCAATCTCCGTTGCACCATCTTCAGGAGCGCCACGTCGTCATCGACCACCAAGATGCGGCGACCGGCCAGCGCCTGCGCCTGCTCGGCGAGGCTGGGGCGCGCCGGGCTGGGCTGCGGCACCGGTTCCACGGTTTCGCCGCGGGTCCACGCCCCCAGCGCGCGAACGACCTCTTCGGGGGCTTCGGCGCTGGTCTCGAGGCGAACCCCCCGGCCCCGCACCCAGGTCGCGACTTGGGCCGGCATTTCTATCTGCTTCGCGGTGTCTTTGAAGAAGATCACCTTGGCGCCGCCCGAATACTGAAGGTCGGGATGGTCGGTCAGCACGAACACACCCGACGGCCAGAAGGATTGAATGACCGCATCAAAGTGCGGCCCATCGTTCAGCTCTACGCGGGCCCGTTCCGGCACGCCGACGGCATGGTCAGTCATCGTGATCCTTGGGTAAGGTAATCGGCTGACCGCGGCCCGAACATGAGTCAAAGTGGCGTTTTATTGCCCTGTTGCGGCCCTGACCGCATCCACAACGAATTGGAACGATCGGTCGGTCAGGTCAGCTTTTTCGGTTGGCCGAGCCGAGAGATGACCCGCCAATGGATGGGCTCCACGGGCTGGATCGACAGACGCGCACCTCGCTTGGTGACCATGAGGCCGTCGAGATCCTCGTGCGCCTTGAGGGTGGGGAGATCGACAGGCTTTCGGAATGCCTTGACCGCCTGCACGTCTACCATCAGCCATCGCGGCGCGTCAGGGTCTGCGCTGGGGTCGTAGTACTTCGACTTCGGGTCGAACTGTTCCGGGTCGGGGTAGGCTTCCTTGACCACCTGCGCGATGCCCATGATCGCGGGGGGGTTGACCCGCGAGTGATAGAAGAAGACCTGGTCGCCGTTTCTGCACTCGTCCCGGAGCAGGTTGCGCGCCTGGTAATTGCGGATTCCCTCCCACGTCGTGGTGCGATTCTTGGCCGCGACGAGATCGTCCCACGAGAACACGTCGGGCTCGGACTTGAAGAGCCAGTACTTCTTCGGCATCGGTTCGACCTCAGTTGCTGTGCAGACGGGGCTCGATCGGCAGCGCGCGAACGACCTCCGCCTCATGGGCAGCGATGTCGGGTAGGCGGTCGTCGACCGCCTCCGGCCCGCACAACTGTCGGGCAAGACTCACGTAGATCCCGTGATGACGGGCCTCTGCGGCCAGCAGTCCTCGATACAGCTTGCTGAGCTGGGGATCGGTCAGGTTGTCGGCGAGCAGCTGCATGCGCTCACAGCTGCGGGCTTCGATGAACGCCGCGACCAGCAGCGCGTCGAGCAACCGCCCCGGTTCCTCGCGCCGAACCACGCGCGACAGCCGCTCGGCGTACCCGCTCGGCTTCAGCCGCCCGAACGTGACCCCTCGCCGCTCGAGGACGGCCAGCACCTCTTCGAAGTGCGCCAGCTCCTCCCGCGCCAGGCGCGACAGCGGGGTCATCAACGCAGGCTGGTCCGGATACCGGAACATCAGCCCGACGGCGGCCGCCGCCGCCTTCTTCTCCAGATGCGCATGGTCGAGCAGGATCTCCGGCACCAGTTGCTCGACGGCCCGCGCGCCCCAGGCGGGGTCGGTGGCGTGAATCAGACGCAGCACGCGGTCGCGAGCCTCACGCGGCGACCCGATCGACCTTCGCGGCGAGGATGAAGTCACTCTCGCTCAGGCCGTCGATGGCGTGGGTCATGATATCGATGCGAACCTTGCCCCACGTGAAGTAGATGTCCGGGTGATGGCCTTCGTCTTCGGCCACCGCTCCGACCTTGTTCACGTACGCCAGCGCGTCGGCGAAGTTCTTGAATGAGTACGTCTTCGTGAGGTGGTGGTCCTCGACCACCTCCCAGCCGTCCAGCTGCGCGAGGAGCGGCTCGATCTCCGCCGCGGTGAGCGCCGGGACGTCGCCCGAGCAGGGGATGCATTTCTTGCTCGCCAGATCCGTCATGGAGTTCGCTTAGCGGCCGGAGCCCCGCCAGTCAAAACGTCAATGCGGTAGGAGCGCCTCCGGCGGAGGTCGTCCGCCCACCGCCCTGTCCTCAGATCGGGTTCGTCAGGCCCCGGGCGGTGCGCGCGGCGAGCTCGACGCGGTCTACGCCCCAAAACAGCTCCGGCTGAGCGCCGGGAGGGTGGACGACGAAGGACGGGGCGCCGAAGACCCCGGCCTGCACCGCGTCTTCCGTATGGCCGCGAAGCGCGGCCTTGACGGGCGGGGTCTGCGCCGCCTCGACCAGGCCGGGACCGTCGAGCCCGAGCTCCGCACAGACTTCCAGGACCACCTCCGGCCGGCTTACGACTTGGCCCTCGGCCCAATACGCGCGGTACAGACGATGAACCAGCCGTCGGCCTTCGGCCGAGCCGAGCGCGTCAGCGGCCAACGTCACCCGCAGCGGCAGCACGGAGTTCAGCGGAAAGTCGGCGGGAAACGCGAAGGGGATACTATGCGCGTTGGTGAATCGTTCCATATCGAGGACGCTGTAGCGGCGCTTGGCGTCGTTCATCGCGAACATTGGAACGTTGTCCGTCCCGACCGCCTTGAACACCGCGCCGAGCAGCATGGGGACATATCGGGCCGCGTCACCGAACACCGCCTCGGCGCGGCACATCCCGAAGTACGCGAAGGGGCTGGAGTAGTCGAAGTAGACGTCGACGGGGGCCATGGGACCGGGATCGAACAGCGGGTCCGGGCGCCCCCCGAGCGCGCCCTCCACTTGATGCAGTCGGTCTTGCCCGTAGAAGATCTCGCCGTCGACCACGAACCCCGGGGCTCCCCAAAAACCGAGATCGATCGCCTGCTGGGTTCGCTTGCGCAGGTCATCTTTCAC
>JANQQN010000509.1 GCA_028289325.1 Myxococcota bacterium | reverse complement strand
AGCGAGCGGCCAGCGGGGATCGAGGAGGCCCCGGTTCGACCGTCCGCCCAGCTCGGCACCCCCACCATCCCGAAGGCGACGCCAGCCCAGCTCGGAACGCCCACGCTTCCCAAAGAGCCGGCGCCGGGGTGGCCGTTTGACGGCATTCCGAAGGGGACGGAGATCAAGGCCCCGACCGCGCCGCAGCCGGTGGTGTCAGAACCGGTGGCGCAGGAGGGGGCCAAGGGCCCCGAAACTACGCCCACCGCACCGGTGCTGGACGAAGCGCCGCCGACGAACGATGCCCCCGCGTCTGTAGCGGCGGATGACGGTGCGTCCTCGGTGTCCGACAACTCGCCTGCCTTCGACGACACGGCGTCGTCGTCGGCCGAAGAGGCCGACGCGGCGGCGGTGGACGACGAGCCGCCCACGGTGGCGGAAGACACCCGGCCCGCGGTGGCCAAAACGATCGAGGTCCCGGCGCCGACCAACGGGGCCGCCGCGGCCCCCGCCTTCGATCCGTCCTCGGATCCCGGGCTCGACCGGGCGCCGGACGCGGACGAGGCCGCAAAACACGAAACGGAACCCCCCAACGAGGACTTCGTGCCGACGACCGCTTCCGAGGGTGGGTCCTGGTGGCCTGCGGTCTTGGCGGCGAGTTTGATCCTCGCGATCGGGCTCGCGGTCGGTGCGCGCTCTCTCAAGCCGGCTCCGGTCGAGTCGAACGCCGACAAGACCGTTCCCGTCTCCCATCGGTCGCAGGACGAAGCGGCGGCGGTCGACGAAGACCCGGTGCCCATCGATGCCCCCGCCGTGACCACAACGGATGCCGGGGTGCCATTGAGCCCCATGACCGATCCGACGCCATCGGTGCCGGCGCCCCTCGTCCCGACCTCGCCCGCAGACGACGTCGCCCCCTCGCCGGCGGTCCCCGGCGCCCCCACCGCACGGCGTTCGGCCCCGGTGTCCGCGTCGACCGACGGGCCTGCGCCGCCGCCGGCGAGCGGAAACGGACCGCGCGGACCCGAAGTTCGCGCGGCGGATTCAGCGCGACCATCGGCGCCGCCCCCTCGGACCTCGCCGGCCCCGCCCCGCAGCGCGAAGCGGCCGCGCCCATCGACGGCCGGGCGGCCAGCGACCTCGGTGACGCCGCCCATACCGACTCAAGACACCGACGACCGTGAAACGTCGGCGATCGAAGAAGCCCAAGTCGGCTGCGACGAAGGCGACGCGGCGGCGTGCCTGAAGGTCGTGGACCACTTTCGAAAGGCCGGTCAGTCCGAGCCGGCGCTGGCCGCGGCGAGGCGAGCGTGCGATTTCGGCAGCGCCGCCGGCTGTCTCGCGGCGGCCGACGATGCGACGGTCCGGTCAGCCGATGCCCGGCGCTTGATCGAAAAGGGATGTACCCTGCGCTCGGCCGAGGCCTGTCATCGCGCCGCGCTGTTGTCTTTGGAGCCCACGGCCGCCGCCGCGTTTTCCCAGCGGGCCTGTGATCTCGGGCGAGCGGCCAGCTGTGCGCAGACCGAAACCAGCACCACGCCCGCCAGCCCTGAATAAGGCCGCCAACGACACCCGCCGGGTCGTCTACTGTCCGGTCGCGGTCTGGTCGAGACTCTGGGTGAACTCGCGGGTGGCCGCCGTCTGATCGTCGCGGCCGACGTAACGGCCGAACATGGCCGGTTCGAGATCCGGAAGGAGGCTGCTCTGTGCGGCGACGACGTACTCGTCGTCGCCGAGCCGGCGGATCTCAAGCTCGCCGCGCCGCCAGAGCCAGACCTCCTGAATGCCCACCGCGGCGTAGCTGGCTAACCAGTCGCCCTGGTTAGGATCGCGGGTCTCGAATACGAAGTCCGGCTGGCCTTTCGCGGTTTCGTCGAGGAAGAACGCGGCTTCGGTTTCGACGCCGACGGCGCCGTCGGCGCTTTCGAGGGACCAGCTCGCCCGATACTTCAAAGGCAGCTGCCGCTCCTGCGCGAAGGCCGTCAGAAGCCGCCCGGCGTTGCGCGCGATTTGACGGTGTTCGGGCTTGGACGCAAACAGCTCGAGGGTTCCGTCGCGGTAGGCGAGGCGAGGGGCGGTCGCGGCGCCTCGGATCGATCGGACAGTGCGAAAATCGGTGAGGCTGACGCCCCGCAGCTGAACTTTGGCCACAGGTTCGGTCTCTTCAGGGCGCTTCGCCTCGACGAGCTGTCGCACGAGCGCGGCATTTTGCGCTTCCAGCTCCGCGACCGTGCTCGCCGCGTCGTCCGAAGCGGCGAGGGCGCCCTGCTGTCGCTCGAGCTGTTGGTCGGCCTCGTCGAGCTGCTTCGTGAGCTGGTCGATGGTCTGATTGGAAAACTCGAGCCGAGCCCGAAGCCGCTGGTTTTGCCAACGCTCGAGCTTGACCGACCTCGCGCCGGACCACGCGCTCAACGTCCAGGTCAAAAACGCTGCGCCGACCACGAGCCCCACCGCCGGCCACAAGCCGACCGCGGGGCGGCGCTGACGTCCGTACCGCTGCAGCGCGCCCACGATGTCTTCGGCCAGGTCCGGCATGAGCACCGGCAGCACCAGCCGGATCTGCCACGCGTCAGGCTGACCACTGATCGGGACGACCGACTGCAGGTCGCACACCAGGGACTCGACCTTTTCGTGCAGCTCGGTGGCCAGAAAGGCGACCACCATTTTTTGCTGCTCGGCCAACCGCAGGGACAGCGGACGCCCGCTGCGCCCCATGACGCTGACCCGGAGGTCATATCCGGAGACTTCGGTCGCGATCCCCAGCATCGGCTCTGCGATCCGATGTCGGCCGCTCTCGTCCAATAGCCGGAGCTTGACGGGGATCAGGGTCTCGATGCGACGACGTAGGTGACGCGGCATGGCGCTGCGCTTTGATCGGCCGTCCGTGGATAGTGCTATCGACGTCGCCACCCGCGGTCGACGGTACCGCGGTTGGGTCAGCGGTGCCACCAGGCGTGTCGTTTCGGCCGCCGACCCGCCGCCGCGGACCACCTAGACCTGTGCTGCTCGGGGGCGTGACTCGCGAGGACACGGCGCGATTGGGCACCGGTAAAACGCGGGGGTCGGGATCCCTCAACCCGTTCATGTTAGCTTCCGAACACCGATCGCGATGAGCGCCACGACGCCCGCCACCGTCATTCCACCGCCCCACAGCATGGTACGGGTCCGGATCGCCGGCCGGGCTGAAGTCAGTGAAGGCGTCCTCGAGAGGTTCGACGAGGCCGGCGTGCTGCTGCAGCTCAAGCGCGCCCCCGACCTCGGGATCATGACCCTGCTCGAATTCGTTGGGCCCGACGAGTCGGTGTTGCTCCGGCGAACGGCGTGCGTGGTTTTTCGACGTGCGTCAGGTACCGATGATGTGACCATCGCCGCGCTGGAGTTCGTCGACCTTGGGCCGGATCGAGAGGCGCCTCCGGGCGGCCTCCTCGCGCGATTCCTGGGGCTTTTCGGCCGAAAGAAAGGCACCGATCTGCCGGCGATCGACGAAGATCTGCCCGCCGAACCCTCGCTGCCCGCTGACGGGCCGGTGCTGGGGGTCGACCTCGGAACGAGCACGAGCTGTGCCGCGTTGGTGTCCGACGGACGGGCCCAGGTCATCGCGCATCCGTCGGGCGCGACGACGATCCCCTCCGTGGTGCACTTCGAGGCCTCCGGCCGGCGCCGGGTGGGCGAAGCGGCCAAGGAGCGGATCCCCCTCGAGCCGACCCGAACCGTCTTCGGCTCGAAGCGGTTTCTGGGGCGACCGTTTACGTCCCAAGAGGTGCGGCGCTGGGGACACTTTTTTCCCTATCAGATGGTGCAGGGGGCGGGCGGGGCGACCGCGGTCAAGATCGGCCACGAACTCTTTCGGCTCGAGCAGGTCGCCGCCGAGATCCTGCGGGCCCTCAAGCGCAGGGCCGAATCGGCGGCCGGCCGCCCCATCGGCCGGGTGGTGCTGTCGGTTCCCGCGTACTTCGGAGAGCCGCAGCGGGAAGCCGTTCGCCGGGCGGGGCGGATCGCGGGGATGAGGGTCGAGCGGATCGTCAACGAGCCGACCGCGGCCGCCGTGGCCTACGGTTTCGGCCGCGCGCTTCAGTCGACCATCCTCGTCTTCGACCTCGGTGGCGGCACATTCGACGTCTCTATCCTGAAGATCGACGGGGACCAGAT
>JANQQN010000508.1 GCA_028289325.1 Myxococcota bacterium | reverse complement strand
GCGGAGGTCCGCGGCCCCGCGCAAGCGCGGTCGCCGTCCCCCACAGCGGAGGTCCGCGGCGCCGCGCAAGCGCGGTCGCCATCCCCGACAGCGGGGTTCCGCGGCCCGGTACAGGAACGTCACGCCTCCTCTTCCTTCGTGACTGTCGGCATCGACGAGGCTCGGGAGCCATCGTTGGTGGTGCCCGTCGAAGACCTCGATGTACCGACCCGGCGCCCAATGCGATGGCCGTTCATGGCGGCAGGGCTCGCGGCCGTCGTCCTCGTCGCCGCCCTCGCGATGAGCGTCGGCCGGTTTCTGCTCACAACCAACACACCCCTGCCGGCGCCGGTGACCGATCCCGAGCCTACGGAGGCATCATCGACGCGCTCCATCGCTACCCCCGCGCCGCCGCCACCGCCGACGAAAGCCCCGGTCGCCCCGCCGCCGTAAGGCCCCCCCACGAATCAAGGATCTGTCGCCGCGGGCGCTGGCCCGACCGGAACCAATGGCGGGGGCGCGGGTCCAGGCAAGCCGGACCGGGCCGGCCCGCGGGTCAGCCAGTCGACCAGCCGCCGCTGCATTCGCCCTGGAAGCCGACAGCCGTGCCGCCAACGGGGTCTGAACTGCTCGAGGCCAAGCAGAACGCCGCTGCTAGCGTCGTACGCTTCGAGGATGACCTTGGTGCCGGCCATGGTTCCCAGCACCCAAAACCCGACCCCTTCCCGGCGACGTTCCTTCAGCCACTTCGCCAACGTGGGATAGATCCGGGCCCGCGGGGTCTCCCGGACCGCCATCGGCATGATGGTCAGCTCGCGGGCCAGCGACTGGGCCACCTGGCGAGCGCACGTGCGGCCGCCGGGGCCGCGAAATGGGAGCACGGCGACCCCCGACGTCGGCGCGGCGGCCGCGGATCCGACGAACCCGGCAACGCAGCACGCGAGTACAATCGCGGCCGGGCGTGCAGTGGAAGGATCAGGTAGGTTCATCGACGACACCCCGAAGATGCACCGCAAAGACCTCATTTTCCATCCGATGGAAACCTCACCTAGTATGGGGTGCGAAAGCAGAGCGCATGACGTTGCCTGATCAGCCCAGTTTCGGGCCGTACATCGTGGAACGGCCCATCTGCGCCCGGGCCAGCGTCGAGCTGCTCCGCGCCACGTTCTTCAGTCCCGGCGGACGGGGCCATTCGGTGGCCTTGCGCCGCACTCGACCCCTCCACGACGGAGAACACGAGAAGCTCGTCGAAGCCGCCTGCGGGTACGCCGTTCTGAAACACGACGACGTGGTTCCGGTATTGGATTTCGGGTGTCTGGGGAATCGCACCTACGTAGCCACGCCGCTCGTAAGAGGCCGCAATCTCCTGGAAGTGCTGGCGCGGTGTGGGCGCCGCAAGATGGGGTTCCCGACGGACGTCGCATTACTCGTGGTTCGAAGGGCGCTCGATGCACTCGAGCACGCCCACGCGAAGCGTCAGACCCACGGCGACCTGAGCCACACCAACGTCCTGCTGACCCTCGACGGTGACGTCATGGTCGCGGACTTTGGCCTTCGCCTCGCCAGCACTCGGCGTCGCTCACCCCGGGGCCTCGACGTCGGCCTCGGCCGAGGGCTCGCGTCGTACCTGGCCCCCGAGCAGGCGCGAGGCGGCGCCCCGAGCCCGTCGACCGATGTCTTCGCCCTCGGCATCCTGCTGTACGAGCTCGTCACGGGCCGGGTGTTGTTCAGTGGGGCCGACGAATCACAGATCCTCGAGGCGGTCGCGGAGGGTTCGTATGAGGTGCCCCTCGAGCAGCACCGACCGGATCTACATCCCGCATTGACCCGGCTCATCCTCACCGCCCTCGCTCCCGATCCCCGAGACCGCTTCGCCGACGCCGGCGCCTTTCAGGCCGCGATCGACGAGCTGGTGGACCAGCTGGGCGTGAACCTATCCCGGGTGCTTCTGAACAGTTTCATGGGCCAGCTGTTCAGCGACCGAGGTTCGGCCGACGCCGCGAGCTGAGGTCAGCGGCGCAAGACCGCGTCGACGTCGCGTCCCGTCGCCTGATCCAGCCGAACGCGAGCGACCCGGGCCTGAATCCGGGCCCGAATCGCGTCGAGCTCGGCGGCGACGACCACTCCTTCGCTCTGAAGCACATCGAGCACCGTGGTCGCGCCCTCCTGGTAGGTCAACTTACGTTGCGCGTAGGCGGCCAAGGCGGCCTCGAGGCCCTGCTGCGCGCTGGTAAGGCTGGCTCGGGCCTCGATGATGCTCTGTCGCGCTTCGACGATTTCGCGATGAATGGCGAGGTTGAGGGCCTCGATCCGGGCCATCGTTTTTTCGGCTTCCGCGTCGGCGGTTCGACCTTCGGCCCACCCCAAGACGAGGTCGTTCGGGGACCACGTGGCCCGGACCCCGATCTCCCATGTGGTATCGAAGCGCTCGCGGTTGGGAATGAACCGAGGATTGGGGTTCGCGGACAGAACGGACCCGAACGCCTCGACGACCGGCAGCCCCCGGGCCCGCTCGAGACGCGCGGCCGCGCCGAGAGCCACCGCAAGCTGGCGGAGTCGACGCCGCTCGAGGCGCTGCTTGATAGCTTCGTCGTACAGGACGGCCACCGGCTCCGGAAGCGCGGGCGGATCGAACGCAGACAGGCCTTCGTTGGCAGCGAGCGAGTAGGTGGTCTCGGTGTCATCGAGCGTGGCCTGCCGCAAGGCTTCTTGCGAGGTCGCGCGCTCCGTCCTCGCCCGCTCCAGCGCGAGTCGGGTGGCTGCGAGCGCGCTTTTGGCCTCCAGCATTTCGGTCTCGGCCAGGCGGCCGGCGCGCAACCCTTCCTCGCTGACCCGCAGCCGTTCCTGCGCTTCGCTGACCCTCTTTTCGAACACCGCGATCTGCTGCACGGCGGCAACGAAACGATAGAACACGATTCGCGCCGATGCCGCGGCGCGAACCCTGGCGCTGTCGACCTCCAGCTGGGCGGCATCGATACCGGCCCCCGCCGCCTCCAGCGCGGCCGAGATCTCGAACACATACTTGGAAACGGGAACGGTCAGTCGACCGGAAAACTCGATCTGATCCAGGATCACGGGAAACGCACCGGCATCCGCGGGCAGCGGAGCCAGGTCGTCGAGGGTGAGCGGGCTCGTCCGCCGCTCGGTGACGACGAGGCTGGCCGTATCGCCGAACAGACTCGGCTGCGTGAGGTCCGACAGCCGGCGATAACCGGCTGCGGCGGCCAGCCGAGGCAGGTAGTCCACGATCACTCGGTCTTCTTCCGCGACGGCCGCCGACAGATCGGCTCGCGCCACTCGGGCGTCCAACGTGCGCTCCGCCGCGCGTCGGGCGGCCTCGTCAGCGGTGATGGCCACCGTCGACGAAGCGGAGGGTGAGGCCGCGAATGCCGGCTCCGACCCCGCGGCGAATCCCATCGTCGCGATCAGCGCGAGACCCGCGACCCCGACGGGGACCGACGCTGCCCCCGGCCGGCGTCGACCGCCCGGCCGGGGCAACCGATGAAGGATGGCGTATAGAACCGGCACCAAGCCCAGGGTCAAGAAGGTACTCGCGAGAAGGCCGGACATGAGCGCGACGGCCATCGGCGAAAACAGCGGCCCCCCGAACAGCGCGAGGGGAATGAGCCCCGCCACCGTCGTTGCGGTCGTCAATGCGATGGGCCGCAGTCTCCGCTCGGACGCATCGAGGATCGCGTCCAGCTTCGACCGCCCCGCACGAACCTCGATCTGCACCCGGTCGAGCAGCACGATCGCGTTGTTGATGACGATACCGAACAGGGCGATCACGCCCAGCAGAGCCATGAACCCAAAGGGCTTCTGCGTCACGAACAATCCCAGCGCCACCCCGGTGATCGCGAACGGAAGGGTCAGCAGCACGATCAGGGGCTCACGAAGGGTGTTGAACTGGAAGATCAGACAGAACACGATGATCAACAGCGCGATGGGCTGCTTCGCTTGAATCGACGCATTGGCCTTGCCCGAGCTCTCGACCTCGCCGCCGAACGACCAGTCGAATCCGAACGGCCAGCCTGTCTTTTCACCATCGAGCCACGTCCGGATCGTCGCCGCGACGCTGAATGCGGTGACCGCGGCCGGAGCGTCAGGCGCGATATCCGCGCGCACGGTGATCGTCCGCTGGCGGTCCCGTCGCCGGATCGTCGGGGGCTCGAGATCCGTGCCCACGGAGGCCACCTGAAGCAGAGGCACCGTCCCCCCGGAAGCACGATAGACGGACACGCCCCGGATGGCGTCGACCGTGGCCACCGATGCGTCGGCTCGGCGTAGCTCCACCGGCACGACATCGGTGCCGTCCCGAAACACGGTGAGGGCACGGCCGCGAAACGCGGTCTCCAGCGACACCGCGACGTCCGCGTTGGTGAGGCCCGCCGCGCTCAAACGAACGGGATCGACGTTCACCCGCACGCGCGGCCGGTCCGGACCCCAGTCGTTGCCGACCCGGATGAGCCCGGGGATCGTTCGCAGCTTCTCTTCGGTGCGGGTGACGATCCTCCGCAGCGCCGAGATGTCGTCACCACTGAGCCGGATCTCGACCGGATACTTGAGCGGCGGCCCGTTGCGAAGCGGCAACACCCGAGTCAGCGCCTCCGGGAAGCGTTCGTCGATGAAGGTCTCGATTCGCTCGACCACGGCGGCGATATGGGAGTAGCTTTCGACGTTGACGATGAAATAGGCGTAGTTCTCCTTCGGCTGCTCGGGCGCGTAGCCGAGAACAAATCTGGGCGCGCCCTCGCCGATGAACGCGCTCCAGCTCACCAGACCCGGTTCGTCCTGCCGTTCGACGTCGGCCGCGACCTTGCTCGACGCGACCTGCTCCGACCAATCCGCGCGCAGCAGGTCCGCTCGGAAGAACCGCTCCACCTCCGCCACCACCCGATCTGTCTTGGCGCGAGGGGTGCCCTGGGGCAGCTCGAGCTCGATGGTCAGCTGAGGCCACGCTTTGCCGGGGAAGAACTGCTGAGGGACGAACTGCATCAGCATCCCGGAGCCCACGAGAACGACGACAAAGCCGGCCAAGGCCAGCCACCGATGACGGATGAACCCCTCGAGAACGCCTCGGTACCGTAGGGCGGCCGCGGTGCGCGGAGGCTTTCCCGTCGACGCCGACGCCGTGGAAGCTCGGCTCTTCGGCCTGCCCCCCATGAACAGAACGCAACACAAGGGAACGAACGTGAGCGACAGGATCCACGAGGCCAGCAGCGCGATCCCCACCACCTCCGCGATAGGTGACGTGTACTCGCCGGTCGTGGACTCCGCGAGGTAGGTCGGCAGCAGCGCGGCGACGGTGGTGAGCGACGATATCAGCAGCGGCACCCGCAACTCCCGCGCCGACTCGATCGCCGCCGATACCAGCGGCTCGCCCGCGTTGCGACGAACCAATATCGACTCGCTCATGACGATCCCGTTGTCGACCAGCAGCCCGAGAGCGATAATGAGCGCGGTGAGGCTCATCTTGTTGATGCCGATCCCCGCCACGCCCATGATCGCGAACGTGGTGAGGATGGTCATCGGAACCATCGCCCCCACGATGACCCCCGTTCTCAGCCCTAACGCGACCAGCATGACCGCGAGGACGATGACCACGCTCTGGAGCAGATTGCCCACGAACGCGCCCACCGCCGACTCGACGACCGCGGTCTGATAGCTCGCAAGATGGAGCTCGAGGCCCACCGGCAGGCCCTCGGTGAGCTTTGTGGCCAAAGTCCGAACCCGCGGTCCGAGCTCGGTGAGCTTGCCGCCCGGAGCCATGGAGATCGCAATGCCGATGGCCGGCCGCCCCGTAAACGACATCGACGGCGCCGGCGGATCGTCTTCGTACCCTTGCCGAATGCGAACCAGGGCCTTGAGGGGAAAGGCGCGACCGTCGACCCGGATCAGCGTCGCGGCCAGCGCGTCCAGGCTTTCGTAGCTGCCTTCGGTCTGGACTTCGAACACCCGGTCGGTCGCATTGACGCGGCCGCTGGGGCTGACGATGTTCTGACGCCGCAGCTGCGCCGCGATCTGGTCCGCGCCGATCCCGAGCTCCGCCAGCCGCGCTTCGTCGTACTCGAGGAAGATTCGGCGCGCGGCGACGCCGATGAGCTCCACCTTCGCCACATCGGGCAGCTGCAGAAACTTTTTGCGTACCTCTTCGGCGACGTCTTCGAGCTCGGCAAGATTGAATCCATCGCCCGTCAGCGCGAGCAAGGTGCCGAACACGTCACCGAAGTCATCGTTGACGAAGGGGCCGATGGCCTCCGGAGGCAGCGCCCGCGCCTGCTCATCGACCCGTTCCCGCATCTCGTCCCACATGCTCTCGACCTCGGGCAAGGTCTCCTGCGCGGCGACGGTGATCACGCTCTGGCCGGCCCGGGACACGCTGTTGACGAAGTCCAGACCCACCAGCTTCTGAAGCCCGGCCTCCAGCGGGTCGGTGATGAGCTCCTCCACTCGGGCCGCGCTGGCCCCTGGGAACTCGGTGACGATCACCGCCTGTCGCACGATGAATCCCGGGTCCTCCGAGCGCGGCAGCCGGTTGTAGGTCGCTAATCCACTGACCGCAAAGAGCCCGAAGATCGCGCCGGCGACGACCCGCTTGCCGAGCGCCCACTGCGTGACGTCCAGCCCGCTCATCGCGGCTCGACCTCCACCGCCTTCGGGCCGCCGGGTGACGCGTGAAGGCCTTCAAAGACCGACGGCGCCCGCCTCGCCAGGCGGACTCGCTGCCCCTCGAAGAGGTACGACGCACCCGCGGTGGCCACTTTTTCACCCACCGCGAGCCCGTCGGACACCAGCGCCGCGCGGTCGGTCAAACGGACCAGCCTGATGCCTCGGCGCCGGGCAACGAAGACCTCGTCTTGGCCGGCGCCGTCCGCCGGCTCCGGCTCCAGCACCCAAACGAACGCGCCATCAGGATCGCCGCCCACCGCGGCCGGAGGCACGGCGAGCAAGGCGTCTCGATCCGCCGGGTTGCCGGGCTGAGCGGGAGTGAAGCGAACTTCGGCCGCCAAACCGGGCACGAGCTTGAGGTTCGGATCCGCCAACCGGATGAACACCGGATACAGGACGCTTCGGTCCGTGGCGCCTTTCGTCACCCGCACGACCCGGCCGGCGACCGGCGTGTCGCCCAAGGACGGAAGCCGCACCCGAGCCTCCGCGCCGACCTTCGCGTTCACCAGCGCGCTCTCGGGGACGTCCGTTCGAATCTCGAGCGCGTCTCCGCTGACCCGAACGACCGGCTGCCCCGCTTGAACATTGGCCCCCGGATCAAACAGCCGCTCCACGACTACGCCTCGTTCGGGAGAGACGAGTCGGGTGTACTCCAGCTCACGCTTTGCGAGCGCCAGCCGCTGGACCGCGGATTCCAGTCGGGCCGCCGCCGACTTGGCGATGTCTCGGGTTTGATCTCGCTCCGCCTCGCTGACCGCCTTGGCCGAAAACAGCCGCTTGCCCCGCTCCGCGACCCGCCGGGTCCGGGCGGCGTCGGCGCTCGCCTGCGCCACCGCGGCCTCCGCATCGGCGACGCGGGTTCGAAAATCGTTGGGATCCAGCGACGCGACCAGCTGGCCCTGCTCGACCTCGTCACCGACGTCCACGGCGACGGATTCGACCCGGCCGGGGATTCGAAAGCTGAGGGCAGGCTGGCGCTCGGCGCGAACTCGAGCAGGAAAGACCGCGGTCTCGACCCCGGTCGCCACGCGGACCGGCGCCAGGCGAACCGGCCGAGGACGCCGCGCGGCTTCGACGGTCTTGGAAGACGCGGGCGCGCAGGCTGCAGCGACGCCGACGCTCAAGAGCGCACACAAGTGGTGGTAGGGACGCATGCCGCCGTTGTTAAGGGCAGCTGACGCCATGTCCACCAAAATCAATACGCATTCCGCAACGAGCTACCCAGGGGTTATTAGCCGCCCTCAGAAGCAACCGAAACTATTGAAGTCGAAGACCTATCCAAACTGATGCGCTTATCGTATCAATCTCCATATGGAGATCCGGCACCTTGAAATGTTCGTCGCCCTCGCCGAGGTGCTCCATTTTGGGCGGGCCGCGCAGCGCCTGGGCTGCACCCAACCGGCCCTCAGTCGCGCCGTGCAGAAACTCGAAGCGGACCTCGGAACGCAGCTGTTCGAGCGCGATAGCCGCAACGTACGGCTGACGGAAGCGGGCCTGGCCTTTTTGGCGGGAGCGACGGACATCATCGACCGCGCGGCGGAAGCCACCCGAGTCGCGCGAACGAAGGCGGGCGCATACCTGGGCCGACTGGTGCTCGGGGTCGGTCTTTGCGGACAGCATCCCCCGGTCGGACGCCTGATCCGCGCTTTTCGGCGTCGACATCCAACGGTGCCGGTGAGCCTGGTGTCGGTCGACGAGCCGTCGATCCCTCGGGTGCTCACGGACGGTGGCGTTCATGCGCTGGTGGCCGTGGATTGGGCATTTCCGTCGGGCTGCAACGTTCGGCCGCTCTTCGAAACCGAGCTGGTCGCCGTCGTTCCCATCGACGGGCCGCTCGCGTCCAAGTCCGTGGTCGAGCCCCGAGACCTCGACGGGCTTCAGCTCGCCCTGCCCTGCCGGCGCCAGCAACCGATGATCGCCGAACACTTTCACGAGTTCTGCGACCGAGAAGGCATCCGGCCGCGGCTCGACTGCGATGTGCAGACCGTCGACCAGCTCCTCGGCCTCGTGGCCGGCGGCGCGGCGGCGGCCTTGCTTCCGGTGTCCTCCGCGCTGAAGTATCCGGGCATCGCGGTCTTACCTTTTCGCCCCAGATATCCGCTGCGGTATTGCCTGGGTTGGCGAAAGGCCTCCGAGCTTACCGACGATCTGCTCGCCGCCGCCGATGACATGGACCGTAACGGGGCCGAGCGCGACAGTCTCGCGAGTTGACAGTCGCGCAGCGGTCTTCGAGCATCGCCGGCCATGCAGCACCGGACCTTGGTTCCCATATTTACGCTGACGATCGCCGTCGGTCTCGCCGGTTGCCCGAGCGCGAACGACGGCACGAAGCCAAGCCAGGCGAAGAAAAGCCAAGTGAAGACCGACGGAGCAAAGACGAGCGAAGCGCCGCCCGCCGCCGGCGCTGACGCGCTGATGGATCCATCCCGAGCCACCGCGCAAGCGCCAGCCACGTATGCGGTGAAGTTCGAAACCACCAAAGGTGACGTGATCATCGATGTCACCCGGGCGTGGGCGCCGAAGGGTGCAGACCGCTTCTACAACCTCGTCAAGGCCGGTTTCTACGATGACGTCGCGTTCTTTCGCGTCATCTCCGGCTTCATGGCCCAGGTCGGGATCAGTGGCCGACCCAAGATCAACACCGTGTGGCGACAAGCGCGGATCCAAGACGATCCCGTCGAGCAATCGAACACCCCGGGCATGGTCACCTTCGCGACCGCCGGCCCCGATACCCGGACCACTCAGATCTTCATCAACTACGGTAACAACGGCCGCCTCGACAGCATGGGCTTCGCGCCGTTCGGCAAAGTTCGAGACATGGCCCCGGTCGAAGCCCTGTACTCGGGCTACGGCGAAGGGGCCCCCCGCGGGCGCGGACCGGCGCAAGACCGCCTGCAAGCGGAAGGTAATGCCTACCTTCGAGCCGAATTCGACAAGCTCGACTACATCAAGACGGCGACGATCCTGGAGTGACCACCCGACGGTAGCTAGCGCCGGCGGGATCCCGAACCATGTAACCGTGGTCGATGAAGCCGCGCCGAAAGCTGGCCACGTCTTGGGTCAGGGGCTTGAGCCGTCGATTCACTTCCCGCTCCGTCCACTCCTGGGCGTCGTCGAACAACCGCAATGCGTGGCGGAGCAACACGTCGAACTTCTTGCGCTTCATGGGGATCGAGACCACCCGCCCCTCGTCGTCCAAGAACGCGGCCAACACCTTGCGGTCGTAGGCATCCGTACCCTCCTCGGCGAGCTCCTGGATCGACGCCTTATTGAGAAGCTGTCGGGCCGTCGCCTGCATCTGGTCTAGCCGAAGCGAATACACGTGGTAGTGGCCGTCGACCTGGCCCTGCACCAATCCCGCCCCCACCAGCTTCTTGGTGTGGTGGGACACGGTGGGGGCCTTGAGGTCCAACACCATCGCCAGCTCCTCGACGCTATGGGGCCGATGGGCCAGCAATCCCACGATCCGAAGGCGATTGGGGTCGGAGAGGGCCTTGAAGAAGCTGATCAAGGTTTCCATAGGCATCTCTTTGATTAGATATATATCTAATCAAATCGACGAGCAACCGAGTTTCTTATCGTCGCCCAAGGGTCACTGCGCGCGACGAGGCTTCAATGTACTTCTTGCGCGATGGCAGACGTGTCGACGCCGCCTCCGCTGATCGAGGTGATGCGAGGCATCGCGGGCAACGCACGGCGAAAGCTGTGGCTGCAGATCGTCTTGGCGATGGTCCTCGGGGTAACGGTGGGGCTCGTCCTCGCCCCGACGGGGCTCGCGGTGGCCGGCGAGGACCAGGCGGAGACCATCGGCGTGTGGTTGGCGCTGCCCGGGCAGATCTTCTTGGCGCTCATTCAGATGATCGTGATTCCGCTCGTCATGAGCTCCATCGTGGTGGGGGTCACCTCCAGCTCGGACACCGCGCTGCTGCGCCGGCTCAGCACCCGGCTCGTGCCGTACTTCTTGGCGACAACGGTGATCGCCGTGTTGCTCGGGATCGGGGTCGCGTCGTTGATTCGACCTGGCGACCTCATCGACCCCAACCTCGTCCGCGCCGTCGTACCGGACGACGCGCTCGCCGCCACATCGCCCGCGGCGCCGGCCAAGGTCAGCTTGACCGACGAGATCGTCCGGCTCGTCCCCTCCAATCCCCTGCGGGCTGCGCTCGACGAAAGCATGCTGCAGATCGTCGTCCTCAGCATATTCATCGGCGCTGCTCTACTGAGTATCGATCAAGAGCGGGCTCGACCTCTACGCGAGCTTCTGTTGTCCGTGCAGGAGCTCGCCATGGAGATCGTCGGCTGGGCGATGGTGATCGCCCCCATCGCCGTGTTCGGCCTCCTCGCGCAGATCACCATCAAGATCGGATTCGCCGTGCTCAGCGGGATGTCCGCGTATGTGGGCACGGTTTTGCTCGGTCTCGCCCTTCTGCTCGGCGTGTACTGCGGGATCGTTTGGGCGCTGGCGCGCATGGCGCCTTGGACCTTCTTGTCCCGCATTCGAGACGCTCAGCTGCTGGCCTTTTCAACCTCGAGCTCGGCCGCGGTCATGCCGCTGTCGATGGACATCGCCCAGAATCGACTGGGCGTGACCCCGAGCATCGCGCAGTTCATCATCCCTTTGGGAGCCACGGTAAACATGGACGGCACCGCGCTGTACCAGGTGGCTGCGACCGTGTTCTTGACCCAAGTTTTCGGCATCGAGCTCACCTGGCCCGAGCTCGGTCTCCTCGTGGCCACCACCGTCGGTGCTTCGATCGGCTCCCCCAGCACGCCAGGGGTCGGCATCGTCATCCTGGCCACCATTTTGACCGGGGTTGGTGTTCCCGCGGGCGGGATCTCGTTGATCCTCGGCGTCGACCGCATCCTCGACATGGCACGGACGTCGGTGAACGTGAGCGGCGACCTCGCGGCGAGCGTAGTGATGAACCGCTTCGTCGAACCGTCGGCCCCCGGCCCCAACATTCAGGATTCAATATCCCCCGATTCTCGAGGATAATGCGCCGTGGACCAGAACATCATCATCGGACTCCTTGCCCTGGCCTTCGGGCTCGTCACCCTCGTGCTGCGCTTCGTCGCTCCGGACAAGTTGGGCAAGCTGGAGCCCATGAAGAAGATGTTTGGGCCCGCAGCGGGTACCGCGCTTCACGTCACCGCGTACACGGTCGTTCCCCTTGGATTTGGCGGGTTGATGCTCTTCAAGAGTCTCGCCCCCTAGACCGCGTGCGCCGACGCCGGTCACCATGTACGCGCAGTTCTCGTCCAGCGTTTGACGCGTGCATGTCGCGTTTGAATCTGGTCTTGGGCTGCTGGATGAGATTCTCCTGGTTGCATCGGGTATGGGCCTGTCGGACGACCTCGTTCGTAGACCTCTCCGGGTCATTGGTAATATCGAAGTGGTAGCTAACATCGTCGATGAGCGCCTCTTCGCCCACCCGACTTGACGTTCTTGCGGACGGCGAGCATGCGATACTCGCGACACCTACTCGGTACGTACGGAAACTCGACGACCTGCTCGCTGTCGAGGCGGAAGTTCTTGAAGCCGCACTGCTGGATGACCTCACGCTCGACCTTCGGAGGGCGCCCACGTGCCTTCGTTTTGATGACGCCGTCGGCGCGTCGTCCCAGCTCTCCTTACAGCACTCCTGCGGGGCCGACTCGGCCCAGGCAGAGGAGTCAGGTTGCGACGCCCAAGCTCAGCACCTGCGTCGTTGATTGTGTCCATCACCGCGTTCACGACTCCGGCGTCAAGAAGCGCGGCAGAAGTACCCTGCGGTCGTCGGATCTGGGGTGCTCTTGGCGCCCAGCGCATCGAGAAAGACTGGTCATTGAGATGAATCTCGACGTTCGAGAACCCGCCCGCCGCACACCACATTGCAAGCAATGCTGAAAACATGATCCGACTCGTGGTACGGATGGCGGAGCTTCCGCAGCTTTACGGCCTCATCGATCCGCTTCGCCAGCCCCAGTTGCTTCACCATCCAGCGGATCGCGCAGATACCTTCACAACGATCGCCTTCATTGTTGGCAAGCACTTACCGAATACCACCTCCACGAAGAACCGGGCCGCCAGCGTCGACGCCACCGCTTCGGCGAGTCTTCGGTCGATCTTCAGCTTCTAAACCAGTCTAGTCTCATCCAAGGAATCCGCCGAGTCTCACGGAGATACTCGCTGCAGTAGGTGCCGAATTTCCGAACAGCAGCGTTCCTTACGTGGCACCAGCCAAGCGACGTTCGCCGTATGACTCGGGACAGTGATCGTCCAGACTTCACATGTAGGAAGTGGCAGCAGTAGGGCTTAAGGCGTTGCCGTTTGGACTACGCCGGGCAAAGCCAGCTACAACGGCGACGGCCGAGCCGACAGGTTCATCGGCGCAACGCACCGAAATCCATGATAGCGACTCCTTAGTGTCGGGTGTCTAAGGGCTCGGCTCGACACTTCGAGACTCGATCGGCGGCTGTTCCAACCGCCGCCGACCAAGACCTTCTTGTCGCCATCCGAGGTTGACGTCCACTCCCAAACGTTCCCGATCAAGTCGCATACTTCACTGATACTGGCGCCATTGGGGCGACTGCAGGGCGGCCACGTCTCGGCCGTCCCGCATCCTCCTCCTTGCTCAGCGACGACGGCGACCGAACAGTCCACTGGCTCTTCACCCCAGGGAAAGGAGCGAGCACCCGATGCCGTCGCTTCGGCGAGCCACTCGTCGATGGTGGGCAAGCGCCCACCCGCCCACTTGCAGAAATCTCGCGCACCAAACCAGTTGACGCAATTCATTGGGTGGCCGGCGCGCTGCTCTGCCGGCCAATTGCAGCCCTCTATAGCCGACCTGAAGTGCTTCGTTTGGCAGGCGCCATCATCGACGCAAACCCGATAATCATCTACCGTAACTTCCTTAGCCAGGATCTTCATACCTATCTCGTTGGAATCAGACCAGATGAGCCGATCGCTTGAACGGATATCGTTACCCAGCGGCTCGCGGAAATAGAAGGGCGCGTCGACCGAGAACTCATACCAAGGTTGTTGAAACCCTTCCGTTGCCTGCTTGACCGATCGACGAGTCTGCATGAGAACGTCGACAATCCTTCGACCGCGAATCGGAATGTTCTCGGCCAGTGCAGCGGTGTATGGGCTGAGTTCTCCCTCGCCGTCGAGGGCGGGGTGTCCTGGAGCGGCGGCGAACGCCAGCCAGAACCCCTCTGGCAGCTCCTTGGGTTTCGCCAGGCCCTTGGTAAGGTTAGAAGAGCGGGTCAAGGGAGAGATAGGAGCGTCACGACACGCGTCGAGAAAAATTAGATTCAACGGATTCTTGGCCGCCTCCATCGCGTTGACGACCCGGGCCAAAGACACGCCCTCGTCTTCCGCATCAGCGACCGTTCCCAGGTTGAAGTCACGCGGCAGCATATAGTTCTCGCCGTCGAGCTGGACGCCATGGCCAGAGTAGAAGAACAAGCCGACGCCACCATTGGCCTTCAGCCGAGCACCAAACTCGGTAACGGTGTCTTTAAACTGGCGGCGGTTCAAGTCCGTCTTGACCACCACATCGAAGCCTACGTCCGCCAGGACCGCCCGCATACGCTCGACATCGTTGACCGGATTACTCAGGGGGCGCTCCTCGTACCGAGAGATCCCGATGAGAAGAGCGGTTCGCTCGTCATTCTTCCTGAGATCTACGCGCTTGATGCGCGATATCCCACGCACCCGTGGCCCGTCTCGGGCGCCGACTGACCTAAGGCCATTGGGGGCTTTCGGACCGCAGCCCAGCCCGAGTAACAGAAGGGCTGGGCTGAATAAGAGCCCCGCCAAGCGCAACATCTTCGACTTGATGCTATTCCTCAACGCGTTGCTGCTCATCCAATCGAACTCAAAAACGCCAACTCCGACCTCTGGTCCGAATCAACGGCATCGGATATTATCGCCGGGTTCCTTGTCAACGGGACTTAGATGCGGCTGGCTACCTGTGAACATTATCTCACGACCGAGACTTGTGGTTGAAAAGGAACCCTTGATCTCGGCACTGCTGGCCGGAGGGGTAGATTATGCTGCTGGCATCGTTGGGGCTGTTTGCTGCGCTGGCGTCCGAGGTGGGTAAGTCACCGACACGCCCCGTTCTGATTATAGAGGTGAAGGCTCAGGGCCTGAACGGCGAAGATTCGGCGCAGGAGATCTCGTCGACGGTCGCCAAGACCCGCGAAGCCCTTCGGTTCATCCTTGCTCAGCGTCCCGGTTTGACGGTGGTAGATCGGGCAGTTGACGATGTAGACACCGCCTTATCGGCAGCCAAAGAGCAGTGTGGCGCCGACCTCATGTGTATATCGGACCTTATCTCCGGCGAGTTCGATGGCTATTTGGTGACTGCTTCACTAATCCGCAATGAGATGGGGGCAAGCTTCTTCAGCGTATGGCTCGTGGACGTGGAGGCGCGGAGTAAGCTCCTTCGGGCGAGCGTCCGTATTGACGGCCAGAGACCAGTCGCAGCGGCCGTTGCAGCCGCGGTCGGCGAGTCGTTTTCCCAACCGTCAAGAAGATCAGTGCGAGTCAGGCCAGGAAGCGACTTGGCGGTACGGGTTTTTGCAGGCGTCGGTCTTCAGGCAGGTGATGATCAGTGGCTGACGGATCGCTTGATCAAAGAAATCAAGCAGCTCGCTAAGGTTCGGCATCGTAAGCCCTCGGTTATCGGCCAGTGCGACCCGTCCTGTTTTCGGCAGGCCGCCCAAAGGGAGGGTATAGACTACATACTCATCGGCCACGCCGCTAAGACATCCGAAGCCGACGATCCGGCCCGCTATTTGGTCTCCGTTCACCTTTTCGACGGCGAAAAGGAGATCGGTACGGAAGCCGATACATTTTTTGGCCTGCGAGAGGAATTGGGCCGCGCGCTTCGGCTCAATGCTGTAGCGATCCTCGGCGCGGAGTTCGACGAACCTGGGACTATCGCCGTCACTGGCACGGTCGAAGGAGCAGATGTCTTCATCGACGATCAGGAAGCGGGATTCCTGCCCCTCAAGCCCAACTCGGAGTACCATCCTGGACGACACGCCATCCGCCTCACCTCAGATGGGTACCTAGACTGGTACAATGAGACGTACGTAATACCGGGGGAAAGCACGATCGTTTGGGCAGAGCTGAAGCCCAGGATCGTTCCTTGGTATGAGAAGTGGTGGGTGTGGACGGTCATCGTCGGCGTTGCCGCGGGGGCGACGGCAGGCATCGTGGTCGGGACATCTCAATCTGACACCGCCACCGGCAACGTCATCATCCGCTAGTCAACAGTTCAGATTTCGCGCGCTTAAGCCATCGCGAGCGCCAAGAGCTCCCGAAACCACTTCGTGCTGTCTTCCAAGAAGACTGATCCAAACTCATTTGCGTCCGAGCCGTAAGCGTCGCTGAGCTGAGCGATGCTCCTCCTTCGTACTCAACATCGATGGCTTGTTCCGGACCCATCTTCTTTCCGGAGTATGAGATTAGATCGAGTTACTTGTTCCGCATCCCGATGTCATGTACGCATGTTGGATCTCGAAAATCACCAATTCGGATACATGCATTACTCCACTTGGATCCTGCATACTCCGCTCTGCCGCACTGAAGTGCTGACCCTTAGTTGCTGAAAGACTGTTTTGGGGTGAGTGTCCTCAATGCAGGCTCTCGACGCCAGTCAGCGTGAGGAGGTCGCGGCGTTGATTCAAGCTTCAGGCCACTTTGGAGTATGAGGCGTAGGCGTGAGTCGATCATAAAAATACCTTGTCCGGCGGGAAGGCATGACCGGAAGTACAGGGTACCGCGCACAGATGCTGCGTGCTAGCTTTGCACTGGCGGAAAGAACATGAGCAGCAGGGTCAGACGAATTCAGTCTTGTTTAGTTATAGTTATTGTAGCGTTCTTGAGCGGCTGTTTTCTGGCTGGCTGCTCGGATGACGGGAATGGCGACGCTCCAGTCAACAACAGTAACACGTCGTCCAACAATAATACGTCGGGCGGTAACGACAACAACAACAGCACATCGTCCAACGACAACAACCGGAATGCATGCGACTCGTGTGACGTCAATGCGACTTGTGAATCCGTGAACGGCGCTGATCAGTGTGTTTGCAAGACTGGCTACCAGGGTAACGGTCAAACATGCTCCGATATCGATGGCTGTGACCCAAATCCGTGCTTCACCAACGGCACGGTAACGTCGACCTGCACTGACGTTTCCGCCCCGGGCGCCGGCTTCGAGTGCGGCGATTGTCCCGATGGCCTGGAGGGGGACGGTATCACGTGCACCCCACCCTCGGCGTGCGTTGAAGACAGTGACTGCAACGACATCAACGACTGCACGGATGACGCGTGCGTCAACGCAGAGTGTGTTTTCACGGCGCGAGCCGTCGGCACTGCCTGCGGCGACGCGAGCGACTCCACCTGTGACCAGCCGGATACCTGCGATAACCAAGGAACCTGTCAGGCCAACCTGGCCCCTGACACCACAGTGTGCCGGCCGGCCAACGACAGCGGTTGCGACGTGCCGGAGACCTGCGACGGCGCCGGTAACTGCCCTATGGACCTTCGGGCGGCGATGGGGACAGCGTGCGGTGACCGGGCTGGGACGCCGTGCAACCGGCCCGACACCTGCGACCAGGCTGGCGTCTGCCAGCCCAACTATGCCGATGCAACGACGGTCTGTCGGGAAGCGGCGGACGTGGAGTGCGATGTCGCGGAGACGTGTGATGGACAAGGAAATTGCCCGGACAACGACGTCACGCCGGCGGACACTCCGTGTGGTGACCCGACAGATACGATATGCAATGGGCGTGACACTTGCGATGGCAGTGGCGCTTGCCAGAGTAACTTAGCATCGACGGCGGTCGTATGCCGGCCCACGGGCGGCAACGTCTGCGACATCGAGGAGCGGTGCGATGGACAGGGCAGCTGTACTGAGCAGCGCTATGCAAATCCCGGGACCCCGTGTGGGAACTCATCATCGACGGTCTGTGACTTGCCCGACCAGTGCGACGGCCAAGGCGTCTGTTCACCAAATTATGCCGGTACCAACACGATCTGCCGACCGACCGGCGGCAACGACTGCGATGTCGCTGAGACCTGCAACGGTCAAGGAGCATGTCCTGGCGACCGTAAACGGGACGAAGGGTTCCCTTGCGGAGACGCAACCAATACCGTGTGCAACGGGCGTGACACTTGTGACGGCGATGGCGTGTGCGAAGACAACATTGCGTCAGCCAGTACGGTGTGTCGCCCGAGCAACAACCCCATCTGTGATCCCGAAGAGACCTGTGATGGTATCGGATTCTGTCCGCAAAACGTGGTCGCGTCGGAGGGGACGATCTGCGGTGATCAGTCCTCATCGATCTGCGATTTTCCGGATAGCTGCGATGGGACCGGGTCGTGCGCCCCCAACTATGCGTCGGCATCGATCGTATGTCGGGAAACGAGCGGAAACGAGTGCGATGTCGCCGAGACTTGCGACGGCCAAGGGAGTTGCCCCGTGGATGGCTTTGCGCCGATAGGGGCCTCGTGCGGTGACGCGCATCCGTTCGCATGTAATGACCCCGATTCGTGCGATGGTCGGGGCGTCTGTCTTTCCAACGAGGGCAATGCTGTCTACTTGGCTGGTACGCCGACTGTAATTGGAGACAATCGCTTTACAACATACGTCGTCTTCGAAGGCACCACCGACGGACAGGACGACTGTGAGCCGGCTGACGGCGGCGGTATCTGCTTCTCGGGAGCCGGGTTCGGAGATCTGCGGTTTACTTGGCAGCCGCCCAGACCTGGCATATATGCGGTTCGGATTCGCAAAGACAGCGCGACATTCGATCCGGCAATACAGCTGTTTGCTCCAAGCGGTTTCGCAGAGACCGACTCCCCGTGCGAGGACGACTTTAATCTCGATCAGGGCCTGGAGGAACCATACGTTTGGTTCACCGCAACGTGTGAAAACACCTCGGGCGTCGAAGTCTGTGAGAGGATCGAGATCGTGCTCGATAGCGATCAAGGTTCGGGCTCATTCACGCTGGATATTATAGACCATTTTCCGGAGTGTGAGAATTGTGGCGTTCCAGAATGCCTTGCATCAGTGGGTTGCTAGTGTTCAGTGCTGCCTCTTACTGTCGCTCGCGTTCTTGCTGAGCTGTACGGGAGAGTCGGGCTTCGAAGTTGAATTCGTCTGGGAGCAGCCACCTGAGCAGTCGTTGCTGGTTGTTACCGCGCAGCTGAGGGCCAAGAACAATCCAGCGGAGGCGATCTCGGGAACGGTTCTCGAGGAGTACAGACCAGGGGGTGTTTTGAACCTTCGGTTCAGAATTCCTCTGCATGGACAGACAGATGACTTGGTCATGTACGTAGAGTTCCGAGCGTCGAGAGGGAGGGGTGGACAGATCCTATACTACGGGATCTCAGATCCGTTCAAAGTCACGAAGGGTGAGTCCACATCGGTCCTAGTCCGGGTCCCGATCTCCCCTACGCCAAATACTCGGTCGAGCGCACCCCACCGCCCGTGGATAAACATCGAAGGGGTCGTTGAAGATCCTCTGACCCGGCGCCGTTATCTGCGGAATAGCGACATCGTCCTACGGCTTACTACGGATACTGGTAAGACGGTCGAAGTTTCTAACTCACCGCTCATCGTCGGTGAAACGCCTCCGACCGAAACTCGAATTGTGCTGACGAACGGAGAGCGTGGTTCGGGTGGCGCGTGGACGTATCGAGTGCCCTGGAACTTAGACGCGGGTCTTTTCGATCTCGAGACAGGAGAGCCGGGCAATTGCAGGGCAACAAACTCCTGCACGCGCCGGGTGTTCGTACGTTTCTATGACAAAGAATCGTATTCATCACCGATCGACGACTTGGAGGTTGTCGTCGACACCCAGACACCGTCGGTTGTTCCGGGTGCGTCCAACCTCGACCTCGTCCCCTCCCCCGAAAACATTCTGACTCAACAACGTTTGCAGTCGAGATTGACGCGTGCCACCGCGGGCACCCGGATCCGGGTGAGCTTCAGCATCAATGAACCCGTGGTCGATACGCCGCCTGTTGAGGTGCGGGCGGTAAACGAGTCGTCGGGCACATCGTTTCCACTCGAACGGAACGACGGATCTTCGGGCTTCTTGTACGAAGGCGAGATTCTGTCCAGATATCCCGATGGTACCTATTCGGTGCAAGTCACCGCAACCGATGTGGCTGGCAATATGGGCACGTCTACGGCGACCACTTTCGAGATCGACCAGAAGCCGCCTCCGGCGCCAGTCCTCCCCGACCGTAAGCTGCGGCCGTTGACGTACATTCGAGCGCCCTACGGTCCGGACCCGGCGGGCGTTTTCCGCCCGTATTTCGCCCTTGTGGGCGCGTCAGGGGCGGTCGAGAGTGGCGCGACGATCCTCGTGTTCGGCGGTCCGGATCCGAACGTCGACCTGCGCCTCGGCGATGCGATCGCCGATTCGTCGGGAGGCTTCGATCCTACAGAGCTCATCCCCAGCGATCTGGCCCGAGTCTATGTGCTCGTGGTCGACCCGGCAGGCAATCCGAGCGCACAGCAAGCCCATCTCGTCCGCGACGTCACATGGAGAGCCAGCTTCGCAGGACGAGTCGCCGATTCGTCCGCTGGAAACCCACATGTCTTTGAGACCCGACGCTGGCTGCTTGATGTGCTGCGGCAGCAAGATGGTCGGCAACAAAGTAGCGGTGCCCTTAGGGGTATTCATACGAAGGATGAAGAACCATTCGGAGAGGGATGGGTAACTACCGTCGGAGGTGGAACCTGGCGCAGAGGGGATGCGCTTACCGCACCACAAGCGCGATTCTCGGCCGGAGCATCCCGTGACGTTACGACCGGCAAGATCGTCATCTACGGAGGCCGCACGGATGCATTCGGGAACTGCGACGAGACCGGTAACGAAATCTGTGGCGCCTTGTGGAGCTTCGATGGCGGCGCGTTCAACGTTGAGGTGCCGTCGAATCGCCCGGGGGTGATCGCCGCTCGTGAGCGACACGCGCAGGCATACGACAGCCGGCGGGGGGAACTTATCGTGTTCGGGGGCAAGGGCGCGGTGGGGTGCACGGAGCCCAATGTGGCGTTCTGCGGCGACACGTGGGCGTTTGCGGAAACGTGGCGTGACCTGACGCCAGGGAAGGGCATCACCCCTGACGGACTGAGCCCCCAACGGCGAGTCGGTCATGCGATGGTCTATGATAGCTTTCGGTCGGAAATCATCATGTTTGGCGGCACTTCGGAGGAAGGCAATCCCTGCGAGGGTCCGGAGATTGCGTGTCGCGCAACATGGCGTTGGACCGGTAAGGCCTGGGAAGTCGCTCAGGCGGCAAATTCGTCATCGCCCGCACCTCTGTCCCGACGGGAGCACGCGATGGCCTACGACCCGGTTAGGCGCAGAGTCGTCCTGTTCGGAGGAAATCGCCCCATCGACAATAACCAGTTTAACGTGGAGCGCCTTGACGACACGTGGGAGTGGGACGGCGCGGGTTGGAGCCAAGTCGGATTGGCAGCAGTCGTTCCGCAGCCTACGGCTCGAGATGACGCAAGCATGACCTTCAGCCCCAAACACGGTCGCGTGGTGATGTTCGGCGGCTTCGCCGGCCAAGGCGAAAGCTGCGACGACGGAGAAGCCTTGTGCGACGTGATATGGGGGTGGACGGGCGATCAGTGGGAGCGCATCGAGCCCACCGTGAATGACTTGCCGCGCCCCGTCGGCCGGACAGCCGCCGCCATCGACGTTGATGCGACGGGTCGACTGATCATCATCGGCGGTCGTAGACTTGTTTCTGACCGCTTCCAGACCGGTGATCCGACGGGGGACTGCTTAGCGGGCGAAGCGGCTGCGTGCACAGGGGTGTGGGCTTTTGAAGATGGCTTCTGGTCTGAGCTAGCAGGGGCTCTTCCTGGGACATCGACGACGCCGTCGGAGCGTGCACAGCACACTCTTACGAGTATTCCGGGAGCCGGACATGCGCTGCTATATGGCGGGGCAGAGCTGGCGGGCGGCGGCTGCAGTGAAGATGAATTCGTTCAGTGCGGCGACACGTGGCTCTGGAACGGATCGTACTGGACGCGGGATAGTACCCCTAGCGCGCCGTCGCCGCGGCAAGGTCACGAAGCCTATTGGGATCCGAACGCGGGGCGCGTCGTCACTGTCGGTGGTTTTTCTCAGAACTTCAGGACGGCGTTCTGTGACGGCGCGGGCTGGAAACACTGCGAGGCCTTCTGGACATACATTTTGGGTTCGGGCTGGGTGGAAATCGCCGACGGCTTCGATATAGGCAATCCTCTGATGCCCGACCCTCGGCGGCTGCACGGCCTCGCGTATGATGCGGCTGAGAATCGCGTTGTCGTCCTCAGCGGTAGCGACGGGGGTGTCATCGAGGACGCGTGGAGCTACGCTTTCTCCACGGCGACTTGGACGAGAACCGATCCTGCGCCCGTCGGCCGGTTCGAGCCGGCGATGGCTTGGAACAGCGAGACTGAGCGTGCGGTCGCATTCGGGGGCTACGTCAGTGAAGACTCGGAGGCGCAATGCCCCAGTGGCTCGGTCTTTCGAGAGGGGCGGTGTGCTTTCGGCGATACATGGGTTTTCGACGGCACGTCGTGGACTCTCGCTTGGCCAACCGTGCCTGAAGCGACAGATCGGCCCACCGCCCGAAGAGATGCCACCATGGTCTACGTCGAGGATCGAAATGAGCTCACGCTTTTCGGTGGCGACTCGCCACGGGCCTGTAGTGAAGGCTCACTGAGGTGCAATGACGTCTGGACGTACAGAAAAGGCAAATGGCGAAAGATGCCGGCCGCCGACCTCTTCGGTCAGGGCCCCCCGGCCGTACGCTGGTCCCATGCTGCAACCTACGACCCCGACCGCCGGCAGATGCTCGTTTTTGGGGGAAGACCATTTCTGAAGGACACCTGGATCTGGTATCCGCCACTCCATGCCCGGCCAGGCCATGTCGCCCGTTTTCGGTTCGGCGCGGCGTTCGCCGCTGCAGACCCGCAGCAGGCCCGTGACGAACGGGAAAGCGCTGAACTCCTCGGTGCTCACTTGCTGTGGGAGGGCTCGGCGGAAGCCGACGAGGAGACGACCGACGCTGAGCTCCTGCTATGGCACCGGGGCATGTGGCGCCGGGCCGCGGATGCCTCCGAATCCGGGTTATCGGATGGTCGTTGGACATCTACGAACTCAACCCTTCTCGGCGAGATGGTGACGGGTACCGCAGGCGAATTGGGATTTGCGTTGGTGCCGCGGATCGTCATGGACGACCGACAGTTGAAGATCTCGTCGGACGTCGTTGAGTTGACCGTAGACTATCGTCTACCATCCGAAGACTGAGCGCCGGACGAGACTGACGATGACAAGCGCTGACTACTGTTGTCATGTCGCCGCCTTCTCGGTGTACTTTTGTGACCGGCGATCGGCATCGCGCTGCAGACTACTACTGGTTGCCCTATCGTTGTCGCTCCCTGCGTGCCACACAGGGAGTGTCCATAGCTCATCTCTCGGAGTATCGCGGTCAAACCAGGAAGTTCGGGCTTCATCGATCGGCGCTCGACGTAGCCTGCTGAGCCGAGGAATCCGTCGCCTTCAGCAGTCAAGGACATCCGAACCGATCATTCGCGACCCGTGGCTCTCGGTCACACTTATGACCCACCAAGGCGGACACTGGTTTGGCGTGCCAAGCCGGTCGGTCCTATACTCTGGCGAAAATATGCGCCTGGAAGTCGGGCTGCAGCACCCGGCGTACCTATACATATTGACGCAGACTAATGAGGGAGATATCGAGCTACTCTATCCGGCCGATGAATCCGAGAACTCCTTGTTGCCAGCAGCGTCCGTGGTTCAGCTCCCCTCGCCGGATTCGGCGTTCGGGGACGTCTTCGTGCTAGATGAGATTCCTGGACAAGAGACACTCTATGTGGTGGCGAGTAACCGACGGCTGCCGAGAAGTGTCCAGAGACTGGTGCGTTTGCTCGACAGCGAGTCGCAGGTGCTCGTCCCTGTGAGCGGCGACCCGGAGCTCAATCGCTACCCTGCACCTCCTCCTCCGTCGAGACCGCTCCCACGCGCGCAGCGGCCTCCCGGACCCACGGGGCCCACGGTCAGGAATGGCGGTAGGCTGTCCTCAAGCAGAAGAAGGGCCCGCAATCGGCTGGCGACCCGCGGCCTGCAGGCGGTCCGCAGCGAAACTCGTGATGGGACCATCGACGCCGCCCCCGACTCTGAAGGCATCGCGGTCGTCTTGGTCGAGATCGATCATCGTTGATCATCACCCTTCATGCCCCGCGCGCCAGGCGCATCGAAACCCAACGTTGGTATCGCTCTGATCGGAGACGAGCCGGGAGCGATAGGCGCCGCGGAGACTGTCAACGAGCGTGTGGATCGATCCCCCGCGAAGCACCCGTTTGTTACTCGTCGTATTGAGCGTAACCGGATCTCGACAGACCTCCGGGCAGCCCGCATATCGGTCCCTGAATCCGTCCAGCACCCATTCGGCGACGTTTCCTGCCATATGAAACACGCCGTTCGGAGTTCGGTCTTGCCCCGGTTGTTCGGCTTGCGCGGGGGAGGTTCCCAGGCCCGCACAGGTCAAGCCGGTGATTCGTGCGAACACTACCTCCTCGCAGCTCGGCGCTCGATCGCCCCATGGGAACCGACGACCCTCGGTTCCTCGCGCAGCCCGCTCCCACTGTGCTTCCGTTGGTAGGTCGCCACCCTGCGCCAAGCAGTAGGCCCGGGCCCCCAACCACGTGACACCGGTGGCCGGTCGCGGAGCCCAGCCATCCTTGATGACGGGCTGGGGCTCGCGTAGCGAGGCTTCGAGGCCAGGCGCACGGTTGACGTACAGAATGGCCTCCCCGTCGCTGTAAACCACGGCTTCGCGTTGGCCGTCAAAAATCTCCAGCTGAATCTCGAGCCGCTTCGTGGCCAGCCAGGTCACGAGTTTACGGTTTGTGACTTCGGCTTGGCCGAGCTCAAAGGCCGACAACAGAACCCGTCGTTGAGGTGCCTCCCGGGCGAAGAGCGACAGCGGGCAATGTTGATCGGGACGAGGCGCGCTCCGTCGACACTCCGCGTGAGCGTACACCTGTTCGTCAGTTGAGCTGCCCATGGTGAACGCCCCGGACTCAAAGCGAACCACACCCGGACGAGGGAGACGCGATGGCGTTGGGCGAACGGGATACCTGCGAAGGGCGAAGAACAAGACACCGGTCACCGCTACTCCGATGACGATGGCCAGTGCTCTAAATGAACGTCCAAGGTAGGTCGGAGGGCGCGCTTGTCCGGACCTGACAGGGAGTGGTTCCCGAGGTGGCTGTGTATGAGTATCAACTGCCATCGACTCGGTGATGGTAGACCGCAACTTTTGGGTGATGTCTTCCGCGAGTTTATCGATCGCGAACAGGAGTTCCTGGTTGATGTTCAAGTAGGCTTTGAACCTGGCCCAGTCGACGTGTTGGCGCCGGGCCGTCTGAGCAATCAGAGGATCTTTCGATTCGATCGAATAGTCGGCGAAGGGGATGAGTAATACGGGGATGACCATATCTGATCGCGCTAAGGCCTTCTCCTTGGTAACGAACTTGATCAACTCGTCACGGCAATACTCGCTGTTGAAGAAGTTCGGCGTGATCATTGGTAGAAGGATTGCAGCGTCACCAATTGCGCTGTCCAGCTTCTCTGGCCAGTTATCCCCGCTCCTCAGATCGTCGCTGTCTTGGAATACTTCGGCGTCGATGCCAAAGTTGACCTTCAATCTCTGCTCGAGCGTGGCACGAATGCGAGATAGAAGTCCGTTGAGATTGTGATCATCCGATCGCCGGTAGCTGAAGAAGATGATGGGCCGAGACATTGCCGGTGGCGACTTCACCTCGTCGGCGCGTGTCCGTAAAGGTCTTCGACCTTTGCCGGTATGTCATTCACAACACGCTCTTGTCCGAACACGGTCGCCGAGCGCGGGTCCGCTCGACGAATCAGAATATCTACATCCTGACGCAGCAACGTACAACGCATTGCGCAACGGAAGGATGTCATCCTGCGCGCGATTTGTTGCGTCCGGATCCAAGCGGAGCTGTCGTGCTCAATACTCGGGCTCATTCGTGCGAGATATGTCACTGGGCACGACTGTTCGAGGGTCTAGTTGGCGGTCACCATCCGCGGGTTCGCTTTCGTTCAAAGAGAGATCACACGAGTTGAAGCCGCCGCAGGTCATCCTTGGCTCGAGCCGAAGCGACCGTGGATCCAGTCATACGATTTGCCAAAGGCTACTTCGAGGAGAAGGCAATCGGCCTTAAGCACGATCGCCCAATGCGAATCGACAAACGCGTACATCACTCCGGTTTCCCACTTCACGCCTGCTATCAATGACGATGAGGTTGTCATCGCGGTGCTTGGGTGGTTTGGCCGAACAATCTACGGTGGCGTCAGCCGGAGCGAGGAGTGGCTAAGCTAAGGCGAGGCACAACATCCAAACAGGGCCGGCAGCAGGTCGAGGACGTTTTTGCGCCGACCATTGGTCGTCCTGAACCTATCTCGTGTTTTCGAAGATCGTCCTTGAATCGTCGCACCCGGAGAGATTCGAACTCCCGACCTCCGGATTCGTAGTCCGGCGCTCTATCCAGCTAAGCTACGGGTGCTTGTGTTCCGGCGGGGGCACGACTTTGACCACCGACGTGGCCTCGGAGTCAATGGCCAATCGACCGGCTTTGCAAGATTCCTTGGCCGATGCGCTCCGTCTCACGTCCGCTTGCCGCGACGACCTCCACCGTTTGCACGAGGTCGTCGAGCTTGGTGGTCAAGTCTTCGGGCCGCCGCAGCGTCGCGAGCTGATCGCGCATCAACCGCAGTGCCTGCTCGACGCGGTCCATCTCTCGTCGGGCGGTTCTTACGCTGTCCTTGAGCGCCTCGACCTGCGCCAATCGTGACCCGAGGACCTCGCGCTGATCTGCCGCCTCGGGGGGCAACGCCGCCCGTTCGGCCTCCAGCGCGCTCTCGTCGGTATCGGCCAACACCCGGGCCTGGGTGTGGGCACTGGCCGCGACCCGTAGGTACGCCATGAGCAGCCGATCCACCTTGTGCAGCTCCTGACCCATCATCTCCAGGGTGAGGTTGTCGTGGCCTTCGACCAGTTGAAACATCTCTTTGCGGATCAGATCGAGCTCCAGGAATCGCCGTCGGTCGCGCTCACTCGCCTGGCGCAACAGTCCTTGCTCCCCGAGCAGCGTCGCGCGCTCCCGCGCTTCCTTCGCGATCCATCGGACCTGTCGCGCGGTGGACGCCAGACCAGGGCCTAAAGCCAGCCACCCGGCTTCCGCCACCGCCGCCACCACCAGGGGCCAGCTCGAACCCGTGAGCGCGGCGGAGACGCCGAGTGCGCCCAACATCACCAGATTGAGGGGGTTGCGCAGCGCGAGCGAAAACGCAGAGGGGATGTCGCCGGCGGGTGCGGACGAGGAGTCGGCCACGTCACATCGTCTTTTGGGCCTGCGCCGCCTTGGCCGCGGCGCGCTTGGCCTTCAGCTCCTCGAGCTGCTTCTTCGCCGTCACGTCACCGGTCTGGCGCCGCAGCTTGGCCAGCCGCGCATCGAGGCTCTCGCCGCTGAGCTCTTTGTTGAGCTTGGCCTCGGCGCTGAGGCTGTTGATGTGCTGACGCACGTTGTCGAGGGCCTTGACCTCGGCGTCCACGGACAGGCCTTCGAGCTGCTCTTGAACCTGGACCCGCGCCTTGGCGCTGGCCATCTTCGCCAGCATCCGGTCCTTTTCGGACTTGAGCTTGTTGATCTCGGATTGGACGTTCAACAGCGAAGCCTTGGCGTCATCGGCGTCCTGACGGGCCTGCTGCAGCTCGTCGTTGAGCTCCGTCACTTCGCTCTGAAGCGCGTTCTGCTTGTTGATCAGAATGAGGGCCAGCTCGTCTTCTTCGCTCTCCACCGCCGTATTCAGGTCGGCCTCGATCTGGTCGAGCTCCTTGGTCTTCGAGGTGAAGCGGCTCTCGATCTCCTCCCGGCGCCGGATGATCGCCGCGGTGGCCTTCTTCAGCGTGCTGTACTTCTCAACCATCGCATTGATGGAGTTCTCGTAGGCAATCTCGGGATGGTCCTTTTCGAGGTCCGAAACCCACAGGGAAAGAAAACCCGACCATAGATTTGCCAACCTCGTAAAGAATCCCAAAGCAGCCTCCATCTAGCGTCCACGCTCGCGGCCCCATTGCGAGGCCATGCGCTGGCGCGTCGCCTAGGGACGCGGTGACGCTGTTGGGCTGCTGATACCCACCGTCTGGGGGTGCGTCAAGCCAGGCGTCTTGTTAGCGTTCCGTCCGGCGCCCATGAACGTCACGTGTCCCTCCTGTAAGACTCGCTACTCGGTCGATGACGCCCGCGTCCCGCCGTCGGGAGTCACGATCAAGTGCCCGAAGTGTACCCATACCTTCGTTGCGAAGCCGCCCCGCGCGCGCAGCGCGGTGGCCCTGCCCGGGGCCGTCGCCGCGCCGCCGCCGCCCTCGCCCCCTGGTTCGGGGCCCCCCTCAGGCCCCCAGGGGGCCGTGCCCCTACCCGGTCGCCAAGCGCCGGCGGGCCCAGGGGCGGTCCCCCTTCCCGGTCGGCAGGCGTCCCTGGCGGGGGCGGTGCCGCTTCCCGGCGAATCCGCGCCGTTGGCGCCTGCGGCCCCCGCGGCGCCCCCGCCGAACCCGACGCCAGGCCCCGTGCCAGACCCTGCGGCGGGGCTCGGCGGCGCGGTCCCGTTACCGGGCCGTACGGCGGGCGCCCCAGGGGCGGTCCCCTTGCCCGGCAGTATCGAGAGCCGGGTCGCCGATGCCCCGACCAACATCGGGGATCTCGGCCTCGGTATCGACGAGAGCGTGCCGCTGCCGGCCCCGAAGCCGTCGGGCCCCGGACTACCGAGCTTCGACCCGCCGAGCTTCGCACCCCCGCCGGATGAGAGCCCGGCCCTCGGCGGCGACCAGGCCCTCGATTTCATCAACGACCAGGCCAGCCTCGCCAACATGGGCCCCGCCAGCCACAACCCGGAGTTCAGGATCCGGCGCCGGAACGGGCGAGTCGAGGGTCCCTACGGGGTTGGGCGCATCCAGGCGATGCTCCGCAACAAAGACCTTCAAGGCAGCGAAGACATCTCCGAGGATGGCGTCTCATGGCGCGCGATGACCAGCGACCCGGAGCTCAACGCGACCCTGAACCAGCTGCACTCGGCCGATGACGACCAGCTCGCATTCGGAAACGTCGACCTTCCCGCGCCCGCGTCATCGGACCTGCCCATCCCGGCCACCTTACCCAAGCCAAAATCGATGGGAACTCAGCCCGTCGACAGCCTCGACTTCACCAGCGACGACCTGCTCAGCGGGGACATCCAGCGCGATGCCGCGGTCGGCCTGTCGTCGCCGAACCCCGAGTATCACCCCGCGCATCAGCCATTCTCGTCGCCGGGGGCCTCCCCGCTGTCGAGCGCGTCGGGGGCCATACCGACCGTTGGGCCCAGCACCTCATTCGACAATACGCGGACCGCGCCCCACGCCGCGCTGAGTGCAGACCTGGCCAGCCCCCACATCGCCGCCACCGGCTCGCTCGGCGGCGGAACGGCAGACGCATCGCTCGACGCCATCAGCCGAGACCTCGCCAATGAGCTGGAGGTCGGGGACGTACCGGAGCTTCCGCCTCTGTGGCAGACCTACAAGAATCAGATCCTGGCCTTTTTTGCGGTCATCGCTTTCGTCATGATCGGGGTCTATACCCAGCTCTACACGTCATACGGCGCCTTCGGCATTCCCGCGTTGATCACCGTCTTCACCCGCGAGCCCCCCGCTCCGGTGCCCGAAGCGCCGCCGCCGGCACCAGCGAAGGTCGCTAACCCCAAAGAGATCGCCAATCTGATCGACGAGCACTCCTACGAGTCCTTCCGTTCGATCTTCGCGACCCTCCAAAAGGCGGGCGCCACCCTCCCCGACAACCGCCTGGCCCTCGCCAAGGCGCGAGGCCTCGCAACCCTGGCCTACGGCACCAACGCGTTCCCCCTCGACGAGGTCACCAATGCCGTGCAGGGCCTGAAGGGCATCAACGCCTCCGCCGCGATGGGCGGCGACCCGTCCGCGGTCAACCTCGCCATCGCCAAAGCTCGCGCGGCGCTGCAGATCCTGGCCAACGAGGCGGACCTCGCCGCCAACCAGCTGGCGAGCCAGCTCGAAGCGAACGGCGGCGACAAAGAGGTGGCCCTCCTCCTCGGCCTCGCCCGTGCCGCCCTCGGAAAGCACGAAACAGCGATCGCGGCCTTTGACCGGGCCATCGTCACCGATCCTAGCTACGCGCCCGCGTTCCACGGGTTGGGGGCCAGCGTGGAAGCGACGAACGGCCCCCGGGCCACCGAGGATGCGGCCGCGTGGTACGTCAAAGCCCTCGATGCGAACCCGAACCACGCGCGCTCGGGCATCGCGGCCGCCCGGTTGTTCAAGACCGACCACAACTACGGCAAGTACCGAGAAATCCTGAAGCGAACGGCGGCCCACGCCGGTCGCGGGCTGCCGCCCGATCAACGCCCCGCCTTCCTGTACCGCGTGGGCGTGGAGTTCGACGAGCAGGAGCGGCTTGAGGAGGTCGCCCCGTACGCTCGAGAAGCCGCCCGTCTGCAGCCCGGAAACGAAGCGTACGTCGCCCTCGGCGCGGTGGCCACCGCCCTCGCAGGCTCCCCGAAAGAGGGCCTCGACATGATCAATGGCGTTATCGGGCGCAATCCCAACAACGCCGGCGCCTTGATCGCGCGGGCCCGGGTGTACGCAAAGATGCAGGAGTACGCGAAGGGGTTCATCGACCTCGACAAGGCCCGGCAAACCGCGCCGAACGACGCCAGCATTCCCCTGTGGGAAGCTCGGCTGCACATCGAGTTGGGCAAGCTCAACGACGCCCGCAAGTCCTTGAGGCGAGCGGTCCGGCTCGCGGGGCCGAATCCGATGCCTCACATCACCCAGGGTCGTCTGGAGCTGCGGCTCGGCGACGTGGACGCCGCGTACGAAAGCGCCCAGGAGGCGGTCAAGAAAGCGCCAAACGAGGCGCGCGCCCACCGGCTTCTCGCCGCATGTTACGCCCATCGCGGTCAGCTGAAGAAAGCCGAGAAGAGTTACGTGCGCGCGGTGGAACTCGACGACTCGGACCTCGACGCCCGCCTCGGCTACGCCAACGTCATGCGCGATCAGAGCGCCAAGAGCGATAAGCCGGCGTCGAGTCCGATGCTCTCGAGAGCGATCCCCGTGTATCTGGCCGCGATGCGAGATGCGCCCAAGAACCCCCAGACCATGTTCGAGTATGGCCGGGCGCTCGAGCTTCAGGGGGACCTCGCCGGTGCCATCGCTCTGTATGAGAACGCGGCCGCCCTCGACGCCAAGGACGTTCGGCCCCACCTCAAAATGGTGGCCGCCCACCTCGACCCGTCGAACCTCAACCTCGACGCCGCACAAGCGTCGCTCAAGCGGGCCCAAGCCATCGAGCTGAGCGGCGGGCGTTCGCTGCCCTCGGTGCGATTTTGGGAGGCGCGGGTGGCTTATGCGGCCGATCGCATTCGCGAAGCCCGCACCGCGATGCGCCGGGCCATCGAGGGGGAACCGAGCAACCCGCTTTACCAGCTGTGGATGGGCCGAGTGCTGGAAAGGAACGACGAACTCTTCGAAGCCGTCACCCATTACGAGCGGGCGGTGAAGCTCAACAGCCGCTACGCGGAGGCCATCCGCGCACTGGGGCGAACGGCGCTCGACCGCAAGCTGTTCGACAAGGCGCGCAGCTACTTCAAGCGGTACCGAAAAGCTGCCCCCGACGACGCGTCGATCTTCATCGATATCGGTGACAGCTATACGATGCAGAACCGCGACCGAGAGGCGGAGAAGGCCTATAAGATGGCCCTCAAGAGGATGCCGAACAACGCATCCGCGCTCCTTCAGCTCGGCAACATCACCGACCGACGAGGCAAGTCCGCATCGGCGCTCAGGTTCTACCAAAGAGCAGCCCGAGCGGACCCCGCGCTCGGGGAAGCGGTGTGCAAAGCGGCGCTCGCCGCCGCCCGCGGGCGGCTGACGATAAGGAATCGAGCTGGTCTCGAGAAGTGCGTGCAGCTGAAGAGCAGCCCCAACGATCTGAAGTCGAATGCGCAGGAAATCTTGGCCACCGGCCGTCGTTAGGCACGATACCGCCGTTCAGCCGCCGCGCGCGACCTCTACCACGACCTGGATCTCCGCCGTTCGGTACGGTCGGGGCGGCGTCACGCTCCGAAGCGCCCGCTCGAAGCAGGGCCCCAGGCCGTCCGCCGAGCTGATCTCGGTGCGGACGTTCACCAGCCGGGCGTCCGACGTCAGGACCGCCTTCAGACCGACAACGAAGGTCCCCGCCGCGGTGGCCATGACCTTGTTCGCGCACCGCTTGAAGCGCCCCGCCGACCGCCGAACCGCGGCGTTGAGGGCCTTCTCATTGACCGATCCGGCCGCGGCCGTCGCGCGCAAGCGAAGCTTCGCGGCGCCTGGGTACGCCCACTGCGCGTACTGGTCGTAGCTCGGGCCCCGCGCGGACGCGAGCTCGGTATTCCCGCCACGCAAGTTCCATTGCAGCGGCACCACGGCCATCGTGTAGCTTTCGCTGCCGGCGATGCTGAAGCACGGATTGATCTCCCGCGCATCGGCGACCACGAAAACGACGTCGAGGCGAGTATCGGCGGCCTTGAGGCGAGCCTTCAGGCGATCTTGGGCCTCGCCCTGCGCCTTGAACCTGGCCGCGGCCTCGAGCACCTGGAGCCGAAGCCACCCATCGAGAGCGACCAACGGCCGCTGTCGATCCAGCTCGAGCGAATCACCGAACGATTCCCAGCGAAGCTTGGCCGTAGGCACACTCACCGCGAAGACCCGTCGGGCCGCCTGCGGCTCCGGCGCGTTGAGCTCCGTCGGCGCGGGTTGAAGGTCTCGACAAAGAGCGTTGAGCTCCTGCTTCTGAAGCGCGTGCGGCCGCGCCAAGCTGCCGGGCTTGTCGCTGGCGGCGAGGGCCCGGTCCTCCTCGGTCCAGCCGCGAGCCTCCGGTCCCACGGCGGCTTCGGCCGAGGATCCCGACGCCAGACCGAGCGCAAGGAGCAGTACGAAACGGGTCGTCATATGTTTTGATGTTGCACCGGCGCGCATCTGTGGTAAACCTCCGGTCCCTTCGGCGCCCGCATAGCTCAGTTGGTAGAGCAACGCATTCGTAATGCGTAGGTCGTTGGTTCGAGTCCGACTGCGGGCTGCTGCTTCTTCTCTCATCCGTCACATCGAGGCCTCAAGCCGAGACACGAGCGGGTCCGAACGCGCTTCCATCTCTGTGGAGCGTCCGTCGGCGTCGTCGGACATGCCGGTTCGGCCTCGAAGTCTTCGACGAAGCGGCCGGTGGATGCTTCATATCTGAAGGATGGGCCGGTTCCGACCGCATCAGCCGGCCGATCGGGGCGGCACGGCGGGAAGGGGCGGCACCGCGGGGAGGACCAGACCGGGCAGGGTACAGTTCGACTCAGCGGTTTTTCGCGTCTTCGGGCGTCCCGATCAGCTGTTCCAAGTCGAATGGTTTGCCGGTCGCGAATACGAAGTACGCCTGCGCGGCCTCCTGCGCCAGTGTCTTGAAGATCGCTTCTCGGTGGGCAGAAGTCAGCGCCGGATCGTCCCGAACGCTCCGAACCGCGGCCGCGAACTTCTCGATGTCCGTTCCCGCGGCCGCAATCTCGGCGATATGGCGGGTGATCCGCTTGTCGCGGGGCGTGATGCGCTCCATGCCCGGCACGAACGGGAGTCTACAGGCCCCACATGACGTTGCCCATCATCATGGGCGGATACGGCGTCGCCCCCATGGCCATAGGATTCATCATATACGGGTTCATCCCCATGACTCCGGGGTGGCCGTACAGGGCGCCCGCGAACGGCATCATGCCCGTGCCGACCATCGCGGAAGCGGTCCGGGAGCCGAGGAACAGGCTGCGGAGGCCGTCGTAGAAGAACGTCCGGAGGAAGCCGCCTCGGCCGCTCATTCGGTTCATCATGTAGGCCTGCATGAAATCCATATCTCGGCCCGCGACCTTGCTGAACATGTTCAGGCCCAGCAGTCCGCCGACGGCGAGGCCGCCCCACTTCGCGAGTTTCAACAGCATCTTGTTTGTCCTCCTGGTCGCGCGGGGCCGCGAAGACCCGCTCTCGGGGCGGTTATCGGCTCAGGATGACCAACGTTGCGCGAAGACTACTTGGAGCCGAGTCGGCCCTTCATGAAGTTACTGAACAGCTCCCGCTCCAACGAGCCCTCGGCGCGGGCCTTGTCTGGGATACCGGGGCCGTCGGGCGCGCTCTTCGCACCCGATTCGCCGCCGGTGACCAGGTCTCGGGCGTCGCGAGTGGCGTCCGATCGTTCAGCCGCGTCTTTACCGACGTCGTGCTCGGGCACCTCCGGAAAGTCCAAGACGAAGCGATAGTCGAACGGATTATCCATCGCCCACTGGACGTGCGAGAACCACTCCTGAACCGACAGACCCGAGTTATCAATGATGATCTTCTGGGTCGCGAACCACTTCTTGATGTTCTCTTGACGGTCTTCCGGCAGGCTCCGGAACGATTCCATCCAATCGCTGATGTCGTCCTCGAACTCCGCTCCGACCGACGCCATGATGCCTCGACTGTATCAGCGCCGCCCGCGGCCGCGCTACCGGAACTGGATCCGCACCGCCATCGATCGGTTATCGCGCCCGCTGGGCTTCTTGCCCGCATCGGTCAACGGGACCCGATACTTGCCCTTGTAGAGGCCGCTATGGAGTCCAAGCGCCGTTCCCCCGTAGCCCGGCGGAATGGTCAGCGAGAACCGATCGACCACCACTTCGCCGACCTGCCACACGTCGGTCGGATAGTCGCCGCCGGCGGGGAAGTGGTCGCCGTGTAAGCGCGAAGCCTGACCGACGATCGCGTCCCCGTGAATGAACACCTTGTAGTCCTCGTCCACGGTCTTCAACGCCGTCCAATAGTACGTCACCGCGACCCGGTCACCGCGGACGGGCTCCGCCGGAGATAGCGTATAGCCCACCAGCCGGATCGCGTCGCCGAATACCGCGTCGACTCGCTGAATATTGTCCGGCGCCTTATCCACGAGGAGTCGACCGCGAAGATCCCGGCGATCGAAGCTCGCTCGACGTTCCTTTACGGACTGCGGATTCGGCAGGCATCCCGCGCCGAGCATGAGCGTCAGCGCGAGCCCCTTCAGCGCAAGCCAGGGTGGCCACCGCATCGACCCGCTCACAGGTCGACGTTCTCGATCCGCGGCATCAACACGATCTCGAGGCGACGGTTCTTGGCCCGCCCCTCCGCCGACTCGTTGCTGGCGATCGGATCGAATTCGCCGTAGCCCGCCGCGATCAGCTGGGTCTCGGGCACGCCGTTCTTCACCATGAGCCGGACGACCTCGACCGCCCGCGCCGTGGACAGGTCCCAATTGTCGCGGAACTGAACCCCCTTCCTAAGAGGCACGCTGTCGGTGTGGCCCGCGATCAGAAACTCTCGGTCTTCGACCGACTTCAGCGCCGCCGCGACCTTCGCCAGCGCGTCCCGGCCGCCCCGCTTGAGGCGCTTGCTGCCGGAAGGGAACAGGATCTCGTCGGGCAGCTTCAGGTTGATGCGCCCATCGCGCATGATCACCTCCAGCTCGCCCGCGTCGATCATCGACTTCAGGCGGACGGCCAGGGCCCTGAATTGCGCCGCCTCTTTCTCCGCCTCCTCCCGCAGCCGCTGGAGCTTCTCGAGCTCCTCGGTGGTCGCCGAAAGCTGGGCTTTGGTCCCCGACAGCTCGGCGCGGGCGCCCGACAGCGCGGCCTTGGTGCCGGCCACTTCGCCGCGAACCGCCTTCAGGTCGCCGCCGAGCTTCTCGACCTCTTTTTCGAGGCCGCCGATCATCGCGTTACGCGCCTGCAGGAGCTCGTCGTGCGCCGATTTCATCTGCTCGAGCTGAGATTTGTTGGCGGCCATCAGCTCCGCTTCGCGCTGCGCGACGGCCTTCGCCAGCTCTTCGTCGGAGTGGCCGCAGGCGGCAACACCGATGACGGTAAAGATCACAATGAGAATTCGGTTCATGTCGTCTACGCCTCGCTGGTGGTGATGCCGCGGATGACCGGTCTGTGACAAGAGTCTCGTTCGGCAGACGAGCCCCGGTCATGAGTTGTCGTCCGGCGAACCTCATTCGCTTCTGTCGAGGACCGGTGGGGCTTGCGCCAGCGAAGGAAGTACGATTGCGCTCGGCCGCTGATCGCTGTGCCATACGGTGGGCGACGCCGCCACTGCCCCCGGTTCCGGATCCGGATCCAGCGCCGGTCGACTGGTCGACGCGAGGTACACCGCGATCCGATGGCCCTTCCCGACCACGACCGCCAAGGGCCCGAGATCGACCCGGAGCCGTCGCGTAGGCCGGGATGGATCCTGTTCGGCCTCGTCGGGCACCGACCGCGGTCTCAGCGCGCCCCCCGCGATCCACGCCGCGTATCCGTCCGGGTACACGTCGGCGAGCTTCACCACCACGTCACCGCTCGGCCGGGACACCACCAGATCCGCGTACGCGTTGCCCGCGAACACCATCGGCTCGGACAGCGGCTCGCTCGCGAACCGGGCGACCCCCGCGTGTTCGTCGAGCAGCGACAGGTCGGCGGGGCCGCCGGCAATGGCCGCGTTCCTGCCCCCCAAGGACGGCACGATGTCCCGCGACCAGGACGTCGACTCGGTCTCGCTGGCCGAAGGTCCTCTCCGCAACGCGCCTCCGGCACCCAGCCGCCACCGGACCGACGTCGCGCCCGCCGGAGGCCACACCTCCGTCTCCCGATAGCCGGATTCCTTACCGCGAAAGCCGGCTCGAGCCGGTCCCGAGAGGTAATAACGAACGCCGGTCGGTGTCGTCTGATCCTTCTTGAGGGTCCGGTCGAACCACCAGAACAGATCTTCGTCGACCTCGGCCCTGGGAAAACTCAGATCGCCGGCCGCCTCCCCCCGAACCGCGGGGCGGACGAGGATCCGCTGCCGACCTCGAGCGCCCGGCAACCCTTGCTCCTGAAGCGTGGACGCCGCGCGCAGGACGCCGCGCACGCCCGGGTCGTACCAGGCCGTGGCGTGGTACACGGGCACCGCCACCCCCGAGGCATGGGTTTCGAAGTCGGCGGCCGACCAGCCTTCGTCCCACTTCGATCGCAACCGATGCGCCTGCGCCGCCTCCGCACCGAGCCCCGCCGCTCGCATCGCCATCACCGTGTCCGCGGCCCGAAACGCGCCCCCCAGTCGGTGGCCTTCCTTGAACAGCGAGGCGGGGGCGTGGCTCACGAAGGCCGACGCGAGATGCGGCGGCGAGGCGCTCGCGGCGAGATACGCGAGGTATCCGACCTCGGCGTGGCCGGCGACGCCCACCCGACCGCTACTGAACGGCTGCGCCGCGAGCCACTCGATGGTGTCGTATCCATCTTCGCGATCGGTCATCGGCCGGGGGTCGCCCGCCGTTCGCCGGGCGACCTGGACCGCCACCACATAGCCCCGCCGAGAGAAGGGCCACGGATCCACCGGCAGCTCGCTCGGGGAGCGGAACAGGATGACCGGCCACGGACCTTCGCCTCGAGGTCGATAGATGGTCGTCGGCAGCGACGCACCGTCGCGCAGAGGCACCTGCACGCGCTCCGGAGCCGGGGTTCGCAACGCCCGCCAGCCGACCATGATCCCCAACATCACCGCGGGAATGGCCGCGCCGATGATCAGTCGTGAGCGCTTCAACATCCGGCGCCCAGCGTACACCAATCGCCGGTCGAGAACTTGGCGCTCACCGCGCCGACGCTACGGCTCCGACATCAGCTCATCGAGGATACCGTTGACCCGCTCCGAAGCCTTGTCGCCGCCGCCGATCTCTCCGTCGAGGGACCGGATATCGGACTGCGTGAGGTCGACATCAGGAACGAGCAGGTCGCGGTGAACCGTCCGGGCGATCCGGCGCGCGGTAGCCTCGACCGAATCACTGCGCCCGGGCCGAACCCGCGCCCCGGCGATGCCGCTTCCGTCTCGTTCGAGGAGCCGAATCTCTCCGGCGGCGACCCGGAGCTCGAAACCCCACTCCACTTCGTCCAGGCGCGGCGACGAGGCCAGCATATCGACCGCCCGCACCACCGCGGGATCGTCGCCCATCCTGGCCAGTCGAACCGGTAGCCGCAGCCCCAGCCGGCGCAGGACCCCGGGGTCGGTGCTCATCACCTGTCGGAACAACTTCTGGGCGTCCTCGAGCTCGCCCAATCGACGCGCCGAATCGGCCCCGACCGCCGCCACCCGGGCCCGGAGCATCACTTCGAACATCGGAAGACGGTCGAGGGTCTTCAAGGCGACCTTCAACGCTGGTCGATAGCTGCCCGCCCGCCAGTGGGCCTCGGCCTCGTGAATCCCGAAGATCATCTCCGCCTGATCCTCGGGCAGGTTCTCCCGTTCGCGCGCTTGCTCCAGCGCGGCCAGGGCGACGCCTGGCCCCACGAGGCTGACCGCCTCCACGTCGAGCCAGGCCGGCCCTTCGATCGATCCGGGGCACTCCGGTCGCAGCGAGGACACGAGTCGATCAACGTCGGACAGCAGCTCGGCCGCGCGACGACCGATGCTCCACGCGTCGAATCGAAGCCATGCGGCTTTGCTCCGCAGCCGCAGCGCCATCCACCATGACGACGCGACCGAAGCGTCCTCCTCGAGGGCTCGAGCCGCGGTCAGCTTCGCGACCCGGTCCATGATCGCGGTTCCAGCTTCGTTTTGGGCGGTATCCGCGGACGAGGTCCCTTGGCGGTCGGGGCGCTGCACCGTGCGGCGAGTGACTTTTTCCGCCTCCGCGGCGCGTCCCGCCATCAGCATCACTTCGACCCCCAGTAGGTCGGCTTCGGTCTGGTCCTGCTGGTCGAGATAGCCCCCTGGCCGGCGGGAGCGATACTGGCGCATCTCCCGCCACGCCGAAACCGCCTCCGCGAACCGGCCCTGCCGGACGTACAGGCGAACCAGTCGCCCCCACGGATTCACCGAGCCTTCGGGGGCGCGGCGGGTCGATTCGAGATACAGCCGCTCCGCTTCGTCGAACCGGAACACTTCTTCCGCCGCCGCGGCCGCGTTCGACAGCTCGATGGCCCCGTCGATCCGGCTGCGCCGGACAGGTTTGGCCGCGTCGCGGCACGCTTCATAGGCCTCGAAGCGCTTCTGCTGCTCGCTCTCCACCGCGCACAACGCCGTGAGCCCCACCGCCTGGTACCACCGATCTTCTTTGGCGATCGCCCGCAACGCGATGGCCCGGGCGTCGTTGAATCGCTTGAGCTTCATCAGCGGCCACGCCTTGAGCGGTTCGTAGTCGAGGTCCAGGCGCTTCTTGAGCGCGTCGACGTAAGCGATCTTCGCTTCGTGGCGGTCCATCTCCCCGTTGACCCACACCAGCTGCCGCAACGTCCGGTGATACACCGCCCACGGCGAAGTCTTGCGATCCGGTCGTTGCCCGTAGGCCTCGATGAACAGCGTCTCGGCCCGCTCGAGGTGATACAGCGCCTTGGGCAGGTTCCCCTCCCCCATGTGCTGGGTGACGCCCATGAACAGATGGGCGCGAAACGACCGTTCATTTTCGCGCAACGCCCGATCGGCGAACGTGCGGGCCGATACGTAGCTCTGCATCTTCAGCGCGCAGGCCGCCGCCTGTTCGGTGCGGGTGCCGCCCAGGATCTTGGCGTCGTCACACGTGGTGATCTCCGGCGGCAGCCCCCGTTCCTCGGTTTCGGTTCGGTCTTCCAGATTGGGCACCGTCGGATGCTCGGGCCGCTGCGCGGTGGCCGGCCGGGCGCTGGCCACGCACGCGCCGACGATCATGATCGCCGCCAACCGCTTGCCGGATCGGGGGTTGTCGCGCGCCACCGGCGTCACCCGTTCCGCAGCTGCGCCTGCGCGAGGCGCTCCAGCGACGGCGCGAGCGCCGCCTGAATGACCGTTTCCGCCTCCACCGAACCGGCCCCGAGCTCGATCCGGTGGTGAAACACCATCGGCACCAACGCCTCGAGGTCTTCGGCGTCGACATAGTCGCGACCGTAGAGCATGGCGCGGGTCTGCAGCGCGGGCACCGCCAGCACCAGGGCTCGGGTCGAAACCCCCTGCAGCACTCGCCGGTCGTCTCGAATGCGGTTCGCCGCGTCGACCAGCGCCTCGTGGATCAGGGCCGAGACGTGGACCCGATCCTCGATCACCCGCCGCGCGGTAATGATCTCATCGCGGCTGACGGGAGGCAGTTGAGTGGCCAGACCGGCTTTGCGAGCCCTCATCGAGCTGAGAACGTCGAGCTCGGCCTGACGGTCGATGTGGGCCATACGAACCTTGAACAGGAACCGGTCGAGCTGAGCCACGGGCAGCGGGTAGGTCCCCGCGAGGTCCAGCGGGTTTTGGGTGGCGATGACGAAGAACAGGTCGTCCAGCCGCCGGGTCTGGTTGTCGACGGTGACCTGCTTTTCGGCCATCGCCTCCAGCATCGCCGACTGCACCTTCGGCGACGTCCGATTGATCTCGTCGGCGAGCACCACGTGGGCGAATACGGGCCCGGGACGGAAAGTGAAGCTGCCGTTGGCCGGCTCGAAGACCGTGGTACCGGTAACGTCGGACGGAAGCAGGTCGGGGGTAAATTGAATGCGGCGAAACGACTCGACCATGCCCCGCGCTTCGGGATCGCGGTCGTCGACGATGGCTTCGCCCAGCGTCTTGGCCAGGGTGGTCTTGCCGCTGCCGGGGAAGTCTTCGAGCAGGATGTGGCCGTCGGCGAACAGTGCGATCAGCACCAGCTCGATCACCTCGTCACGCCCTCGGACCGCCGTCCGCACCCGGTCGAAAAGCCGTCGGGCCGCTTCGTAGCAGGCCTTGAGGTCCATCTCGCCGGGCTCTCGAGCCGGCGTCGTCTCGACCGTATCCATCTCAAGCATTCTGTTCATTTACCTCTCAGCTCGGGTTCGCTTCAGCGAGACCACCACCACGATATTGGGTTCAAGGCCCCCAGGAGCCATCGCCAGGTTGGGGTCGACCGTCGAACCTCGCCCCCGACGGCCCTCGCGAGCCGGGCCAGGGGCGCGCCGGCCCGCGATTCGGGAGACTCGACCGAGCCCAACACGTAACCCGTAAGACCGGCGGTCAGAGGCTTCAAGCTCGGTGTCACGTCGGCCACGCGGGTCGCGAAGCGCTCCCGAGGCTCGCCGCGGTCGCGGATCCAGCCGACCGCGCTGAGCCGGTCGAGGGCCGCCCGATAGGCGAGCTTCGGCCGCCGAGGGTTGACGTGCGGCGCGACCGCCCGCCACGCCTTCACGATGTACGCGAGAACCAACAGTCCGAGGAACACCCACGGCAGCGCGTTCCAGGCGCTCCGCAGCCACTTCATGACCGGCCACGCGGACGCCGGTACCCGTTCGGTGTGGCTCTCGCGGCGCGCCATCTCCCCCAGCATCTGCTGCAGGTCGCGTTCCTGAAACGGGGTGGGCTCCACCTCCGTCTTCTCGGGGGCGATCTCGATCGGCACCCAACCGAGCCCCTGGAGGTATAGCTCGGCCCACGCGTGCGCGTCGCCTTGCTTGATGAGCAGCGATGAGCCGCTGCCCATGTTGCGGGCCTCGACGGCGTATCCGGCGCTGACTCGAGCCGGCAACCCGAGCGCCCGCATCAAGTACGCGGCGGCGTGGGCGAGATGGACGCAGTACCCTTTGCGGTCTTCGGAAAACAGAAACTCCGCCGTCGGCTCATCGCCTTGATACTTGCGAGCGAATGAGTAGGTCGTCGTTTCCTCGAGATACTTTTTGACCATCAGCGCCAGCGCGAGAGGACTGCGGTTGTACTCCTCGCGCAATCTGGACTGCAACGAAGCCGCCAGCTGATGGTAACGGTCGTCGCGGGGCAGCTCGGTGTACAGTTCCCAGGTCCGGTCCGTCCACTTCGGATGGCCAGCGGTCTGCCCCACGAACTGCGACAAGTCCCCGGTCACCACTTCGGAGACGACCGAGTACGCCCGTTGGAACCGCGCGGGATCCGGGTTGGCCTTGGGCGCGACCTCCGTCGCGTCGGTGAGCACGAACATTCGGGAGTGCCGGGTCAACAGCGCGACGTCGGTCGCCACCTCCGTTCGACCGAGGGCGTTTTCAGGCACCCCTTCGACCGGTCGGCGCTCCAGGGGAAAGTCGCTACGGGCGTCGGGGTCGACCCCGGCCAGGGTCGTTTGCACCAGCCGGCTCCCGTTGAACTGGGAGAACGCGGCGTGCCGGAAGTAGAAGATGCCGCCGCTCGGCTGAACGTCGCGATGAAACAGCACGACCGCCGCCGGGCGGTTTCGGCCCTGCTGGCCGGCCTCGGGCAGATCGCTGTTCTGTTGGTCTTCGGAACGACCGCCCTTCGACCCGCCCCCGGTCGATCCGCCCTTACGGCTGGGATCATCTTGGCTCTTCTTGAGCGGACCGCCTACCGCGTTCTTCTGCGCGACCGACGGGTCTCGACCGCGGATCCACTGGGCCATGACCACGGCCAGCAGCAACACGAGAAGAAGCTGGATGAGCCCCCGACTGCGCGACCGGCCGTGCAGCAGGAGCCCAGCCAGAAGGAGCGACGCCCCGATACCGACCCCCAAAAAGGCGACCACGGGATCCAGGCCCTGCTGCCAGAACCAATCGGCGAACGAGAACGGACGGACGATCATCCCGTCGCGGTGAGCCGCGACCGTGGACACCACCGCCGCCACCGCGACGCTCCCCTCGACGGCGAGGGCGACCCGAAACCGCAGCGCTGTCGCCCGCAAAATCACGCAGGCCCCGAGGGCGGTGGTCGACCAGCGGAGCATCTCGCCGACGTGGATCGCCGCCTCCGGCGTCAACGCGAGGGCGAAGGCCGAAGAAGCCAACAGCATCTTCGCCGCGAACCAACCGACGGCCAGGGTCGCGAACCCGAAGGCCCACGTCACCCAGACTCGGTAGCGGTTGGCGACCATGGTCTCCGCGACCAGCGTCCCCGCTACGGCCCCCACGGCCCCCGCGATCAGCCCGACGTCGAGCGCGAGCGGGTACGCCAAAACGACGAATGCCACCGCCAACAGCAGGGCGTGGAGCAACCAGCCAGCCGAACGCTTCGTCACGCAACTTGCCTCGTCATTTCGATGCGCTGGCCGGAGATCCGACCCACGTTGAGGGATCGACCGTACACCCGGTCGAGCGCGGAGACCTGAACCCGCGCTCGGCCGAGGGTCCGAACGACCTCGTGAAACTCGTCTGGATGCACGCGCGCTTCATCCTCGTCCCGGGGCCCGGTCGGCCGCTTCAGCCACCGCCCCCACCGGGCTCGGGGCGTGTCATCGTCGCCGTGGATGCCGTCCACGACCACCACGCAGCTGGTATTCTCGGGGTGTTTCTTGGCGACTTCGACCACCCGCTGCAGCCACGGGCCGGGGCGTCCGGGCACGAACAGCACCAGTTTGACCGTCTGCCCATCGCCGACCCGGTCGACGAAGGATGCGAGCCCTGCCCCCTGTCCGGACTCCGATTTCCGGTGACTCCGGGCCTGCACGATGCACCGGTTCGCGGCCTCGATCGAGTCGACGGGCCCTTCGGTCCCATCGGCGCCAAAGACCCAATCGGGCCCCAACAGGCCGGACTCCACCGCGATTCGCGCCGCCGCGGCCGGCGGCTCGTCCCCGAAGGCCGAAGGAAGGTACGCGGCGACTTGGGTCGACGGCGCGATCGCGCGTTCCGGCGTCCGGACCATCAGCTCTCGGGTCCGGGCGTAAACCTTCCACATCGCCAGCTTGAGCGGATCCCCGGGTACGTATCGCCGCATGTCGACCGGGTCGCCCACGAGCGCGCCCCGCGGGTGGGGAAGCGCATCGCCCGAGGCCAAGGATCTCAGCAGCGGGGCCCGCTCCAGCGCGCCGCTCCAGGGAAGGACGATCACGCCGCGGTCCTCGGGGCGATGGAGCACCACCCTCGCCAACCCGAACGCGTCTTCGATGACCAGCCGCCGGACGATGTGGTGAACTTCGCCTCGGCGCTCGGTCTCGACCCGCTCGACCCGGCGACCGTCCCGCGTCTGAATCTCGACCCGGAATCCCTCCGGCTCGAGCCACGTCCAGCGGACGTCGAACACGGGGACCCCCCACCATGTGGGGAGGCTGAAAATTTCCGCAAAGCCCCGATGGGCTTCGAACGCCACCGGCCCCCCCTCGACGGATTGGGTCACGCGATAGACCAGCACGCTTCCGATGAGGACGGCGACCAGGGCGCTGACCACGAGGGCCATGGCCAGAGCGGATACCAGCTGGACCACGTAGTCCGCGCGCGGCATCCCGAAGCCCCAAAAAGCGGCGGCCGCCAGCCCGAGCACGACCAGCCCCAGGTTGGTAAGTGGGAACCATTCCCGGCCGCGCGCCAGATGGCGACCGATAGCGCGCAGGCGCACGAACATAAGTGACGACTCTACCTTAGTCGGGCTACTGACGCCCCGTGGACAAGCCGGTTAGCGCTGCCCGTTATTCCCTCTTGCGATTTATGACCCGGCAAGCATCGGTGTATGCCCTATTAGCTGTATTTTCGGTGCTGAGCTGTGCCCGCGCCCGTCCCCCGACGACGTTGACTGGGCCCCCCCAGACCAACGCCACCGATCGCGCCCTGGCCCAAATCATCGCGCTGGCCTGGTCGACCTGGGACGAGCTCGACCCGGTGACCCGAGATGAGCAAGGCGTCGCCGGCGGCCCGCGGGTCTGGCCCCCGCCCACGCCCCAGGCGCGATCCGCGGTCGCGGCCCGCCTGGACCCGGTGCGGGCGAGGCTGGCTCGAATCGATCTCGACACGCTGTCGCCCCCATGGCGGGCGACCCATGCGTTGTTGAGGCGACGCCTGGAGCAGCCATCACCCAGTTGGGACGCCCTCGACGTCCAGCTCATCGTGGGACGAGGGCTGTGGGCGGCGATCGGCCCCCAAGCCTGGCCGGCCGCCCGCGGCACCGATCGATTGGAGGCCCTCGGCCAATTCGTCTCCGCGGCCCGTACGGCGACCATCGCCACCTCGAAAGAGCGCCTGGTGGAAGCGGTGAGGCAACTTCGGGCCCAGCGAAAGTGGATAGACCGCCTCGAGCCGGTCGACGACGCGAACGTCGAGCTGGTCAATCACCGGGACCTCGCGGTGGCTTCGCTCGACGTGCACGAGATGCGGCTGCAGGATGACTTGCTCGATCCCACCGTCGGCGCGACGGTGGCCGTCGAGCGCCCCTGGACGGGAAGATGGCCGCGCGTGCCCGGGCCATCCGACCTCGAGGCGGCCGCGGATCTCGCCCTGGCCCGAGTCCAGGACCGACTGCTCGATCTGACGAACGAACCCCGCGACGCGGCGGCCCCCATCGCGCGGGCTCGACGGCTGTCCCTCGCCGACCCGCCCGCGGGTCCGGTCCCGGGCCTCGAACGATTCTTGGCTACGGTCGCCGACGTCTTGACGCCCGGCTGCCCACCGCCGCCCGCGATGACCGCGACCATCGCGCCCGCTTCGATTCGCGGCCTGGCCGTGGTCCGACTCGACGAAGTTCAGGCCCGAACGAGCACCACCACCTATCGGCTGTGGCTATCGACCAAGGACGCCGCGATTTTCCGCGAGCTGTATCCCCCCCCGAAGCAGCTGGCGCTGGCGCTGTACGAAGGCTGGCCGGGTCGCGCCCTGCGTCACTGGGCGACCCGGACGCGAGCCGACCGCGGGCTGATGGAGCGGCGCTGGCCGGATCCGGTGCTGGCCGCGGGCTGGCCGCTGTTTGCCCTCGACCGACTGCTCGCACGAGCGAGCCTCCCCGACGCCGTCGAGTGGCACGTCGACCGCCTGCTGCTGCGGGCGATCGCCGATGCGCAAGTAGACCTGCGGATGCAGCGGACCCCTCCGCCCGACGATGCTGACCTTCTTCGCTGGCTCACCGAGGTCGGTGGTCAGACGCCCGCCGAGGCCCAGTACAAGCTCGACGTCGCACGCGCGTTCCCGGGCCGCCTCACCGCGCCCCTATTGGGGTGGCTGACTCTGGCCCAGCTGGCCGACGCGCATCTGGCCTCCCCCCCGTCGTCGGAGGAGATCCGGCGACTGGCCGGATGCAGCGAGTGGCCGCCGGACTTGTTGCCCGCTTGCTTGGCGTCGACCCCCTGAGGTCTGGCCGTGGCCCACCCGCCGATGGACCATACGCCCTATCCGAAGATCGCTCGGGCCGCGGCGTCGCTCGCCGACGACTGGGTGGCCACGGAGAAGATTCACGGGGCCCATATGGTGGTGGCCACCGACGGGACCCGGGTCCGGTTCGGCAAGCGCAAACGTTGGCTCGTCGACGATGAGCCCTTTTTCGGCTGGCAGCTCCTGCGGGTACAGCTCAGCCAGGCCGCGTTGAACGTTCACGCCCACTGGGGTCGTGCGGGTGTGGTCCGCATCTTTGGAGAGCTGTTCGGGGGCGCCTACCCACACCGCGACATAAGCGCGGTCGCCGGCCTGTCGGCGGTGCAGACGGGGGTGTGGTACGCCCCCGAGCTTCGCTTCGCGGTCTTCGACGTGGTCGTCGAGCCTGAAGGCGGAAACGAGGCGGTCTTCGTGGCCCACGACGAGCTGACTCGCCGGGCTTCGGCGGCGGGCCTGGCCACGGCGCCGGTGTTGGGGCGAGGGACCTTGGGCGCGATGGAACGGATGCCGGTTGGGTTTACGACCCTCGTTCCCGGGGCGCTCGGCCTGCCCCCCATCGACGGTAACACCGCGGAGGGGCTGGTCATCAAGGCGGCGGGGGCGATGTCGGTCAACGACCGCCCGATCATCAAGCGAAAGATCCCGATGTTCGACGACGCCAAGTTCGACGAGAGTCAGGCTTTCGACCCCCATGCTCATCTCGACTTCGACGCCCTCATCGCCCTCGCCGAGCACCTGGTCAATCCGGCCCGGATCGCGTCCGCGCGCTCGAAGGTCGGCGATGACGACGAAGAGATGCGACACGAAGTTCTCCTCGACGTGTTGATCGACCTCGAAGACCTGCTCCCTCGCCGCATGTCGACCCTGACCGACGCCGAAGACGCGGCCCTTCGTGCGGCCATATCCCGATGCTACGCGTCGACCGTTACCGCCGACTGAGATCAGGATTCGCGCGGCGCGTCGGCGATCGGTTGACGGCCCGCCGCGAGCCCTCGCAACGCTCAGGCCCGCGCCGGCCGTCGCTCACCTGTCGATGGTGCGGATCGCTCGCGCCGGGTTTCCGACCGCGACGACGTGGGCGGGCAGATCCCGGGTGACGACTGCGCCGGCGCCCACGACCGTGTTCTCGCCGATCGACACCCCAGGGCAGACGATGACCCCGCCGCCGAGCCAGACGTTATCGCCGATGGTGATGGGCTGAGAGGCCTCCCATTTCGCCCGTCGCGGTTCGGGCTCGATGGGGTGGGTGGCGGTCAGGAGTTGAACATTCGGCCCGATCTGAACGTCGTCACCGATGACGATGCGCCCAACGTCGAGGCAGATCAGTCCCCAGTTGGCAAAGCTTCGGGCCCCGATGTGGGTCTGGTACCCGTAGTCGCAGTGAAACGGAGGCCGAACCTCGGTGCCCTCACCCACGCCGCCCAGCAGCTTGCGCAAGATCTCCTCCCGCTCGGCGCCGTCATCGCTCGCGGTTTGATTGAACAGCCGGGTCAGGTCGGCGGCGCGACCGCGCTCCCGCACCAGGTCCGGATCATCGGCGAGGTAGAAGTCACCGGCGAGCATCCGGTCGCGGTGGGCGCGGCCATCTGGCCGGAAACGATCGTCCATGGGTAAGAGCGTAGATGACGTCGAGCGGGCCGTCGACGGCGGTCATGGCCTCGGCGCGTCGTCCCCCATTTCGGAATCATTGCGATCTGGGCGCGCCAACGGTTCATCCGATCGCCAGTCATCGCCCAGCAGCCCCGAGGCCTGGAGGGTGAACAGGTGCGCGTACTGCCCGTCGGCGGTCATCAGCTCGTCGTGGGTGCCGATCTCGATGACCCGTCCGCCCCCCAGAACCAGGATCCGGTCGGCCATGCGGACGGTCGAGAAACGGTGGGAGATCAGGATCGCCATCCGATCGTCGGTCAGCTCTCGAAAGCGCTCGAACAAGGCGTGCTCCGCCTCCGCATCGAGCGCCGCCGACGGCTCGTCGAGGATCAGGATGTCGGCATCGCGCATGAATGCGCGGGCGACGGCCACCTTTTGCCAGTTGCCTCGGCTGAGCTGGCTACCCTTCTGAAACCAGCGCCCGAGTTGGGTCTCGAACCCGTCGGGCAGACCCGCCAGCGCCTCGTAGGCCCCACCCCGCCGCGCCGCCTCCTTGATCGCGTCGAGATCGTCCATGCGGTTCGGCTGTCCGAGCCCCACGTTCTCCCGGGCGGTGAACTCGTACTGCACGAAGTCTTGCACCACCACCCCCAGCCGCCCCCGGAGTACGCCGGGATCGATCTGTTCGAGCGGGACCCCGTCGAGCCGAATCTGTCCTCGGGTGACCGGGTACAGCCCGGTCAGAAGCTTGATCATCGTCGACTTGCCCGCCCCGTTGTTGCCCACGATGGCGAGCTTCTCCCGAGGGGCGATGTGGAGGTTGACGTCTTGCAGCGCCCACTTGGTCATCCCGGGATAACGAAAACTCACCGCGTCGAGGACGAAACCCCGCTCGCCCGACCGGATCCCGTCGCCGCCGGGCCCCGACGGGCCGGGCGCGGCCACGCCGTCGACCGGTTTCGCCGCGGTCTCGTTGGGGGGCGAGATCTTCGCCGGCTCGCCGGTTTCGAACAGCGCCCGTACCGCTTCGGGTCCGGTGGGCATCGACAGAAAGCCGAACAGATTCGACATGAAGAGATTGTCCTCATAGCTCGAGCCCAACGCCTTGAGGATACTGCGCAGGCTGGCTTGCCCCTGACGAAACACGGTCATGTACAGGGTCATATCGCCGAGAGTCAGAGCGCCCCCCACGGTCCGGACGACGATCCACGCGTAACATCCGTACAGCGCGCCGGTCGACAGGATGCCCAGCCCGAAACCCCACACCGCCCGCCGGACGGCGAGCTGGCGATCTTCGGCGAAGAATCGCTGATAGAATCCGCGGTAGCGGTCGAGAAGCATCGGGCCTAGCCCGTAAAGCTTGACCTCTTGCGCATTGCTATCACGCGTCAGCAGGATCTCCAGGTAGCGCATCTTGCGCCCCTCCGGCGCACGCCACGTGAACAATCGAAACGCCTGGCCAGAAAACCGGGCCTCGGCGATGAACGACGGGATGGTCGCCGCGGCCAGGATGAGCAGGGTCCAGGGGCTGAAGCCGAACAGGAGGACCCCATAGCTAGCGAGGGTGATCGCGTTGCTTCCGATATCTACCGCGCTCGTAAACAGATTGAGGGGCCGACTCGAGGCTTCCCGTCGCGCGTTTTGGAGCCGGTCGTAGACCTCGGGGGTCTCGAAGTGGACGAGATCGAGGGTCTGCGCCTTTTCGAGGATATCCCCCTGGATCTGATACGCGAGCCGGGTCCCGACCAATGACCGCAGCAGGCCCGTCGCGCGGGTGATGAGCCCCGAGGCCACCATCAACGCCAGCTCGATCCCGACCATGGTCAGCGCGCGTTCGGCGGCCGCGGGATCCTCGGTGCGGGCGGCTTCGACCACCGAATCGACCAGCAGCTTGCCCACCCAGGCGATGGCCAGCGGCAGCAAGGCGCCCACCGCCTGCAGAATCAGAAGTCCCAGCGTCGAGTATGGATCCGCCGACCAAACGAGACGTACGGCGCGAGGGGTTTGAGCAAAGGCGAGCCGGACCGCCCCGATCCAACTCTCGTCGGCCGGTGATCGCTCGGCAGGCGTGGGAGGCGTCATCTTCCCGCAGTCATTTCAGACCGAGCGGGGAAAGGAAAGCGCGCGCGATGGCCTCCTCGCCCTCGCGCGGGCCTTCACCTCGGACCAGGGTGGTGCGGGGACACATCCTGTGTTCCCCGTACCAGGCACTCTTCCTGGAGCACCAAACCGAGCCGCTTCTTGCGACCACGAAAGTAGGCTTGCGAAGCCGGGGACGGGCGCCGGTGGCGCCCTCGAGCGTGGACTATCGGCCCATCGACTGGATGATGTTCTTCGCCGTCTCGTTGTACTTGTCGATGATCTGCCGGAGCATGTCGAACATCTGCGAACGCTTGTCGATCATACGCTTCAGCTTCATGGTCTCGACGTCGATCGACGGGCTCTTTCCGCCGCCGCCGCCTTTTCCTTTGCCGCCGCCTTTGCCGCCTTTGTTCTGCTGTTGCTGAAGCTGGTTGATGTAGTTCGCCTGCTTCTCGATGTCCTCGTCCATCTTCTTCATGATCAGCATGATCATGAGGGTCACCTTGTCTTCCACGGTGAGGGACGAGTCGTTGAGGATCGCAGAAGCGTCGCCGTTGTTGCTCATGCCCATGGCGCCTTGGGTGGCGTTGGCCTCCCCCTTCTTGTGGGCGCCGGTGTCCGCCCAGTCGACGTACGGCGAACCACCGCTGCCGTTCGAGCCCTCGGCGCCCTCGGCGCCATTCATGACATTGGCGAGCGCGCCGAGCATCATCTGGTTAAACATGCCGAACGGACTCAGGGGCCCCATCATCGCCGCCGCCTGCATGATCTGACTCATGAACGCCACCGCGCCCATCATCGCCGGGTTCGGCGTACCGCCGGGCAGCATCAAGCCCGGTGGGAACGGCATGATCTTCAGTTTGCCGTCTTTGACCCCGTCGGGCACGATACGGCCGCCCAGCATCATCTCGACCTGCTGCCGGAAGAACGGATCCCTCGCCAAGCGCCGCTCGAACTTCGCTCCGTGGCGACGGGTTCGCGCGCGCTCCAGCAGTCCGCGCAGCCCGCGGGCGTCGCCGTCGTAGGCGCCGAAGTCCATCTCGTAGGGCTTGGCGTACATACCCGCGCAACCGCACAGCGCCATGTTGGGCGCCATCATCAGGCCGGCGCCGGGAATCATGCCCGACTGAAGCATGCTGGCCAGCTGCGTGGCGGCGCTGAAGCCCGACGCGAACTGGAAGCCGTCCCGCATCTGGGACAGCATGTCGAGCTGCTGGCTATGGAAGTCTTCCAGCTGCGACAGGAAGCGTCCGGCGTCGAGTCCGAGGTAGCGGAGCAGATGGGCACCGCCGAGCATGTTCACGTTCATTGATCCGATTCTCCTTCTGCTTGAGCCACCGTCCTGGCAGCGCTCGTAGGTGGAGCAAGGGTCGGGCCAATCGGACCGCCATAATAACGGTCGCGGAGACGCAACCCATGGGAGGGCAGACCGCAACGGATGCGGTGCACTGCCGCCCTCCGTCGCCGTCGGAACGCATCCCATCGCTGACGCAGCGCACATGATCGAAGGGTCGAAAGGCCCTTACCCGTAGGTCTGGCCGGCGTACACGGGTGGCGAACCGGGCTTCCGACGCGTCCGCGGCCGTACGCGGAGTTATTGAGCGAGCAAAGCCACGGGATCGAATGCGTCACCGCGGCTCCCGAGGAAGTTCACGAACAGCGACTCACGTCGGCGCCGATAAACGACAGACTGACCAGGACCGGACTGACCGAGAAAAGCGAGATGAAAGGGAGCGACGACCGATGAACCCCACCTTCGACCGACGAACCGTACTTAAGGGCGGGCTGGGCGCGTTGGCCCTCGGGCCGACTTTGATATCGATGACCCGACCGTTGACCGCGTATGCCGCGGTGTCCGATATCGGCCCCCTCGGCCCCCCTGACGCCAACGATGTCCGCCTGCCTGCGGGCTTCTCATCCCGCATCATCGCGGCCACCGGTTTTCGCGTCTCCACCGTTCGGGGATCAGCGGGCTACCGTTGGCACATGTACCCCGACGGTGGCGCCACTTTCGCCGCCCCCGGCGGCGGCTGGGTGTACGTGTCGAACAGCGAGACGCTGTCTTTTCTCGGCGGCGGCGTCGGCGCGGTGCGATTCGACGCCGCCGGTAGTGTCGTCGACGCGTACCGAATCCTCGGCGGCACCAACATCAACTGCGCGGGCGGTCCTACGCCGTGGGGCACATGGCTGTCCTGCGAAGAGATCGATAGGGGTCGGGTCTATGAGTGCGACCCGTTCGGCGAGTCGTCGGCCATTCGCCGGGACGCGCTCGGATACTTCCAACACGAAGCGGCGGCCATCGATCCCATCGCGGGCATCGTCTATTTGACCGAAGACGAGCCGGACGGCCGCTTCTATCGGTTCGTCATCGCCGACTACCAAGCCGGCCAAGCCGCCGATCTCGGCCGGGGCACGCTCCAGGTCGCCGAGGTCGAAAACGGGTCGGGTCGCGTTCAATGGATCGACGTCCCCCGGCCTCGACCGAAGTGGTACCAGCGCCGTACCCGCGATCAGGTCCGGTCGAGCACGCGATTCGATGGGGGCGAAGGGTGCTGGTACGCGGATGGGAACGTGTACTTCACGACCAAGGGCGACAACCGCGTATGGAGCCTCGACACCGCAAGCCAAGTCTTGACCATCCTCTACGACGCCGCCTCCGCGCCCGACCCCATCCTGACCGGCGTCGACAACGTGACCGTCGCTCCCTCCGGCCAGGTCTTGGTGGCTGAAGACGGCGGAGACATGCAGATCGTGGTCATCGACGGCAACGGCGACGTCGCCCCGCTGCTTCAGGTGGTCGGGCAGGACGATTCGGAGATCACCGGCCCGGCCTTCAGCCCTGACGGTACGCGCCTCTATTTTAGCTCGCAGCGAGGCAGCCCCTTCGGCGGAGGCGGACTCGGCGTGACCTACGAAGTGCAAGGCCCGTTCGATCAGCTCCTCGGCTGACGCCGGGTCAGGCCCCCGTCATTCGGCCCGGCCCCCGCTCCGTTCATCGATCACCGTCTATTGCCCTCGTTTTCGTTCGCGGGGTAACTAAGCAAGATGGCGACCGAGGTACGCGCCGAAGCGACCGCGTCGAAGACGGTGACCACGATCCGGCGCTGGCGGCGAACCGACCAAGCGACCGAGCGTTGGTGGCCGTGGGGCATTATTCCCCTTCTCGGCCTCCTGCTGTTGCTGTTGTTCGCAGTCGCCATCTTCGCGCCCGTCTCCGTCGAGTCCGACGTCGCGCGACAAGCGGAAGCACGCCTCAAGGAAGCAGGCTATTCCTGGGTCGAGGTGGCCGCCGACGGGCAGCGGGTCATCGTGCGAGGGACCTCGCCCACGCCGGTGGCCGAGGCCACCCTCGCCGCACTGACGAAGACGACGGAGTGCGAAACGACCTTCGGGCGACATCAGTGTCCGACCGACGTTTCCGTCGACGTGCAGTTCGCCCCCACCCCGCCCCCGGTCCCCGCCGTCGTGCCCAGCGTCCGGGCCCACGCGTTCGAGTTCGAGAGGTTCAGCGGGCGCGTCGTCCTTCGCGGCGAAGTACCGAACGAAGAGACCCGACGTCGGCTCGTGGCCGCCGCGCGTCGTGAGTTCAGCGACGTCGTCGATGAGCTGCGGATCACCAACGAACATCCGAAAGGACCCTACGACGAGGCGTCGAAAGGCGCATTGCAGATCGTCGCCTTCCTCGTCTCCGGCAAGGCCGGCTATGCCGGCCAGCGACTCGGCGTCAACGGCGTGGTGGCCGAGGGTCGCCGGGGGGACGTCGAACGGATCCTGGCCGGGCTGGGCGCCGACAACCAGGGGAGCGTGACCCTGCTCGAGGAGCGACAGGCGACGGAATGCGACGAGGCGTTTGCCGGTCGGCTGTCGCGGTCCAAGATCCAGTTCGCGACCGCGAGCGCGGTGGTCCGTCAAGGGAGTATGCCGCTGCTCGAAGCCCTCGCCGAAATCGCCCGCAAGTGTCCCGTCACCCTTCAGATCGAGGGCCACACCGACGACGTCGGGACCGACGAAAGCAACGAAATGTTGAGCCGCAACCGGGCGGCGTCGGTGCGTCGAATCCTGAACGACCTCGGCATCGAAGACGACCGGCTCGTCGCGCTTGGCTTCGGCGAACGTCGACCTATCGCCAGCAATTCGACCCGGATCGGAAAGGCCAAGAACCGCAGGATCGAAATCAAGATCCGCCGCTGAAACCGCCACGAAGAGAGAGCGCTCCCATGACCTATCTCATCCTAAAAATGACCATCATGCTCGCGCTGGCCGCCGTCTTCGGCTTTCTGTTCGGCTGGTGGTGGATCCGCCGGCAGTTCGTCGACGTGACGGAGGAACACTCCCGCCTCGCGAGCGCGAGCTCGTTCGCCACGCTCGAGCCCCGCTTCGGCACCCTCGAGTCCCAGATCAAGGCGCTGGGGTCGGGCATTCAGAGGCTGGCCACGACGCCCGGCGGCTCGGACCTCGCCCCGTTCAACAAGCAGCTCGGCACGATCGAGACGACGATCTCCACCCTGGCCCGTTCTACGGCCAGCCAGATGGACGGCCTCGCCGAACGCCTCACCAGCCTCGAGCGAGCGATCAGCTCGGTGCGGGCCCCCAGCCGAACCACCGACGATCTTAACGGCCTCGTGCGACGGCTGGAGAAACTCGATGATGCCGTGGCTCGAATCAAGGTCCCCAAGCCCACGCCTCCGGTGGATCTGTCGCCGGTCATGGATCGGTTGCGCGATCTCGACGACCGCATAACGAAGATCCCTCGGCCCGACCTCACCCCCGTGCAGCGCAAGGTCGGGGATCTCGAAAACCTGGTCAGCGCGATCCGGATCCCCCCTCCGGTAGACCTCAAGCCGATTCAAAAGCAGATCTCTTCTCTTCACGATACCGTGCAAGGTATCCATGTCCCCGCCGCGCCCGAGCTGCAGCCCGTATTGCGCCAGATCGCGGCGCTGCACGACGACGTGCGCGGTATTCGCCCGCCTGACCCCGTCGACCTCAAGCCGCTTCACGACCAGATCACCGGGGTCGAGCGAGCGGTTCTGGCCATCGAGGTCCCTGAGCCGCCGGACGCCGTAGACGTCAACCCCCTCAAGGAGAAGCTGGGCGGCTTGGAGGCCACCCTCAACGCCCTTCAGATCCCGCCCGCGCCGGACCTGACCCCGATCGTGCACCGGCTGAACAAAATCGAGCAGTCCATCAAGACCATCGACATCCCCCAGCCGCCCCCGCCCACCGACATGTCCCCGCTCACCGAGCGTTTGGCCCGGGTCGATGACGTGGTCACCAACCTGCCCCCGCCGATCGATATCGGGCCCTTGCTGCGCAAGGTCGGCGACCTCGAGACCAGCGTTCGCGCCCTGAGCGCCGCGGAGAGCGTGGACCTCAAGCCCCTGCAAAATCAGGTCGGGAGCCTCAATGACGCCATTCGTGGGCTCCATATCCCGGAGCCCGAGGCCCTGGACCTCGACCCGCTGCTGGTGCGGTTGACGGCGGTGGAGGCGAGACTCAATGACCTTGTGAGCGCCCCTCCCGCGCCGACGACGGTGGACCTGGATCCCATCAATGAGCGCCTGGTGCGCCTCGAATCGCTGCTCGAACAGCGAGCCGCCCCGCCGACGACCAACGGGGCGCCCGCCGAAGGCCCGGGTTCACGTCCGCTGCTTCTCGAGCAGGCCACGATGGGCGCCCCCGATAACCTCAAACGTATCTCCGGCGTTGGCCCGGTGCTCCAGGGACTCCTGAACCGGCTGGGTGTCTGGTACTTCTGGCAAGTCGCGCGGTGGAACGCCGATGAGGTCGCGTACGTCGACCGCCACCTCGAGGTGTTCAAGGGCCGCATTATCCGGGACGACTGGGTGTCGCAGGCCATCGAGCTCGCGAAGACGTCCGACCGTCACCCGCCGCCCGACCAAGATGGGGCCGCATTCGGTCTCGCCCGCCCCGACTGAGAGTTCTCTCTTGGGTGTCGCGACGGGGCTCAGGAAGACTCAGGGCGCCTCCTGAACGCGTTCCTCCATCGCTCGTGAAAACGGGGAGTCCTCTGAACGCGTCCGTTCATCACCGGTCAGTGAAAACAGGCCGTGTTCGGAGGTTGGCATAGGGACGACCGAACCGGATCACGCTGCGGTTGGGGTTTCGGTGGGGCCCGACGTCAGCGTATCGACAAGGTCCATCTTGGTGATGATGCCTCGGATTCGTCCGTCGTTATCGAGCACGAGCCCGACCTCTTCCCGCGCAAACAGGTCGAGCAAGGTCCGAGCTTCGGCGTCGACGTGCACGGTGTCGACCTTCCGCACCATCACCTCCGCCACCTTCGTCTCGAGCGAAGCCGAGCCGTCGACCATCCGGGCCAGGATGTCGCTCTCGGTCACGATGCCCACCAAGCGTTGGTTGTCCAGAACCGGCAGCTGGCTGATGCCCGCGTTCTTCATGACCTTGACCGCCTCCGCGACGCTATCCGAGCTGGTCGCGGTCAGGATCGGGCGATCGGGTAGCCGGCGCAGCAGCTCGCCGATCGTCTCCGACTCCCAGCGCTGCTCGGTGAAGCCGGACTCCTTCATCCACTGGTCGTCCATGAACTTCGTCATGTAGTTCCGGACCGAGTCGGGAAGGATGACCACGAACTTCTTGCCCGGACCCACGCGCCGGGCGACCTCGATTGCGGCCCACATGGCCGTGCCACAGCTGCCGCCGCACAGCAGGCCTTCCTTGCGGATGAGCCGGCGAGCCATCAGAAACGACTCGCGGTCCTCGCTCTTCACCCATTCGTCGACGAGATTGCGATCGAGAACGTTAGGGATGAAGTCGTAACCGATGCCTTCGACTTTGTACGATGTAATCGGGCCCGGCCCGGCCAGGATGGACCCGACGGGGTCGACACCCACGATCTTCACGTGGGGCGCTTCTTCCTTCAGCCGGCGAGCGATGCCGCTGAGGGTGCCACCGGTCCCGGCGCCGGCCACGAAGTAGTCGAACTTGCCGCCATCCGTCTGCTCCAGGATCTCCTGCGCCGTGTCCTGGTAGTGCGCCTCCGGGTTATCAGGGTTGCTGTACTGGTCCAGAATGTGGGCATTCGGAAGTATGCGCTGCAGCTGCTGGGCCACCCCGATGTGGCTTTCAGGTGAATCCCACGCCGCCTCGGTCGGTGTCCGGATGATCTCGGCCCCCAGCGCCTCCAGGACGACCTGTTTTTCTCGGCTCATCTTCTCGGGCATGGTGATGATCATGCGGTAGCCTCGAACTGCGGCCGCCAGAGCCATGCCGATGCCAGTATTACCGCTCGTGGGCTCGATCAGCGTGTCGCCAGGCTTGATACGGCCGGCCTTCTCGGCTTCGAGCACCATCCGCTTGCCGATGCGGTCTTTGACCGAGCCGCCAGCGTTCATGAACTCGCATTTGGCGAAGAACTCGCAGCCGGTGTCCTTGCCTACGCGCTGCAGTCGTACGAGCGGCGTGTTGCCGATCGCGTCTAGTATGCTTTCCGAGATTCGAGCGTCCACGCCTACAAAGTACACCCAAAGTGACCTCGATTTGACCACTAGCGTCGCGATCGGGGAAGTTTAGTCCTCATGGCGCAGGCGCCGCAGGTCCAGCGGATCGGCCGATACGAGGTCGTCCGAAAGATCGCGACAGGCGGCATGGCCGAGCTGTTCCTGGCTCGGTACAGCGGCCCCGGCGGCTTCGAAAAGCGCTGCGCCCTTAAGCGCATCCTGCCGCAATTCGCCGCCGACCAGACCTTTACTCGGATGTTCTTGACCGAGGCGAAGATCACCGCCCAGCTCGACCACCCGAACATCGTTCAAATCTTCGAGCTCGGGCAGGACGACAACGGCCAGTACTTCATCGCCATGGAGATGGTGAACGGGGTCAACCTTCGTCAGCTGCTCACCATGGCCCGGGAACGGCGGCCAGCGATTCCCCCCGAACTGGCCGCGTACGTCGCCACCCAGGCCCTCGAAGGACTCTCTTACGCGCACGAGCTTCGACACGCGAGCAGCGGTGAGCCGCTGCACCTCGTCCACCGCGATATCTCCCCGCAGAACATTCTGGTGTCCTACGACGGCGCGGTGAAGCTGGTCGACTTCGGCATCGTCAAGGGCGCCAGCATCAGCGGCGAGACCCAGACCGGTATGCTGAAAGGCAAAGTCGCCTACATGTCTCCCGAGCAAGCGACGGGGGAGCGGGTAGACGGCCGCTCGGACCTCTTCTCGCTGGCCGTGGTCCTGTTCGAGCTGATCGCCGGCGACCGCCCCTTCGCCGCCGTCAATGAGCTGATGATGCTCAAGGCCATCCTCGAGGAGCCGCCGCGCGCCTTGACCGACTTCGCACCCGAATGCCCTGAAGGCATCGAACGCGCGGTCCTGCAGGGCCTGGCGAAGTATCCGGACGAGCGCTTCTCCGACGCGAGAGCATTCCATCGGGAGCTCGACCTCGTCCTTCGCGAGTGCCCTATCCCGCTCGGCCGGCACGTCGTCGCGGACTACGTCCGGAGCTTGACCGAAGGCTCGACCGTATCCTTCGACGCATCGCGGCTACGGATTCCTCGCCGGGCGCCGGCAGGGTTTGCGCATCACATCGGGGCCGGACCCGACCCCCATCGACCTTGGGAGGGCCCCGGGCCGGTAGCGCCTCTTCCTGGTCCGCCGGCCGAGCCGGTCCCTCCCCCCGCCGAAGCGCCGTCGATGCCCAATGGGTCGGTCTCCATGTCCGCGCCGCTGGACGGGATGATCGCGTCCCACACCGATACCGCCTTGCGTCCCGCCGAGCTCGCGGCCGCAGGCGTACCCCGCCGTCCGTGGCTGCCCGCGCTCGCCATCATCCTGATGGTGGTCATCTGGGCCGGCGTATGGGCGTGGCAGCGAGCGGACGTAGCGGCGGTGATCGTGTCACCCGATCCGCCCCCCGCCACCGGTTCGCTCGCCCCTTCGGCTCCAGCCGTCGCCGCTGACCCACCGCCGATTCCGCCCGACAC
>JANQQN010000481.1 GCA_028289325.1 Myxococcota bacterium | reverse complement strand
TCGGCCACCAGGCCGTCGGCCGCCGCTTCGCCCTCGGCCACGAGGCCGTCGGCCGGTATCGCGCCTTCGGAGACGGTTTGCATCTCGCCGGTCGTACCGAGTTCGGCCGCCGAACCGCCGTCGTACGGACCGGGCTGCGCGGGGGCGTACATCTGATCGATCGGTACCGACCAACCGACCTCGTCCAGCAGCGGGACGTCTTCGAGCAGCGGCAGCGATTCCAGCAGCGCGAGGTCTTCGTCGCCCAGGACGTCCGACCCTGCATCGGGCATCTCCGGCGGCGCGAGCCGCTCGCCGGAGGGCGCCAATTCTGGTTCTCGTAACGACAGCGCGAGGTCCTGGGAATCGAGCGGGTCGAAGGAACCGATGGGCTCCGCGCCCATGAGATCGCCGGACGAAACCCGCGCGCCATGCTCCAGCAGCACACCGGGGGCGACGGCGAAGTATGGCGCCGGAGGCGGGCCGAGGAACGGGGGCCACGCCGCATCGGGCTCCAGGGCCACGGAACCCGACAACGCGCGCACAAAGGCCCCGGTGGCCGTTCGGACCCCTCGCCACTCGTGGACTCGGACCAGGTAGCCGGGCGCCGGACTGAAGTATCGAGGCGGGTACGGATCGCTCCCGAAGGAGACCGCCTGGCTGCCGTTCGCCTCGAACGGCGACGACGACTCGGGGTCTCGATCTACGATCGTCCCGTCGCTCGCCTGCGGGTTCCAAGGCTCCCCCCGCGGCCCTCGGCCCGCGGGCACCACGAGGCTATGCTCCGGCGTCTCCAGTTGAACCGGAACCGCCATCGCCTTGGCGAGGGTGTGGACCGCCGATTCCGCCTCTTGCCGGGACGGCCACTGTCCGAGGCCGACCACGTCACCGCGCTTGAGAACGATATGGCCGCCCCATCGCTCGCCGTCTCGCTTGAGACGAACCCCCTGCACCGAATCGAGGATGTAAGACGCAACGATGAGGCCCCCGAGGCCATCGTCCGGCGTCCCCGTGCGTAGGTGAAGCGCGCGCAATTGAGGGTCGACATGTACCGTGAATTCTGCGCGGCGAAGCACCACCGAACCGTCTGGTAAGACCGTCAGCCCCATTCGTTCCGTTCCGTCCCGTTCCCGTGCTGCCCCAGCATCGATCTCAGACGCGCATGAGCAAAGGGTACTCCCGCGCAGACCAATGTCTAGCCGGGCGACGGTATTGCCGACGGTCTAGCGCGCTCATAGCTTCACCCCGTTGGACGCCCCTCCCGACATACGGCCTGAACTCGCGGAGCGGTTTCGTCAACTCAAGCCGTTTGACGACGCCGAAGTCACTTTAGTGCAAGCGCTCGTCAACAAGCCAGGCCGCCTGGACCGTCGCCAGGAGGTCACGGTTCGGCTGGCGCTCAATCTCTCCCGGCTGTGGGTTCTACCCGGTCGGTCGGGGGACGTCGTCGTCGGGCCGCGCCTCGCCTCGTTCAGAGAGCGAGTACGACGGCTCGCACACTCGATGCGCCAAGATCGACACCTCGACCCGCAGCGACTCGGCGCCGATGCCGAGCAGCTTCGACCGCTGCTGCTCAAGGCGCAAGACAAATTGCTTTCCGACCATGTGGGGGCTTTCGATCGCGAAGACCTCGATCGAGAACTCCGTTCGAAGGCCCTGGTGCTCGCGTTGGGAGGCGGTGGAGGTTGTGGCTTCAATCACCTGGGCACCTTCTCCGTCCTCGAGTCCCTGTCGCTGCGACCGCGGCTGATCGCCGGAACCAGCATCGGGGCCATCTTGGGCATGTTTCGGGCGCGGGACCAGGAGTTTCGCAACGAGATGATCCGGGACGTCAGCCAAAGCCTGTCGTTCAAGAAGATGTTTCGAGTCCTTGATAGCGAGACTCGGTACGCGATGCCAGGCGCATTGCGCCTGCACTTGAGAACCGCCCTCTCTTCCTTCTTCGTCGGCGACGGCGGGAGCACGATGTCGCTTCGAGAGCTCGCGGTTCCGTTTCTCGTTCAGGTCACCGGCGTGAGGCGAGACGCGGCCAAGGGCGCCGCGCGATACGAGGAGATGTTCCGGCGCGAGATTCGACGCGGCGCGATAGGCCGCCTTCTCCACGTCCGAGACATGGTGGGCCATGGCGTAAAACTCATCACCGAGATGGCGAGCACGCCCGGCGCGCTCAAGGATATTATACTCGGTAGCGAAGCCAGCACGGACGGCTTCGACGTGATCGATGCCGCCGGGTTCTCGGCCGCTCTCCCGGCGCTGATCCAATACGATATCACTCGAAACGATCCGCGGATGCGGGCGCTTGTCGAAACGGTCTTGAGACGACGAGGGGTGGACTTCCTGGCCGATGGCGGGCTCATCGCCAACGTCCCTGTCAGGGCGGCTTGGGAATACGTGCAGGCCGGTCGCATCGGCACTCGCAACGCATCCGTAGTCGGCCTCGACTGCTTCGCTCCGTCGTTGGGAAGGCACATGCTGTTTCTGCCTCTGCAGCGCATTGCGGCAGAAAACGTGGCGCGAAATCGCCCGTTTGCCCAGCTGATGTTCACCTATCGCCGCACCCTGTCACCGATGACGTTGGTTCCGACGCCCAGAGTCATGGAAGCGGCGATCCGAAATGGACGTCGCGAGTTCGTCAAGGTTGGTCCATTTCTGAAGAAGCTGCTCGAACCACTGATAGACCACACGACGCCCACGGGGACCGTGAAGCCGGCGATATGAATTGACTGATGCCGTGGTCCGGGTGTCTGTAGGCGGCATGCCAGCAAAGACCAAAATCTGGATGAACGGTGAAATCGTGCCTTTCGAGGCCGCTACGACCCACGTCTTGAGCCATTCACTCCACTATGGTCTGGGCGCCTTCGAAGGCATCCGTTCGTACGAAACGAATGACGGTCGAGCCGCCGTGCTCCGCCTTCGCGAGCACATCGAGCGCCTCGTGCAGTCCTGCCACATCGCGACCATCGAGGTCCCGTATACCGTCGAGCAGCTCATCACCGCGACGAAAGACGTCCTGCGGACCAACGAGCTCCGGCAGTGCTACATACGTCCTTTGGTGTGGCTGGGCGAAGGCACGATCAACATCGCTGCCGATGACAACGTGATCAACGTGGCGATCGCCGCGTGGCCGTGGGGGGCGTACCTCGGAAGCGACGCGCTGGAGAAGGGCGTGCGGTGCTGCGTCTCGAGCTACACGCGGATCGGCATCCGATCGCATTATGAAAAGGCGAAGCTGACCGGCCAATACGTCAACTCCGTCCTTGCGAAGCGGGAAGCCAAGCTCAACGGCTACCACGAAGCCATCATGCTCGACGCGCAGGGTTACGTGTCCGAAGGCACCGGTGAGAACATCTTCATCGTGCGCAACGGCGTGCTGTTCACGCCGCCTCGGGGGGCGGCGATCCTGGCCGGCATCACCCGTGAGAGCCTCATGCAGGTGGCCCACGCCGAAGGCCTGGAGGTGCGGGAAGAGAACATCACCCGAAGCGACCTCTACGTCGCCGACGAGGTCTTCATGTGCGGGACGGCGGCAGAGGTCACGCCGGTGCGAGAGATCGATGGTCGAAGGATCGGTCGCGGCGCCCGGGGCCCGGTGTGCAAGGGGCTCCAGGATGCGTTTTTTAAGGTCGTTCGGGGCGCCGACGACCGCTTCTCCGACTGGCTGACCTACCTGTGAAGCGGTAGCCGAACGCGTCACAACCGCCCTCGTCACAAAAAAATTTCAGATTTTCGAGGCCGTCGTATGAGCGAAATTACTGGGTGTTACCCTTTGTTTCTCCACGCTTATGCTGCACTGCAGCTGAACTCAGGACTCGGGACCGCGCTTCCGCGGCGCCATGCAACCGCAAGAAATTGCAAGGATTAGCGGCAGCTGTGACGTGGATCCCAATCTCGAAATTATCGCTCGTAGACGATGCATTTGCGGTGAATCCCGGCCCATGCCCACCGGTGTTCGCGCGCAAGGTAAGTCCCAGGGGCCTGAGTTGACAGGCAATAATCACGCTGGATATCGCGAGATTACGGCCACTTGGCCTACATCCGGTTGGCAGACGGCAACCGCGCGACTTGGGGAGAGACGAACGGATGGCAACAACGCGAGAGGTCTTTCGGGACATCGACGACCGCACAGATGATTTGCGCGACCTAGCTGACGTACATCAGGATATCTGGTGCGACTTCCTCGCACAGTTCGAATATTCCTGGATCTATCACGAGAACGCTCTAGAAGGCATTGTCTTGACCCACGCCGAGGTCACCAGCGCGCTTGGGGGCCGCCCGATTGCGCCGGACACCTATTTCGACATTCGCAACATGAAGGTGGCCATCGATCTGGCCCGCAAAGAAGCGGCGGCCGGAAGCAAGATCGACATGGAGCTACTCCGCCGGTTCCACTCTGCCTTCGGGTCCAGCGACCCCAGCTTCGAACCGGCCCGGTACCGCAAAGACATCCCGCTGCACCGCGCTTACTTTCACGACATCGCCCAGCCTACGGCCATCGAGGCCCGCACCATCAAACTGCTGGAGTGGGCCGAGGCCAACGATCCCGACGACGACGATGCGGTTCGATTCGCCGCGCACTTCCATCATGAGTTCATGAGCATCTTCCCGTTCGCCGAGCACACCGGCAAAACGGGGCGTCTGGTCGTGAACTACATCTTGATGCGCCACGGCTACCTGCCGGTGCTATTCCACGCGACCGAGCGACAGCGGTACTACGACACCCTGCGCCTCTCGCGAAAGGAGACCGAGCAGCTCCTCATCGAGATGATGGGCAACACCATCGACAACGGCGTTCGATACATCCAGGGCCAACTGGAAGAGCGCAAGAAGCGAGCGTTCCGCAAGGTCGGTTGATGCTCGCTTCTCTGCTGGCCCTCGCCGCGCTGGTCGCTGCAGGGCCGGTGGCCGATACGTCGAAACGGTACTCGGGCCTGTCGCAGACAGACCTCGACGCGTTGGCCAAAGTCCTCCGAACCCGGGTCGCCACCATCCACGTCTCCGTCGAACCGCAGCCTGGTCTGCTCAAGGACCCCGTCCGTATCGTGTTCGGGGTGGTCGTCGACCATCACACCGTGGCCACCGTCGCACAGTTTCTGACCGATGCTCGCGACCTCGAGCTTCACGGCCCCACCGGCCGAATGCCGGCCGTCGTGCAGCGGCTGGATCTAGAGCGCCGCGTGGCCATCATTCGCACCGAGCGCGCCGTGGCCGAGGTCGGTCTCGTCGCCTCGCCGCCGCTGGCCGAAGATGCGCGGAAGGCGGAGGCCGAGGTCTTCGCGCTGGTCAGCACGGACTTCGGGGCGGGCGTCGTCCAGGGGGTCATCGCTCAGGTGGGCGCTGAGCCCGAGTACGAAGGGCACCCGAGGACGACCATCGATCTGACGTACGGCATGCCGGTGTTCGATGCCTACACCCGCTGGGTGGGCTTCGCGCGCACCGTGGCCTGGGATCGGGACCGTCGCATGCTCGTGCCGCCGGACAAGGTCCAGCTCGCGCTCACTTCGAGCGCAGCGACCGCGCCGGCGGCACAAACGCCGACCCGGCCCTGGTGGGCACGATGAGCCGCTCGAGCTCCCCGAGCAGGTCCGGCACCCGCGGCAGACGCTGGGGACCGTTCGCGTGGCGCTCCCGATACGACCGACGGGCCGCCTGAAGCCGCGCTTTCTCCGTCGGCCACAGGGCCCGGGCCAGCGCCGCGTAGTGCTCGGCGGCCGCCCGATCGCCGCGCCAAGCGTGAACCGCAGCCACCAGCCTCAGCTCCGCGAAGCACCCTTCGGGATGGCGGGGACTCGTCGAGCGTCGCCGCCGCTCTTCCGCGTGGCGGAGAAATGACTCCTGCTCGCTCTCGGCCTCCAGCCAGGGTAGCCCGTGGTCGAGGATGGCCTCCGCGAGGCCGTCGCCTGCGGTCTCGAGGCTGTCGGGATCGTCCTCGAAGCTCCACCAGTGGTCCGACCGCTCGGGGCTGACCAGGCCGACCCGCACCCACCGGATAGCGTCGTGAGCGTGGGGTCCGAGCGCGGGTCTCGGAATCCAACGGATCTCCGGACGCAGCCACTCGAGATCCAGCCCTAGATTGGCGGTCATCCGGCCGCCGTAGATGGAATGCTGCAGCTCGATGATCTGAGTGACCGCGCCCCATCGCCGGACGAAGTGGCCTCTGGGACCCTCGAAGCCGGCCGCCTTGAGCGGCGCGACCACACGTCGACGGAATGCCTTGAGCGCTTTCGCTTTCGACATCGGTCTCGTCTCACCGACGCGCCGCACCCGCGCCGTCTTCAACGCGCTCGGAACGTGATCGTCCGAGCGCTGGTGCCGTATAGCCGATACCGAAAAAGCCTTCATCACGTCTGCGCCTCTCCGCCGCGGTCGATACCGGGGTTCTACCGATCAAGCGCCGGACTGGGCGTACTTGAGCACGATCCTGAGGACGCCGGCCAAAGCGTCCATTCGGATGGTGGCGTTGTTGTCGATCTTGTCGAGCGCGGGCCGGCCCCGACTCAGCACGTCAGCGGCCCAGCTTAATCCCGCCTCGGTGCGCTGAAGGCGCTGGACCGCGGCCGAATCGGATCCCTTCAGAACGTCGGCGAGGGCCTCTTTGATCACCATCAGGTCTTCGGTGAGCTGAGCCTCGACCTTGGCACGCCCCTGGGGCAATCCCTCAACACCCAGGGCCGCGGTGGCCAGCGTCAGGAGCTGGGCCGCGTCCTTGCGGCGCTCTGCGCCGCTCGCGGTGGCCGCGGTCGCCGGCAGCGCTTGGCGAAGCTCCCGCTGCAGCATCGGCACGTCGACGGTCGGCCCGCCCGCCGAGCCCCCCGCCATCGCCCTCACCATGACCCCCAGCGCGTTATCTTGGGCCTGGAAGCCCTCTGCGGCCGCGAGTCGATTCAGCCCCGCCTCGATGACCCCGTGTAGGCCTGATGGCTTTTCAGAAAAACCCTCATGAACTTCGGGCAGTGGAATGTCGTGGGGATCGAGGCGCTGGTCTTCGGCGAGCTTCTCGACAGGGCGGGTCAGGCCGGTTCGCGCCGACCGTCCGCGTGGGCTCACCTCGTTCTGCACGCCGCCCATGCTGGGCTTCTTCCCTCCGATTCTCGACTTCGGCATTTCTCTAACCTCGGCTTCTAGGCGATAAAGACTTACAAAAGTATACCATAGGCGGACACTACGCAGCGAGGAAAGTCTCGATGGACTTCCGACGAACCGGATCCGTCATCCGCGTCGCCGCGTCCGCGAGATCCGCTCTCGCCTCCACCGTTCGTCCCAAGCGCAGCAACAGGTCGCCTCGGGCCAAGAACGCTTCGCTGGCCACCTCGTTATGCCCCTCGTCGCTGGCGGCGAGGCGAATGGCCTTGGTGAAGGCCCGAAATGCGTCCTGAACCTCATCGGCGAGCGCCGCTGCGTGTCCCCACATCAACCGATGGACCGGGTTGTCCGGTTCGAGGTCCACCAGGACCCCGAAGGCCGCCTTCGCCACCGCCGCGCGACCGCTTCTCAGCATCGACATGCCCAGCGCGCCCAACCCCCGGCGCTCGTGGGTGGTCAGCCACGGAAAGTCGCGAACGTCGATCTCACCCCGGATCAATCGAGCGAGATCCCGGGCCACCTCCCGCGGTCGAACGGTCATCGAGGATCCCTCGCCCCTATCCTATCGTAAGACGTCACCGCTCGACGGGCGAGGTGACCGGCCCGCGGCGTCGCTCACCTCGTGGCGGCCATCGCACGAAGCAGGAACGCATCTTGGTCCGCCCAGCACCGTCTCGCTTCGTCGGACCAAATGACCGCGTGAAAGGCGTGGTGGCCATCGTACCACTCCGTCTGGGCGGGCACACCGCGCGCCTCGAGGGCCAGGGCCAACCGCCGGGTGTCGTCGGCCAACGGGTCTCGACGACCGCACGGCGCGAAAACCGGGGGCAGCGGGCGTTCGACGGGCGTCTCGCCCTCCAGAATCCGCAGCGGATCCGCCAGCGCGAAGCGGTCGGGGTCGCCTGAATCATCGGGCAGGTAACCGCGACACACGGCCTGAATCCGGGCCCGGACCCACTCCGGCAGCTCGGCTCGGTCGAGGTACCGCTCGGGCTGACTGACCTGCAAGAGGCCGCAAGCCGCGACGATCGCGGACGGCCGTGTCGGCAGCGCGAACACCCGTTGCGCGTAGGGTTCGGGGCGCGGCATCGCGCCCGCGATCGCCAAAGACAGGGCCAGGTTGGCGCCCGCCGACTCGCCCCCGATCGCCAACCGGCTCACGTCGCCGTCGTAGGACGCCGCGTTCGCCGCCACCCATTCCAGCGCCGCCGCCGCGTCTTCGATCGCGGCCGGAAACCGATGCTGGGGCGCGAGCCGGTAGTTGATGTTGAACACCACCCAGCCCCGCTGCGCAAAGCCGTAGCCGAACATCCAATGGGTGTCCTTCGAGAGGATGCGAAAACCGCCCCCGTGAATGTAGAGCATCGCCGGAAGCGGGCCCCGGCGGACCTCCGGGCGGTAGATATCCAACCGATGGGCTCGGCCCCCACCGGGCTGGTACGCCACGTCCCGGATCACCTCGATCCCCCGCCGCCAGGTTCGGGCCACCGGATGCAGCCCACCGAACCGGCTGAAGGCATTCAGGCCGTACTTGAGCGCAGCTGAAGTGAGACGGGCGACGGACGGTCGAGGGTCGCTCACTACTGCTCTCCCAGGAGCTTTCGTAATCCTCCCACCGCCTGCTCGACGGACTGAGCGACGTTGTCGGGCGCATCGGCTTCCAGCAGCAGGCCGTACAGCCGCTCGGCGAGGTTCAACGCTTTACGCAGCCGCTCGTTGGGGTCGTCGTCCTTGGGCGCCGCCGCCTCTGGCGCGCGCTCCCGAACCAGCTTCTTGACCGCCGCCGCCGCCGGATCGTCTCGAAAGACCTGATCCCGGATGTCGCGGTAGTCATCCTCGGACAGATTGGGGTTCTGGCGAGCCTCGGCGAGGATATCCAGGGCCTGATAATTCGGCAGAGGCACCGGCTCCGTCCGGTCGTACTTCGGGTCCCCCGGCAGCGGCGCACGCTCGGCCCGGTCGAGGAGCGGACGCTCGTGACTGTTCAGAAAGTCGTAGGACCGGACCAGCTTCTGGCACGTGTCCCGGCGCAGGTGTAGCTCATGTTGCGCGTAGGCCTCGAAGGTCCGAAAGCCCCACTCCCGGTACGCGCCTGCGTTGCGAACATGAGCGAGGTGTTTGGCGAGGTGGACCCATGACCGTTTAAAGTCGATCGCGGACTGCA